>PFCB01000003.1:0-547 GCA_002773135.1 Candidatus Magasanikbacteria bacterium CG10_big_fil_rev_8_21_14_0_10_47_10
CGTTGGCCTGTCCCGGTTTACCGCCGGTTCGGTTTCTGAGCTCTGCCCGGTGGCCTAGTTGCCGCCGCAGTGGCAGCAGTCCCACCCGGACCTGAACTCACCGTTGACGCCGTTGTCGGCGCCACAGTAGAGGCACAGGTCGGAGAGACAGCCGTCTGCGGCCTGCCACGTGAAATATGCATCCACGTGGCGGGCGACGAGCGCGTCTTCGAAGAAGACGCACTTGTCGACGACAGACCAGACCTTTTGGGCCGCCTTCGAGCTCTCCCACTCGGGGTCCACAATGGGACTCCCGTAGCGGGTGAACACGAGGTACGGCCCGTGGTCCGGGCTCGAGCTCGCCGCCCTGGCGTCGGGGGTGGCCTTGTAATAGGCCCTCCCAACGCGATGCGGCTCAGTTCCCTCGGCCTGCGCGATTGCCTCGCGCACGACCGAGGGAACATTCCGGCTCGCCATCTTCACATCCACCACGTCTTGCACTCCTCGCTCCCGAGGGCTATTCGACGTGGTGGCCCTTTTTTAATTTCCTACAGATACTTTTTCTAAA
>PFCB01000003.1:578-32126 GCA_002773135.1 Candidatus Magasanikbacteria bacterium CG10_big_fil_rev_8_21_14_0_10_47_10
AAAGGTTGAGGGAATTGCGTCTGTTTGACACAGATTCTTTTTGATTGGTATAGTACGTGTCCTAGATAGTTACTCATTAATGGGAGGGAATATGTCACAGCAACCAACCAATCAGCAAGTCCTCGATGAAATTAAGGGTTTCATCCGGACTGAAATCGGGGGTCTTAATACCAAGTTTGACGGACTTGAGACCAGGTTCACGGGTCTAGAGACCAAGTTCAATGATCTCGCTGCCAACCAGGATCTTATCCTGGCAGCGGTCAACGATTTTTCCACTTCTGTCGATACTCGCCTTGACAGGGTCGAAGGTCGTCTCGTCAAAGTTGAATCAACCATGGTCACCAAGGATTATCTTGATGAAAAGATTAGTTCACTCCGCGGTGATTTGATCTCCGTCACACGCAAGGGAAACGATAAACTTGGTGCAGTAGTGGACACACTTGCGAGCACGCGAGTGATAACGCCACATGACCATAGCCGTATTATGCGTATGGAACCCTTTCCTAGAACCTAATTGTAGAGAACATTTTTTTGATCCCGACTCTGTCGGGGTCTTTTTTTAGATCATGATGGACAGTATCGTTGGATACATATGTGTTAGGTTATCTGCGTTACATGTTATACCAGTAATACAGAGTGCCTTTTCACCGATTGGTTCTGAGTCTGAGATCCTGAAACAAGTTCAGGATGACATCGTCAAAAAGACAATCAGAGAAAGGCGCACTCGGTACTACAGAACTCTCGTAAGATCTGTAGGAATATCGCGAGAGAGGCTGAACCGATTGCTCGGCACCGCCTACTATCTCCATATTCACTCCGACTTTCGTCGGAGCGTAACCCTTTTCCCGCTATTGGCAGGATCGGGGAGTACGAGATGATGTGACCCTCTCGCCGATAGGACTCTCTCCTATTCACATGGGCGATCTGATCAAGCATCGTGTATATGTATAGTTCTCGTCGGCTCCTCACTTGGACCCGCACTGATGTTCCTCCTCCAACAAGCTGAGGACGAACACCCGATATTGGGCTGGAGTTGCTTCGAGAGAAGAGACAAGTAACTGGCAGGGCTCTCATATGGATTGAATCCCCCGTACTTCGTCTCTTCTCAGAAAACAACGAAAAATGCTCTCCCGGAAGGGAGAGCGAGTAAAGATAGAGAAATTGGCTTATTTTAGCCTTTTTCCTATCTTTACCACTTGGCTCTCTCCTTCCGTGTGGTAAATACCTACAGGATGAAACCCTGGCTCCCTGCCCGCCGTAGCGAAGCGGAGGAGGGTCTCCTTCCGTGTGGTAAGTCTATATATAGGTTGTAATGGTCTTTCGCTTGATACTGGAATCTCTTCGGTCTTTCATGTTAACGGCATAGTATAGCAGGTTTAGGCGGAAATGTCAAGGGGTACGTGGAAACAAAGAATATATAGTATAGAAATAGGCTACATTAAGCAAAATTTATTAACAAAAAAACTGTCCAGTATTTACTTGACAGTTTGCACAATATATGCTATAATGTCTCTATAATTAGCCAAAAAATAGAACTTTGCTTGCAATACTGTTCCAGTCCTGCCTACCAAAACTTGGCTAAAACTAGCCAAGTTTCATACCACATTTGTATATGACCCTTCAAGAAACCCTCTCAGCCGCCGGTATGGAACCAGTCCAGGCAGAAATCTACCTCGTACTGCTCCAAAATGGTGAGTCAACCGTACCCGCCATACTCAAGCACACTGATCTTTCCCGGGCTAGTGTGTATGATGCCCTCTCTGTCCTGCTGGCTGACAGTTATGTTGAGTATAGAAAAGAAGGTCGAAACGCCTATTATACGCCGGTCCACCCAAACAAGCTTTTTAGCTTGATTGAGCAAAAAAAACGAGATGTTGCTCTGTTGGAAGGAGAACTCACACAAACCATTGATAGCCTCACTGGCACCTACAACCTAGGTATGCACAAGCCCGGAGTGCGGTTTTTTGAGGGGCTTGATGGGATAAAAGAGGTGTTGTGGGACTCTCTGGATGCAAAGGATGAAATTTTGACTATGGGCGACCTGGAAACCTTTATCAAACACTCCAAGCCGGTGAACGATGAATACATGAAAATTCGTCGGGAACGAAACATAAAAAAAAGAGCCCTTTCAGGGGACTCTCCATTCAATAGAGATTTTCTTGCCAAATATGACAGCGGCCTTACCTATACGCGTCTGCTTTCCTCAGACCATCCGCTCTTCCACTCGACCATTGTTGAAATCTACAACAATAAAATCTCGTATGCCACGTTCACACAGACATCCATGATCGGGGTTATTATCGAAGATACGAACATTGCCAATTATCATCGCAGTATTTTTGAATTGCTATGGCAACAAGCCAAGACGTTCACGCCGCCTCAGCAGTGACGGACTCACCAGCTTCTGACGCCGCGCGGATGCGCTCAAACACACAATCTCCCTTCCCTGTCTTTGGGTTGATAGAATAATGCGTGACAACATACTCACCCGAAGTTACCCGCTGTTCCATCATGCGAGTAAAGGCCTCACGATCTTTATTCAAATTGAACTGTTCCTTTATGACGCGGCCTGCAGCCATCGCTTCAACATTTTCAAATCGAGAAATATACGCGTCCTTTTTTGTGTCGTCACGCACGATGGTAAACCCGTCAGTCCCTGTACCCGCCACATCCGGCAAGAAGTCCGTTATGACAAACTCGTGTTGATTCACATATGCGCCTGCAGCCGGGTTCTTTGCCGTCACATTCGCGACAATCTTTCTGCCCTTGGCTTCTTTTGCGAACCGCTTCTCCATAAGGATACTACCCAGCCCTGCGCCGATCGCATCGGCGTCCACATTAAATGAGCCGAAATAGACGTCATCGGCCCTGTCCTGCATTCTAAAATAGGCAATGACATTGCCATCCTGACGAAGCAAAAAATATCGGTTACTTTCATCTGAAAAAGATTTTTCCATGCTCGGCAATACAACTTCCTCTGCGAACGGTTGCAGCTGCCCTTCCTCGTCCTGATTATTTTTTTTGAGCATCACACGCATCTGTTCTTTGTCGCGCTCAGACAGCACAGACGGCCCAACCATTTCAAAATCAATACCCGCAATCTCTGACAGGTCAGAAATTTCTTTTCCTTTAAGCAGCGCCTTGAATGCAGCGGCAAACAACACCACATCCTCTCTCATCCCTTCCATTTTTGCATTGAGCGCCTGTTCATTAGGGGCGTCAATATAGGCCCCTAACATCCGGGCTGCCCGTTTTGCAATTTCCGCGGTCACCCGCTGCGCGCCACCTGGCTGTTGATCAGATGCGTATTTCGCCACCAATGTTTCTGCGTCATCGAGCTGATCAGCCAGTCGAGAAAATCGATCAAAAACTTCATGTTTTTTCTCATTCGAGATACCTTGAGCTCGCGTGAACGCGATAATCTTTTCACCAATCTTGGCATCGTATTCCCCCGCAATAAATGACTTGATACCGGAAAAACCATATTCCATTTGAAGTTCTTTTACACTATCCCACGTACTGGGCTCGGCGTTACGCCAAAATGAATACATCCACACCTGCTCGCGCAAAGACAAGTCACTCATCCGCACACCGCCGACTTCACCAAAAACTTTTTCATAAAAGTCTGTGTAGTCCGCAAGAAATTGCTGCCGAATTTCATCCGGTGTATTGGGGTCAGCAAACAGCAAATCGCGAGAAACTTCCAGCACTTGTGCTTGTCTACGCTCATCATCTGCGGCCAGGTCACCAAGCTCAAAAAATCCGGCAAGCGCACCGTTCGTCTCAAATAGTCCCACCTTCCCGTCTCCGGTAATGCGTCGAGCAAAATCAAATTGCTTTTCTTCTCCCATTTGTTGGAGTTCGTACTTTTTTTCCAGGTATGACACTACATTTTCGGAAATACCAATTTTACCAAGTTCAATTAGATAAAGAACACGCCCTACTGCATCACGCTCTATATTACTTCTACTACTATCACGTAAACGCTTCAGCAAAACATCTGCGATATTGCCAGAACTGCCTTCCGAATACATGCCAGATACTTGCCTAGTAAATGCTGCAGGAAACATATCCATGGTAGAATCCAATACTTCATTTTCAAGCCCATCAACACTATGTTTTTTTATTGCACGCAATATTCCTTGTATCTGACGGATGCCATTTTCAGTGGCATCCATATCTTCTGTAAAAAAACTTTCATCATCTTCCCACCCTGATGACTCTCCCATGTCTATGACCTCAATATCTTCTGAACGTGTAGCCCAGTAGACTTCTCCCTCTTTAGTACTTCTCGTCAAAAAAGAATGTTCTTGAGCCAATAATTCTTTTGCTAGACGCGCATACTCATTTTTTTTCTCTTCCAAAACATCGCTAGCATCTTCTAACGCCTGCACCATAGCCAAATTCACTGCGCTTTCAAAACCATTTTCTTCAATGTAACCCGCAACATCGGCGTCTGGGTCGCCCCAACTATACGAATGATCCTTGATTGGCAACAATTTTTTTTCTTCTATAGTTTCAACAACTCCACCACTTCCAAAAAAATACTCTCTCACTGCCTCCGGCTCTGACCCTGTCGGTGCAGATTGAAGCGCATGAAGATAGTCTTGAGCCGTATTTGTTTTTTCTAGTTGATCTTTCCACTCATCAAAAGAAATCACCTCTGCCGGTGCCTGTTCTATTTTTGTTTGTTCAACTTGCTGCAAAAATTCTGAATGTTTTTTTGTTTCCATATACACATATAGTATATGTCCGCACGCACTTCGTCAAAATTGATACACAAAAAAACGTCCCACTGTTTGCGAGACGTTTTCTTTTTACCTTTTTACTCCTTGTTATCCCCTTCGTCAGTAGCTTCTGTTTCGGCAGGCACTGCCGCGTCAGCCGGTGCTTCTTCCGAGGTCTCCTCAGCATCACCAGACGTCTCTTTTTCCTTCTTCTCCTCCACCCTCGGCTTTTTATCCGCCGGAGCGACAGCGGAGGCGGACACGCCCTTCAGGCGCAGACCCAGCCGGTGTTCGGCAGCTTCGATATTGATGATTTCAAACTCGCGCTCTTCTCCAATTTTGAACATTTCACGCAGCTCCAATACGTCATGCACCGGCTTGTCAGATACTTCGGACACATGCGCCAATCCATGTATATCGTCATCCAATTTGACCATCAAACCAAATGGTTCAATTTTATGGATTTCTCCTTTTACAACTTGGCCAACCGTAAATTTATCTTTGACGCTCTTCCATGGATCATCTATCAAGCGCTTCATGGACAAATAAATCTTTGATTTATTCAAATCAATAATCTGCGCTTTTACTTTTTGTCCAACCTTCAGAACATCTTTTGGATGATCAATTCTCTGCCAGACAATTTCTGAAATGTGGATCAGACCTTCCAAGCCATTGCCAAATTTCATAAATGCACCAAAGTTGGTAAGGGCTGAAATTTCGCCTTCCACAACATTTCCAATCGCGTACGATTCCAGCACAGCCTTTTGATCATCCTCCCACACAGCTTTTTCCGAGACAATCAGCTTTTCTTGCCGTTGATCCACATCCAATACTTTCACCTGCAGTGACGTACCAATCATATCCTGCAATTGCTCCAGTATTCTATTTTTATCACCGCCCGGAACGCGTGGATAGTGTTCGGGAGCCAACTGAGATACAGGTAAAAATCCATTGACCGCGTCAATTTTAACCATCAGGCCACCCTTGTTCGCGGAAACAATTTTCCCATCCAAGGTAATGCCGTCGTCTCTGTACTTTATCAGATTGTCCCAGACGCGCTGGTACCCGGCAATGCGGAATGAGAGCTCCATTTCGCCATTTTCATTTTCCTGCTCTACAACCGTTGCCGTAACCTCGTCCCCGGGCTTTAGGTCAGCATATTCTTTTGATTCTGAAAACAACTCTTTTGACCGAACAACGCCGGTGACCAAACCGCTCACATCAATGCGAACAGCGCCATTATCAACGGAAATGATTTTTCCTGTCACCATTTCACCCACTTTGGGCAATTTGGCAAAAAAGTCTTGCAACAATTCTGCAAATTGTCCTGTCTCACCATTTTTTGTGCTCATAAATAAAAAAACACTTTTAGCCCGAACGCAGGTATTCTGCCCCCAAGCCCCCGCGCTGCGGGGAATAAATTAAGGTACTAACTGTAGCCCACACTCTATCACAGGCGCCGGATTATTGCAAGCCCGCTGCCCTTGCAGAGGCGGTCGCCATGAGATATAATTGAGAAGATTTTTAGATTGATATTGTATGCATATTTCATGGCTTGGGACATCGGCGGTTCGGATCCAAACAAAGCCGGCGGATACAGATGTTGTCGTTCTCATAGACCCGTACAAAGTAGACAAAGGAACCTTCCCAAGAAGCCTCTCGGCGGACATCGCACTATATACCAGAGGCGAAAAAAACTCTCTGACAATTTCCGGCAACCCCTTTACCCTTTCCACCCCCGGAGAGTGTGAAACCCACGGCGTTCTCATTTCCATGGCAGAGGGGCATGAAAAGGGTCAAACTCTCGTTCGGATAGACGCGGAAGGTATGAGCGTGGGGCATTTAGGCCTTGCAAAAGAAGAACTGACTGACGAGCAACTGGAAATGCTCGCAGGGGTGGACATCTTGATGATACCAATCGGCGACGTTAACGGATCGTACGGCGCGCGCAGTGCGGTCAAAGCCATTCAGTCCATTGAACCGCGCGTGGTTATTCCCATCGCATATCAATCAGATAACGACCCGGATGCCAAAGGAATCGACGGCTTTATAAAAGAAGTCGGTGTGCAGCCTCAAAAAGAAGAGAAGAAAGTTATAATCAAACAAAAAGATTTACCCCAAGAAGAAATGAAGGTAATTGTCGTAAGTAAAGAATAAAGAGCAAAGTTTAGAGTTTAGAATTTGGAATTTTGAGTTTAGTGTCTACCTTATGCCTGTCAAAAAAGGAGCACAATCCAAAGATGAGAACAAAAAGAGAAAATCAGCGCCAAAGAAAAAGAAAGGCGCGCAAAGGAAGCCGGTGCCAAAGAAAAAAGTGAGCTCACAGGATAGAAAAACGATTCAAGACGCGGCAACGGCTATTCCCGATCTCATCGCGCAGCAGCTCAAAACGCAATACGGCGCGCCGGAGGAAAAAGCCGGCATCGCCAACACGCAAGCCCACGCGTACCCAACGGGGGAAGCCCGCGCTCATATCCGAAAGAAAAAATCACTGCTTTGGTTTGGCGTTACCACCCTCATGCTCTCCACCCTGCTTTTGTGGATTATGAGCATGCAGGCGTTTGTAAAAGAAGTCGATCTGTCGAGCCCAAAAACGCCCGGACTTGTCAGTCAAGTAAAGAAAGAATACAGTAATATCTTTACGGTTCTTGACGATACGGATCAAACTCACACTGACACAACAGCAGTAAAAAAGTCGGTAAAAGATCAAATCGCTTCATTTTTTAAAAGACAAAAAGAAGCCTCCCCATCTACGCAAACCACGGTCTTCATTGCAACGTCAACCGACGCACTGGCAACTGACACGCCCGCAAGCACGGGAACCCTTGAAACTGAATCAGAAAATAACGAGTAGAGATTATTTTGTATGCCAAAGAAAAAAATGCTGAAAACGCCTGTGAACGGAGAGGAAAAAACAACGCTGGCACGTATTGAACCAGTGCAGCTGGTAGACGAGATGAAAACGTCGTACCTGGACTATGCCATGAGCGTGATTGTGTCCCGGGCGCTGCCAGATGTCCGCGACGGTCTCAAGCCCGTCCACCGCCGCATTTTATACTCCATGTGGCGTCTGGGTCTCAAGCATACCAGTAAGTTCAGAAAATCCGCCCACGTGGTGGGCGACGTCATGGCCAAATACCACCCGCATGGCGACTCTGCCATTTATGATTCATTGGTGCGCATGGCGCAAGACTTTTCCATGCGCGCGCCGCTGGTAAACGGCCAGGGGAACTTTGGTTCCATGGACGGCGATAGCGCGGCAGCCATGCGGTATACCGAAGCAAAATTGCACGCAGTGGCAGAAGAGCTTCTTTTTGATATTGAAAAAAACACTGTTGATTTCACCAGCAACTATGATGGATCAACAAAAGAACCAAGAGTCCTGCCGAGCAAACTGCCAAATCTGTTGCTCAATGGAAGCATGGGTATTGCGGTTGGTATGGCAACCAATATTCCACCGCACAATCTCGGCGAACTGTGTGATGGAATTATTCACCTCATTGAAAATCCAAAAGCAACGACAGAAGACCTGCTTGAATCTGTAAAGGGACCGGATTTCCCAACCGGCGGCATTATCTATAACAAAGCGGATATTGCGGCTGCATACGCCACGGGGCGCGGCGGTGTTGTTCTGCGAGCCAAGACAGACATTGAAGAAGATAACAAAGGTGTGTTTCGTATAATCGTCAGTGAGGTTCCGTACCAAGTTAATAAAGCAAACTTGCTCGAAAAAATTGCCACGCTGGTACAAGAAAAGAAAATTGACGGCATTAAAGACTTGCGAGACGAATCAAACAAGCACGGAGTCCGCGTGGTTGTAGAGTTAAAAAAAGACGCGTATCCTAAAAAAGTGCTTAATCGTCTTTTCAAACTCACAGAGCTCCAGACGACCTTCCACTACAATATGATTGCCCTCGTGGACGGCATTCAGCCACGGCTGCTAACACTAAAAATGGTATTGGAGGAACATATCAAACATCGCCAAGAGGTTATCCGACGCAGAACAGAATTTGATTTGGAAAAGGCAAAGGATCGCGCGCATATTTTGGAAGGTCTCAAAAAAGCGCTCGACAAAATCGACGCGGTCATTACCACCATCCGAAAATCAAAAGATAAAGAAGACGCAAAGGTGAATTTGATGGCGAAATTCAAGTTTACAGAACGCCAAACCGTTGCTATTTTGGACATGCGACTTCAGCAATTGGCAAATTTGGAGCGCCAAAAAATTGAAGATGAACTGAAAGAAAAAATGGCACTCATCAAGGAGCTTGAAAGCATTTTAAAAGATCCAAAAAAGATTCTCGGCCTTATTCGAAAAGACATCGAGTCAATCCGAGATCAATTTGGTGATGAGAGACGCACTCACATCATTGCGCACGGTGTGAAGGAATTTAGTGTCGAAGATTTGGTACCAAATGAGCCAACCATTATTATTGCAACAGAAGACGGTTATATCAAACGCGTGCCGGTTGATACATTCAAACAGCAACATCGTGGTGGCAAGGGCGTTATTGGGCTGACAACAAAAGAAGAAGACATGGTGGAACATCTTATTTCCACCAACACGCATGACAACATGCTCTTCTTTACCACACGAGGTCGCGTCTTTCAGCTTCGCGCGTACGATATTCCGGTAGGATCACGCACATCCAAAGGGCAGGCGCTTGTGAACTTTTTGCAACTGGCTCCAAACGAAAAAGTATCAGCTATTCTATCAATGGCAGACATGAGCAAATATAAATTTTTGGTCATGGCAACAACCAAAGGAACCATAAAAAAATCGAAGATTGAGGACTTCAACAATGTGCGCCGCTCTGGCCTTATCGCACTGAAATTGCATGAGGATGATCTATTACAATGGGTACGGCCATCGAGCGGAAAGGATGATGTCATGCTTGTAACCTCGCATGGTCAAGCAATCCGATTCAAGGAAAGCAATGTTCGACCAATGGGGCGCACCGCCTCAGGTGTTCGCGGTATGCGACTCAAATCGAGTGACGATATCATTGGCATGGACGTGGTAGATCCGGAGCTGGCCAAAAGAGGCGTTCTTGAGCTGCTGGTAGTTTCCGAAAATGGACTTGGGAAACGCACACCGCTGAATGAGTACAAAGTACAGGGCCGCGGCGGCAGTGGAATTAAAACAATGAATATCACTGATAAAACAGGCTCCATTATAAATGGCCAAATTATCAATAATGCAGAAGAGCACGACCTGCTGCTCATGAGCAGCAGCGGACAAGCTGTACGCATTCCGCTCAAGTCAGTCTCAACGCTTGGCCGCGCCACCCAAGGTGTCCGCATCATGCGCTTTAAAGAGGCTGGTGATACAGTGGTGACTATTGTCACATTATAATCAAGGAATAGACAGGTATGGTCGAAGTACCAAAGGAACAAGAAATCAACGCCCCGGAACAACTCATTAATCTTGGGACATCCGCAAGCATAGAAGCAATGGCAACAATGGTGGAATCCAAGGGAATACAGCAATTTGCCTCAGACCTCAGGCTAACCATTCGAGATAAGAAATATATAAAAACCTTGGAAGAACAGCTCGAGGCATTTATGCAAGCCGGCATTCCCATTGATGGATCAATGAGTGCTGTTCAATCTGAAGCTATGGATTTAGCATACTCGAATTTTCAATTTTCAATTACAATTCCAAAGGTAGGTCTCAATGCAGCACTCGAAGCCGGAACACTGTCGCTTTCACAGGAGGGTGACAACCGCAAAATTGAAAAACTTGGCACTGACGAAACAGTAAAAAAACAGTCGGTCGATTTTGAATTACTGAAGATGTATCCAGATGATCGTTTTGTGAAAGTTACATACAATGGATTTGAGTTTATGGAGGATCTGAGAGCCCCCAAGGATCTGCCTGAAGAAGCAAGAGCCATCCTAAAAGACCTCGGCATTCCATTTTTCGGGACAGAAGAAGAAGTACCCCTCTATGGCGACCCCTATGTGGGGGGTGGAGAAACAGTTATAGATCGCAAACACCTCAACGACGCGCTCAAAACAGGGGCATTGCGTATTGAGCAAGACGGAGAGGGTCTACATATCGAGGTAAATAAAGAGTTAGCTAACCAGAGAGCCACAGAGCGTAAAAATAGGGAAGCCGACGAGAGACGTGAAAGACAAAACGTGGCAGAACAGATACGACAAGAAAGGAAAGCCGCTGAAAATGAACGTCAAGCGGCATTGGAAAAAACGCAGGATGAAATTGCCAAAGCAACACCTCCTGCACACAACCCTGAAATAGCACCTTTACCGACGCATTCTGAAAAAAAACCAAAACAAAGTGGCATAAAAAAAATTTTCAAAAAATTATTTAGTGGGAAATAAAACAGCAATACAAAAAACCTCAAAAGAGGTTTTTTTATTTCAACAATTGTGTCACGTTATCAGTGTTTTGTTTTGTGTCATGTTTCCTACCCCCGCAGCGCCTGTCTCAATATTTCTTCAGTGCTCTTACCCTCTGTTTCCAATGTCATAACTTTTGCTTTTGCCTCATCCTTTGAATAGCCCATTGAGGTTAGCGCGTCTATCACTTCTGCCAAAATACCACTGTCACCCATTGACTGACGATCTTCCCCATCGGAAAACGTTACCTTTGATTTAAGCTCTACGCAAAGGCGTTCTGCTGTTTTCTTTCCCATGCCCTGCACAGCAGATAAATACGTTGCATCACCCCGCGCAATGGCGGATTTGATGTCTGAAATGGAGCCAAGCGACAAAATATTCATCGCACTTTTTGGTCCAACACTTTTGACAGACAACAGCAGCTCAAAAAATTCTTTTTCTTCCGGTGTATCAAAACCAAACAACTCCATAGCGCTTTCCGACACTTTCATGTATGTGTACAGAGAAACAGTTTTGCCAATAGCAAGCTGCGCCACACGCATGCGCGGCAAACGAACTTCATAGCCAATACCACCTTGGGTTAAAATAACAACAGCGGTGGCTGTTTTATGCTGGATTGTGCCGGAGATGAATGTAATCATACAATAGAAATAACGCCTTTAAGCGTTCCCTCCCCTTATAGGGGAGGGGTCAACTCAAGTATACACCAATAATTCTTTTTAAAGCCTCAAGGACTTTATCTCTATGAAATAAGACCTCCTCATTGGTATAGCGAACAATTTTGTAACCATTTCTTAAAATATAATGCTCACGCCGTTCATCATACTCTTGCTGGTATTCGTGAATAGGGCCATCGACTTCAATAACCAAGTTCATTTCATAACTGCAAAAATCGACAACAAATGGACCAACACTGCACTGTCTGCGAAATCGAATGCCCAGTTTCTTTTTTCTGATTTCTTGCCACAATACATACTCGGCTTTTGTGGGCTTGCTGCGAGCCCCTGTCTTCTAGCCTTGTATTCAAATTTATTCTGAAATTGTTGCTTCAGACCTTTTTTCATATCCCTCCTTTTTTACTCCCTCCTGTCCTCCCTCTACAAGAGGGAGGAACGTACTATGATCATTTTAAGCATCACCCTCTCAAATACTCAACCATTGTCTGGACACCAAATCCATTTGCACCGCCGCGAATATATGATTTTCCTTTCGTACCCGTATAACAACTAGATAGATCAAGATGCGCCCACGGATAGGTTTTCTTTGTTTTGGGATCTTCTGTAAAGTACTGCAAAAACGCTGCAGCGGTTGACGCTCCGCCATATCGCGAACCGCCAACACCCCCCAAATTTTTTATGTCAGCAACTTCGGCTTTTATTGCTTCGCTGTATTCTTCTCCCAATGGCAAATGCCACAAATATTCTCCGGCCTTTGACCCCGCCTGCAACAATCCCTCTATAAGTGACTGCTCCGGACTAAACAACCCGGATCGTTCATTGCCAAGCGCCACCATACAAGCACCGGTGAGTGTAGCAAAATCAATAACATCCTTTGGATTGTACGTGTGCGCATAGCACAGCGCATCGGCCAAAATTAGTCGCCCCTCTGCATCGGTATTTTCTACAAGAACAGACTGCCCATTCATGGCAATCAAAATATCGTCCGGTCTGTATGACGATCCGCTCGGCATGTTTTCACAACTTGGCAACAGCGCAACAATATTTTTTTTCACGTTCAATTTTGCCGCGGCCAAAATGCTTCCCAAAGCTGTTGCAGCGCCCAACATATCAAATTTCATGTCAGACATGTATGCATCCGGCTTGATTGACAGCCCACCTGAGTCAAATGTAATTCCCTTTCCAATAAGAACTGTTGGTTTTGAAGATGCTGCGCCTCCCTTATACTCCACAATAATAAATTTTGGCTCTTCAACAGAACCTTGCGACACACCAAGCAAACATCCCATGCCGAGTTTCTTTATGTCAGGCAATGATAATATGTTTACTGAAACATTCTTAATGTTTTTTGACAGTCTAACAGTTTCTTTTGATAATAATGTTGGTGTCATAATGCCGGGCGGCGTGTTTCCCAAATGACGTATATCATTTATAACACCGGCAACAAGACGTCCCTCCTCAATCCCCTTAATAAGCTGTTTTTCATCTTTTCCATTGAGTTGAGAAACAAATGTACATGAAGACATTGGTATCACCTGCGCATCTTTTTGTTTGTGTTGGTCAAAACTATACTCAGCAAGCATTGCGGCGAGCGCTCCATAGTATCCACACGCATACGGTCCAAACTTTTTTTCTAATTCTTGTGGAATTCGAATACTAAGAGCGGTTTGTTTTTTCCCCTGAGCAGCAATCACAGCGTTCCCAATCACTTCTTTGTAGCCCTTAAGAGATATATCCTTTTCCTTTCCAAGGCCAACAAGAAGGATACGTGGCATTTGCCCGCTTGGTGAGTACACCAGCGTGCTCGTACCTTTTTTTGCTTCAAAATCCTTGGACCGAATCACAGCATCGATGAGTGAAGCGGTTTGGCTATCCACGTATTGGGAAGCCTCCTTCAACCCTTTTCCTTCAAAAAGTGGTACGACAAAAAAAGGCGATTGCTCTATTGATTTTTTTACCAGTACTTCCATAGATAAACAAATTTAGAAACAAAATGGAGATAGTCTCTTTATAGTAGCCGATGGCTGGCTAAAGGTCAAGAAATACGCGCAACACAGCGAAAAACTTGACAAAATCAATATATTCCTGTATAAAAAATAGTCGACGCATAGGAGTGGGTATGAACTATCGTATTGCGGACGAACTGGTGCTGGAGCTTATCCGACTCCAAATCCTCGTCATAGAGCCGACGAGAATTGAACGGGATCTCTACCACCTGTACCAGCGGATGATGGCGCCACACAGCACCATTCTTCGCACCCCGTTCACGTACTACGTGTTCGGGACGAATGGCTCAGCCGTGGTGCTGCGCCAGTTCAGCGACAACCTGGAGGCCGTCAGTCACGAGCAGTTCGCGGCCGATGACCGGGGCTGGTGGCTGCACATTCGAGTGGATCTGCTGATGCTTCTCGAGATGAAGCAGGCCGGAGTAGTACTCAGTGCGCATCCTAGTGATATGACGAATGACCTGTACTGGATACAGCTTGCCATGCCGTCGCATGAGCTGATCAAGCACGGCTACTGTGTTGGTCGCATGGGACAGGTCCGACACAGGCAGTTCGACATAACGGAGGCACCAATACTAATGAGGGTTTTGCCACTGCCCAAGCGGGCACGGAGGGAATGATGGGACGGACGATCACGCGCCTGCTGGTACGCTGCAACAACATCGAACCTGCGACATTGCTGAGCCTCGCGCGAATCCCCGGGGTGGAGGGGCCACTCACTGTGAACGCTGTTGTCCACATTGAGCTTCCTGCCTGCAACGAAGAGAAGTACGGCGAGACCGTGTTCTACTCCTCCCAAGGTGCCGTGCACGTCTACCTCAGCAGAGGATTGGACGATGTGCTCCGGCAGTGCACCCCACAGGATATCTCCATCGCCGCAGCCGCGGCCGAGATGCACCGCCAGCTCGTCGCCGCCCGCCAACTCGAGGCCAGATCCGCCGCATTGCCGGCGTGAGACCGCCTCACCAGGGAGCGTACGCCCTAACGTACGCACTCCAACAGAATACATATCGCTTGATGTGTGTTGTGAAAATTAAAAAATCCAAGGTAATACCTTGGATTTTTTTCATTCTTTTGTCATTTTGTTCATTACCCCAACACATAGTACGTCAATTACATACTCTCTGTTTGGTCCTCCTGCGCGCGACATTGCATCGCGCGCAGGAAAGCCCTCCAAATTGTCCTCTTGCTAGTGCGCCAGGAACGCGGCCAGCAGCAGCGTGGTGTTGTCGTAGAGGCCGTCCGGATAGTCCGCGGACATGGGCGGCCGATCCTGTGCCAACCCCATCAACCGGTCTGCGACCCCGCGCAACGTTGCGCCGCCCGAGATGGCGTGTCCAATGTCACGGGACATGTCATTGAGGTGAAGATCGGACATGCCGTCACTCACAAGGGCGAAGAGATTGCCCGGTCGCGCTTGCACGATAGTGCTGTCGATCTCGACCATCTCCTCCAGCCCCATGGCACGCGTCAGCGCACCGCCATTCGCCACCGGCGGAATCTCGGACCGGCACAAGTGGCCGTTCAGGTAATCCTCCCGGCCTTGCCGGTGGGCCTGGCCGGCAGCCGTGTGGTCAATGGTCAGCAGGCACGCCCCTTTTTCGTGGAAGCGATACGCCCGACTGTCTCCCACATGGGCCACCACGCCAAAGCAACGCGTGAGCACCAGTGCGACGCAGGTGCTTCCCATGCGTCCCGTACCCACTCGCCCCTCCCGCACATTGCGGTCGTACAGCACTCGGCTTGCGTGCCGCACCGCCATGCCAATCATATCCTGGAAGTGCAGCAGCGTCCTGTCGGGGTCAGCCTCCAGCAGCCTCCCCAGCCCGTCACGCACCGCTTCACAGACCATCACGCTCGCTGTGTAGCCGTGCGACAATCCGCCCATGCCATCTGCCAAGACGAACAACGCGACATCTTCATCGTACTCGTGCGCGAGGTAGCAGTCCTGTTGGCTCTTCCTCGGACCAACCTGCTGCTGCACAGTCCACTGAACCTGCATGTTCACCCTCCAGCTGCAATGCGCAGCAAAAAAAGATGCCCTGTGTATACCACACCAGAGCATCTTTGTCAATCTAACTATGCTATACTTAGCCTTTTTTTGCTATTTTTAATCCTATTTTTTCTGCATCAATATCAATGTACTCCTCAGCCTCGCCAGATACTATTTGCTCAGCAATCACACTCTGCTTCAGATCTTCCATAAATTCCTCAATAGCAGAACGGATCACGTCGCTCTCTGTTTGGTATGATACCAAGATTGTATCATGCCGTGTCAGCCCCTGCTGCTTTCTCATACCATTGATCGCACGTACAAGCTCTCGCAGTATCCCTTCGCGCTTGAGCTCCGGTGTAATGGTTGTCTCCAATCGAATAGGAGGATCAACCGAAATCAATGAAGAATCTAACGTAACCTCTTTTACATTAATTTCATCAGCAAGAATATTCTTTGTTTCCTCCCAATACGGCCAGGCATCTGCGCTATGTCCAATCGAAAGCAATGCGAGAGGCTGACGCACAGGAATTCCTTCTTTCTTGCGCTGCATGTGTGCCATAGTCGCAAAGTTTCTTACAAATTGCATGGCATTTACAATATCCTGATCAATCAATTTCTCATCCACCACAGGCCACTCTTGCAAATGAACACTCTCTTTTGATCCGGTAACACCGTACCACACCTTTTCTGCAATAAACGGTGTAAACGGTGCCATAAGTTTGGAAAGAATTTCAAGAACATGCCCCAGTGTTTGCATTGCGGCGGCTGCATCGGCAACATCGTCGCCTTTAAATCGATCTCGTGATCGGCGCACGTACCACTGTGACAACTCTAAAATAAAATCCATTATCGGCCGAGCGGCTTCGTTCAATTTGTACGCATCCATTGCCGATGTAACATCTTGAACCAACACCTGCACCTTTGCCAATATCCATTTGTCCAAAACATGCTCAGAATTCTGGCCATTATTCCGTATTCCTTCCTCCTTCTCACCGTCAAACATTTCATAAAACTCAAGCACGTTGTACAGCGTATTGACCACTTTGTTAAATACTTCTCGTACACCTTCCTCTGCAAAGTTTAAATTTTCCGCAGCCACCACAGGCGAACTCATCAAATAATATCGCAGCGCGTCTGCGCCATACTGCTCCAAAATCTTATTTGGATCCGGATAATTCTGCAATTTTTTGCTCATCTTTTTTCCATCTTCTGCCAAAACAATGCCATTCACAATCACATGCGTATATGCCGGTGTCCCTTTCAGCGCTGTAGCCAACATATGCAAATAGTAAAACCATGCGCGTGTTTGATCTTGCCCTTCTGCAATAAACTCAGCAGGAAAGCCCTTTTCAAACGTTTCCGTGTTTTCAAACGGATAATGTACTTGCGCGTATGGCATTGAACCGGAATCAAACCATGTATCCAAAACATCCGGAATGCGCGTCATTATCTTGCCGCAATTCGGACACGGAAATGTTATCTTGTCTACCACGTGCTTGTGCAAATCGTCTACCTTTTGTCCGGATAATTTTTCAAGCTCTGCAACAGAACCAACAACAACGTACTCACAACCCTGTGTTTTGTTATCTGAGTTCTGTGTTTTGTTTTCACACTCCCAAACCGGCATCACACTTGCCCAAAAACGCTGTCTGGAAATTGACCAATCACGCGCGCCTCCAAGCCATTTGCCAAATCGACCCTCTTTTATATGCTCAGGAGACCACTCAATATGTTCCGCTTCTTTGAGTGCTTTTTCTTTTATGTCTGTAACACGAACAAACCAACTTGTTGTTGCATAATTCAACAGTGGCGTATCACAACGCCAACAGTGCGGATAACTGTGTTCGTACTTTTGTTTTGAAAATAATTTTCCATTGTGCGCCAACCATTTTACAATCTCAACATCTGTTGCCATGTGGTCATCCGCCGGTTTTACCTGCATACCGGCAAAATCTGTCACTGCATCGGTGAACCGTCCATCCATTGTCACGTGCTGAATAAATGGCACGTTCTCTCTTTTAAAAACTTCGTAATCATCTGTTCCAAATGCTGGCGCAATGTGCACAATGCCAGTTCCTTCGTCTGTTGTAACAAAGTCTGCAACAACAACACGAAACGCGTTATCACTATCTGCAAAATATGGAAACAACGGTTCATACTGCACACCAACCAAATCTTTTCCTTTTACATTTTGAATGACCTCAAATTCTTTGCCTTCAAAATTTGCCATGAGTAAATCTTTTGCAACAATGTACGTATTTCCATCGAGTACAACAAACGTATATTCAATATCATCACCAACAGCGAGCAATACATTTCCCGGCAAGGTCCATGGCGTTGTTGTCCAAGCCAACATGTACACGTCACCCACCACGCCTTCAAATATGCCTTGTTTCTGTAGATCCTTGCCTCCCTGTTCGACTACTTTAAACTGCGCAGTAACAGAAATATCTTTAATATCCTTATACCCCTCGCTTACTTCTTGCTGTGACAATGTTGTTTCGCACCGCGGACAAATATGCATGGCGCGGTAGCCCTTATAAATCAGAT
Source organism: Candidatus Magasanikbacteria bacterium CG10_big_fil_rev_8_21_14_0_10_47_10 (assembly GCA_002773135.1). GTDB lineage: Bacteria > Patescibacteriota > Patescibacteriia > Magasanikbacterales > UBA922 > 1-14-0-10-47-10. The sequence goes on from PFCB01000003.1 coordinate 18,898, forward strand.
CTTTATCCCACAGTTCTTTAAATACCCACCACACAGATTCCATAAAACCAATATCCATGGTGCGGTATGCATGCTCCATATCAACCCAGCGGCCGAGCCGGTGAATGGTTTTTTCCCACTCCGTCACATAACTCAAAACTTTTGAGCGACAGAGCTCGTTAAACGTGGCAACACCCATTTCCTCAATTTCTTTTTTACTTTTTGTGCCAAGTTCTTTTTCAACAATGTTTTCAATTGGCAATCCATGACAATCCCAACCCCACACACGCTCTACACGATATCCTTTCATGGTCCAATAGCGAGGCACCACATCTTTCATCACACTTGCCACAATATGCCCATAGTGGGGCAAACCAGTTGCAAACGGTGGACCATCATAAAAAACATACGGTTTATTTTCCGGACGTTCGTTCACTGATTTTTCAAACGTATTATCCTTTTTCCAAAAGTCGAGAATATCTTGTTCGTGTTTGTTGGCGTTGTAGGGCATAAATATTTACATTCTAAACGTATAAAATGACACTAAATATTTTAAAAATAAAAAGCACTCTTGCTCAGGGGCCCACGTGTGTGGACGGTACCACCCCGATTGGTGCTTCATGGCTGCTATGACGGGCTTACCCGGAAAGGTCTACATTTTTATCATGTAAAACGGTAACAAATGCCATCCTGAACTGAATGAATGTCATCCTGAATTTATTTCAGGATCTCTTATTCAGCGTGACAATCCTACATGATCTTAAAATTTCTTCTTTCAGCTTCCTTGGCGATATCAAGGTGTATGCCACATTCTGGCAAACGCTTTTATGATTTGTAGGCTCAGTATAGGTAAATATGACTCTTGTGTCAACAAACAAAAAAACCCCTAGCGGGGATTCTTTTGAATGTGGTCAACCGGGGTGGGAACGTGTGGTTGACCGTCTCCTTGGGTGTGGTGGACTACTTGCTGGGCCTCAGCACCCAATTGCACCCCCATGCCCCCAATGTTATACTTTGCGCAACAAGGAATACGGAGTAAGGAATAAAATAGTATTCATTACTACACCTTTTTACCCATTTCTCCTTATTCCATACTTCTTACTATTTATTCCTTCCCGTATGTACTCAGGACCTCTCTACATCTGCGCAGACCATGCTGGCTATCAGCTCAAAAAAAGACTGGTTCGTTTTATTGAAAATGAACTCAATATGAAGGTAGAAGATTTGGGGCCACACGAATACAACGAATTGGATGATTTTCCAGACTATGTCATACCTGCTGCCATCAAAACGGTCGAAACTACCGGCCGACTTATTGCTTGCTGTGGTAGTGCAAATGGTGAAGCAATCGCAGCAAACAAAGTAAACGGTATGCATATGGCAGTTGGATACAATATTGATGCGGCGGAATTATCAATAAAACACAACAATGCCAATGGACTTGCCCTGGCTGCTCGCGTGCTTACAGAAGAGCATGCAATGACAGTGGTCAAGCGTTGGTTGGAAACAACAGACGTCCTTGGTGACAAATACGAACGAAGAAATAAAAAAATCAAGGCATACGAAGAACGTGATGATATACCAAAAGCCTAATGCATTCTGTCATTCCCGCGAAAGCGGGAATCCAGTTAACAATATTTTTCCCACCTGGATCCCCGCTTTCGCGGGGATGACACAGCGACCCAATGCAGAGCACCAAATTTGTAGTTCGTACTATATGATTCAAATAATCCCATCCATCCTTGTCTCATCCGAGGAACAGTTTCTGGAACAAATACAGGCTATCAAACCGGTTTGTTCTTTTGTGCAGATTGATATTGCCGACGGTATTTTTTGCAGTGGAAAAACATGGATTGATCCTGATGCGGTAAAAGAAAAAATGGATATTGATTTTGAACTCCACATGATGGTAGCAAATCCGCTTGAAGAAATTGAACGATGGAACAATATAGGCAGAATGAAACGCATTATTTTTCATTACGAATCTGTGGCAGATATTGCGTCAGCAGTGGAAGACATGCAATCGTATGGACGTGATGTGTGCGTGTGTCTCAACCCGGATACTCCTATCCATGTTCTTGAACCGGTGATAGGGCACATTGAATCAGTGCAATTCATGAGCGTCTACCCGGGCAAGCAAGGCCAGTCATTTTTGTTATCAACACTTGATAAAATACGTGAATTTCATGCACAATACCCACATATTCCAATTTCTGACGATGGGGCAGTAAACACTGATACCATCCATCAGCTCATTGAGGCAGGAGCAACACGGCTTGGACCGGGCAGTGCCATATGGCAACACGGAGACCCTGCTGAAAACTACAAATTTCTCGTCGCCCTCATGGAGGAACATGAAAAATATTTTAAATAAAAAATATAATCGTGTCATTCCCGCGAAAGCGGGAATCCAGTAAAAAAGTTTTAACGGCCTAAATTCCACCGACATAGCAGAGACTGGGCGACAACTATACACCGCTCAAAATTCTTCTTTATTCCTTACTCCTTATTCCTTGTTTCCTTCCTATGTACGATCTTGTCATCATTGGTGCTGCTGCTGCCGGCCCTGCCGCAGCCATTTATGCTATTCGCCGTGGACTCAATGTTATTATTGTCAGTAAAGATACAGGCGGCGAAGTAGCTCTGTCCGGCGAGGTAGAAAACTGGCCGAGTGTCATCCATACAACCGGTGTGGAACTGGCCAAACAATTTACAGATCATATCAAGCATTACAATGTTCCTCTTGATGAAGGATACGAAGTCACGTCTATCTCTCAAGAAGGCAACTACCACAGTGTTCATGCAAAAGACTATGCAGGCAAAGAAAAAATATACCAAACCAAAGCTGTCATTGTGGCAAGCGGAATACACCCAAGGGAACTGAACGCTATTCATGAAAAAGAATTGAAAGGACGTGGTATTACATACTGCACGGTTTGTGACGGTCCTTTGTTTAAGGGCAAAGTAACAGCAACTATTGGCGCAGGCAATTCAGCGGTTGAATCAGCATTGATGATGGGCGGCATTGCGCAAAAAGTATACGTCCTTACCAAGTATGGACCGGATGAGAACAATAACGGTTTTCCAAAGGCAGAAAATATCCTTGTCAAAAAAATGATGGCAACACCAACCATAGAAGTTGTGCACTACGCCAATACAACAGAAATGGTGGGCGATACAAAGCTGACAGGAATTAAATACACTGATAGTAAAACCGGTGAAGAAAAAGAGCTTGCTGTTGACGGCGCCATGGTGCACATTGGTGTCATTCCAAACTCGGATTTTATTGATTGTGCACAAAAAGATGAAGGCAAACAAATAAAAGTGGACAGGTTGTGCAACACCAGTTGCAAAGGAATTTTTGCAGCAGGAGATGTAACAGATATTCCATACAAACAAATATCCATTGCCGTTGGGATGGGTGCAACCGCAGCACTTTCAGCAATAGACTATATCAATCATTTTGAAGAATAGCGGGAAGTCCCCGCTTTTTTCTTTTCGTGCAGTTATTTGGTATACTGCAAAATATATATTGTTTAATTGTTAAGTGATTTTTGTGTGGCAACAATGTAGCCATTTAACAATGTAACAATTCAGTCATTTTTCTCTATGCTGTTTGAAAATATTTTTCCAGCGCTTCCATCCGGCTTGGGGGCCACCTATCTCATGGTTGGCGGCGTTGTGTGCACCATTTTGCTCATATACTCCATTTTTGTTGAACAAGAGCACCGCTCAGACCTTATACGCCTTCTGGGCGCTGCCGGACTCTTCTGGTATGCAGACTACATCAACAATGTCATTTTTATGATTGCTATGGGAGGCATTGCGGTTGCGTCAGCAGTAGAATTTATTGAAATTTACTTGGGGCTTCACAAACACAGCCAAGAAGACTTGAAACGCTACAAAAAAATGTGGCGCATAAAGAAATAATTGTTCCAACTTTTGAGACTGTCATTCCCGCGAAAGCGGGAATCCAGTTAACAATATTTTTTTCACCTGGATCCCCGCTTTCGCGGGGATGACAATGGACCGCAACATTCAGCATTTATGTTTGACCTTATAACCATTGGCGACACCACCTTTGACACATTCCTTGTTCTGGAAGACAACACGTCACAGGTGATGCTCAAAAAAAACAAAAAAGAGCTTTGTTTGAATTTTGCTGACAAAATTTGTATTGAAAAGCTGGTCCAATCCGTCGGAGGGAACGCGGCGAACATAGCGGTTGCCACGCGAAAGCTGGGTTTCAAGAGCGCGATTGTCACTGAACTGGGTGATGATCTTACGGGAGAAATAATTTCGCAAGAGCTGCGCGCGGCAGGGGTACATACAGGGCTGGTCAAAATGCACAAAAAAAAGGAGACTCGGTATTCCGTTATATTAAATTACAAAAGTGAACGCACGATTTTATCCTATCACGCGAAAAGGACATACGCGTTACCGAAAAAACTTGATGCTCCATGGATTTATTTTACATCAATGGGAAAATCCTTCGAAACAGTCCAAAAAAAACTCCAGCTATATTTAAAAAAACATCCATCCACAAAACTGGCCCTTAATCCCGGTTCATATCAAATGAAAGCGGGACTCAAAGCAGTCAAAATACTTTTTTCACAAACAGATGTTCTGTTCGTAAATAAGGAGGAAGCGGACAAAATAATCGGACGCATGCTCCCAGTGAAACAGTCGCTCTTTGCGCTTCATAAAATGGGTGTACGAATTGCCGTCATCACGGACAGTACCCGTGGTTCATACGCGTCCGACGCCGATCACGCGTATGTTATGAAAGCCTACCCAATCACACCCATTGCGCGGACAGGCGCGGGTGACGCATACGCAAGTGGATTTTTAGGCGCTGTTATGACAGGACATACTATTTCGACTGCCATGCAATGGGGCACAGCAAACGCAGGCGGCGTAATACAGCAATTTGGTGCCCAACAAGGCCTGCAAACAAAAGCAGGACTTCAAAAAATAATAAAAAAATACCGGCGCGTCCGTCCGGTACCGCTTGTTTGATTAGATTAAACACCCAACACGTTTACAATCGCGTGTCCAAACTCCTCTGCCGCCTCTGGCCCCACGGCAGTCACCGCGTTGCCGTCAATCACCACCGGTTCACGAACGTATGCAACGTTATTTTGAGAAAAAATACCGGCCAATTCATTGTCACCGTCCCAACCGGTGGCTTTTTTTTCTGTCAGCACATGCGCTTTTGCCAAAATTCTGGATGAAATGCAAATGGAACCATATGGTTTTCCCAAAATCATTGCCTCGTTTACAATTCGATTTGTTTCCTGATTGTCCAGGTGTTTCAAAGCGCCCGGCCCACCAATCACAAACACGCCATCGTAATCTGTAGGATTCACCTCTGTTAAAAGCAAGTCAACCAGCTGATTTGAACCATCTTTCCCTCTGGCGTTTCCGGGGGCATCGCTGGCGGTGAGCACTTGCATCCCGGCATCTTCTATAATTCTTTTCGGGACTCGGTATTCAAGATGCTGAAAGCCCTCGTGTGCGATAATCAAAACAATTTTTTTCATACATTTTAAACAACCCGATGCAACTTCCGTTGCTCATGCCGAGAATCAAAGTGATCCACGGTATTGCACACCGCGGCATAATCCAGCTTTGGCCCAAGCAAGCACAACCCATGTTCAAATCCACGCACATGCTCCCGCATTTCACTTGCCAACTCCGGATGCTCACTCTCTTTTTCCGCCATGCCACGCAAATCTTCAAGCCGTTGCGCTATATCACCAAAAATTTCTTTGAACTCCCCAATGCGCTGCTCATATTTTTTTCTATCCCGAGTCACCACTGACTGAGCCGCAAACTGCCATATTTCGTGCTGTACTTCCACTAACGCCTTGCACAGTTGCGCCCGCTCGTGTGGGGCAAACATGTAAATAGGACCACTGCCAACGAACAAATCAGCAAACGATCCACCACCTTCCTTAAATTCCTGATACTTTTTTTTCATCTCACGCGTCATTTTTTGCGACAAAAACTTTTCTCCCATTTCGCCCTCATATACTCTAAAAAATTCCAAAAAAGCCTCCCGGTACGGCCAGAGCTTCATGCCAAAGGTAATCATGGTATCTTCCAGTTCATCGATCCCCAGGTGCACGTTATTTTTCACCTGTTCCAGTGCCTGCCTCGCGTCTTGCTTTACATTCGCTGGAACTAAGGGCGGCATGTCTCGCACCAGGCGCTCAAAAATGTGTACGGTAGATGGGATCATACAAATGGAAGTATACCATACCATCCGGCCGGACGGTAAGGTATCCTCCATTCACTGCTGCGCGAGAACATACATGGCCACCCCCGCGGCCACGCTCACATTGAGACTTTCTTTTTTCCCATGCATTGGAATGTGGATGACAGTATCACACAGGGCCAATGCTTCCTCTGAAATACCGTCCACTTCGTTGCCAACGATAAGCGCGATGTCTTTTCCAATTGACCCCAATTTTTCAATTTTCATGCTCCTTTTTCCTTTTTCCAAACCCAAAATCATCACATTTTTCTCCCTCAGTTCCCGGATCAATGGTTCAAGCTCGTCCCGATGCTCCCAAGGTATCCATGTTTCAGCACCAAGAGACACTTTATCTATCTGCGGCTTGGGTGGTTGCGCTGTATAGCCAACCAGGTACAGTCTATCAAAACCAAAGGCATCAGCATTTCGAAACATGGCCCCCACATTGTGGCAGGAGCGAATATTGGGTAAAATAAGATATTTTTTCATAATTCAGGTATTCCTTTACTCATTTTTCATTGTTTGCGCGGACTTGTCAAATCAAAAATCGGCCGGGTGGCCGATCTGTATAGAAAAAAATTGTGAAATGTTTCATCTCATATCATTATCCAATAGCTGTCTGAGGTAAAAAGAGCAATACCGATATCAGAAGCGCAATGCCACTGAGTAAGTATAAAGATGCGAGATGATAAGAACCAAACTGCTGTTTGGCAGATGCTTGTTTGCTGTTCATAGTATGTATATGTGTATTTATTTTTTGCGCGCGCCGGCCAAAATGGCCTGTAAATGCAAAGCCGCCTTGGGTAGGCGGCGTTTGATGTTTACGTTATATACTATAGCACAAAAACAACGTTTTGTCAAGCTCCGAAAATGTATTTCACGATGTGGAATATACTTCAGGAGAACGAAAGACCACCCTAAAAGGGCGGCCTTTCTATTAGCAATTGTATTTACGCTTCCATTTTTTCAATAGCATCGGCAACAAGCTGTACAGCAAGATCTTCATTTTTATATGTAAGCACATACCCAGGAGCAATACGTTTTGCTGATGGAGCCATCTCATCAAGAGACTTGCCAGATTCACCCTCAGCAACCCACACTACACGTGCATTTGCAGGGGCATCTTCCATGGAAACACGAACAAATCCACCTTTTCCATCATTTGCTTTAGGGCTAAAAACTTCGGCAAATCCCTGCACCAATCCTTGGGAACCAAGAGAACTATCTTCAATATTTGCACTTTGTGCAAATCGCATTTCGCCAGCCTTTGCAACACAGCCCTTGTATCCTTGAATCGCGAGAGGTAAAGCGACATCTCCTTCTGCAATCGGAACTTTTCCACCTGCTTCTACTCTATCAATTGTCACGCGAGCCTTGAGGTTGTTTATTTTTTCGCCCAATGCTGTATCTCTTTGTGCATCATCAATACCTGCATTTCACAACGCGCTTGCGATCTTCCATATACCCTGCTGGATCATATCCTGGCCAGCCAGATTCCTGACAGGCAGCGGCCAATGTTAAATATGTCTTTATTTCAGGATCAGTTGCAGCACTGAGACGATCTGCCGCTGCCCAAGGCCCACTTTTGTGAAGATCTTGTATAATATCTTCAACCTTTTTTGGATCTGCACCAAACCCCTCTGCTATTTTTTGTGCATACTCTGCCGTTCCTTGTTTTATAACCACATCACCGTGCGGCGCTTTTTCGCTTTTTAAAACCATCATGGCGGCAGGATCAAGTCCGAATTTAATACGGCCTTCGAGCCCTGAGACTCCATGCTCTTCTGCTGCAGCAGTTAGTGTTGCGACATCAAAATCAAAAAAGTTCTTGACTAACAGGGTCTAGCTCCGTACCTGATTCTTTTTCTGGCATATGTCATGCATGTAAAAAATATATATACAGTATACGACATACCTGGTCAGATCGCAAAAAGTGTCGTACAATATTGTATATGCCTACAACACTATCAAAATACGTTACAGAATTTCTTGAATATCTTGAGGTAGAGCGAAATCGTTCGCAAAAGACGATTCAAAATTATGATTTTTATTTGCATCGCTTTTTGGAGTGGTTTGGTGAAAACAAATCGCCACAAAGTCTAACTGCAGAGGACATTCGCAAGTTTCGCTTGTGGCTCAATCGCTTGATTGATGTACACGGCGAACCACTCAAGGCAAATACGCAAAATTACCATCTTATTGCGCTGCGTTCGTTTCTTAAATATTTGGCAAAGCGAGATGTAAAGACTGTCACGGCCGAAAAAATTGAACTCATGAAAATGCCGGATCGCGATGTATCATTTTTAGAAGGCTCTGACCTTGAACGACTGCTCAATGCCCCGGTTGAGGGCGTTCATGTTGAACAAAAAATAAAGCAGGGCAAGGCCGGCACTGCGCTGCTTATGCTGGTACGCGACAAGGCAATTCTGGAATTGCTTTTTTCTACGGGAATGCGCGTATCCGAACTCGCAAAGTTGAAAAAAGATGATATTAATTTGGAAAAAGACGAATTTACTGTTCGCGGAAAGGGATCAAAAACGCGAGTTGTCTTTATATCAGAGCAGGCACGATACTGGCTCAAGCAATATTTAAAAATTCGTACGGACATGAATCCCTATTTATTTATCTCTCATGACAAACGAAGCAAAAGTGAACGAATCTCTGGCAACAATGATAAAGAACAACCGCTGACGCCTCGGTCTATCCAACGAACAATAAAAAAATGGTCAAAGGTCGCCGGTATTACCAAGCCGGTGACACCGCATACCCTGAGGCATTCCTATGCAACAGACTTACTGCAAAACGGGGCTGATATCCGAAGCGTCCAGGGCATGCTTGGTCACTCCAGCATTACTACCACCCAAATATATACCCATATCACAGACAAGGAATTGAAAAATGTGCACAAGAAATTTCATGGCAAAAAGCGTGAGTAAGATTGACAAACAGCGCAAAAAACGATAGGATAGCGTGAATTCAAAACGGGCCCGTAGTTACATGGATATGTCCTCGTAGTTAAATGGATATAACAGGAGCCTTCTAAGCTCCGGTTCAAGGTTCGATTCCTTGCGAGGACACGAACATACAGATTATTATTGATACTCAAGGTTCCCTGCCTGCCGGCAGGCAGGGATTCCTTGCGAGGACACACCGTCTGCATCGCTTCGCCGGGCAAGCGTCAAAAAAAACCTATGAAATATATATTTCAACTTGGTAATCATCCGAATTTGTCGCGTGCTGAAATAGAGCACGTATTTTTGACTTTGGGCCTGATGATTAGCGATCTCACAATAAAAAAGACATACGCGCTTGTTACCACCGACAGTACATTGGATATTGAAACAATAATGAACCGCCTCGGTGGTACGCTCGCTATTGCAGAAGCTGTGGCAAAAGTGGAGGACACAGTACAGACGGTTGCAGACTACTTGGATGCACATGTCACAGACAAAATATTTTTTTCACTCCATGCCGACAATGCAAAGAAATTGGGAATTGAAGTTAAAAAAGAACTTAAATCACGCGGCCGTTCTGTTCGCTACATAGAAGCCGGCAACACCGCGACAATTTTACACAACAACCTCATTAAACGAAAAGGTGATCTTATCTTGATCGATGGAACACTCTTTGTCACACGTGCTATTCAGCCAATCGAGGCTTTTGGCGAGCGCGATTTTGGACGCCCCAGCCGCGACAGTAAAAGCGGCATGCTTCCACCAAAACTAGCGCAAATAATGATAAATTTATCCGGTGCAGGTGACAATGACGTCCTTCTCGATCCATTTTGCGGCTCAGGGACCATACTGATGGAGGCCAGTCTTATGGGATTCAAACACATTATCGGAGCTGATCTCTCTGAGCAGGCAATCAGTGACACCCGCAAAAATATTGACTGGCTTGCCAATACCAACACGCAATCGGCAATACGAAATCCAGGCAATATCGCTCTTCATACAAAAGATGTCCGACATCTTACTGAAAAGAGCATCAAAACGAAGGTCAACGCCATTGTGACAGAGCCCTTCATGGGAAAACCAATAAAAGGAACAGAACCCCGACATGAAATTGAAATGCAAGCGAGAGATTTGGCATCATTGTATACAGCATCATTTGAAACATTTAAAAAAATTATCGTACCTGGGGGCTCCATTGTCTTCATCATTCCACAATTCATGATAAAGGATGAATGGATCACCGTGAATTGTCTCAACAGCATAACAAACCTTGGCTTTACGCAAACAGAGTTGCTCCCCGGAAAAAAGTCACTGCTGTATCACAGAAAAAATCAGCATGTTGGCAGAATGATTTATCGATTTGAGGCGTAATACAGAATACATAACACAGATAACAAAACTCATGGTATATCGCCATGAGTTTTGTTATCCGTGTTATGCGCCGTGCTCAACCTCTCACTATTTTGAATACTATTCAAAGCAGAGTTGAGGTTGCCGGTTCTGCATCTGCCGTACTGCAGCATGCAGAACCGACGCCTCCTAGTGGGGTGGTTACTTGCGCCGCTTGCTGAAGTAGGCCAGCACGTGCTCGTCACCTTCCTCTGCATCATCAGCTTCGGGCTGGCGAGCCGCAAAAGCCCTTCTCACGGCTTCGCGCATCCGTCTCAAGATCACGCCAAGCTCCTCCTCATCCTCTTGAACTTCGACGTCTCCTTCTTCGTCTTGATCGGACGCTACATACGCAAACCGCGGAGCTTCATCCACAGCATCTGCGCGATCCTCGATAAGACGAAACAACTCCAAGGGCCTGCAGTGATACATGCGAACCGCGGCTCTCTGACAGATGACGCACTCCTGCAGATGAGCAAAGAACCTTGGGTTCTGTTTGACCTCGGTAGCCGCGAGCAAAATGGTTCGCGTACTTTGGTCAGGACAACCATCCAAATTTTGGTTCATTTCCCCTCCAATGGCCGATAACACAATATATCAAACCAGCTCGCCCCAGTCAATATAATACAAAAAGACACGCCTCTATGGCATGTCTTACGTTTAAAACAATAAAAATTAATCCAAACGGCCGTCCACTTCTTCCCAGTTAACCGCATTCATAAACGCGTCAATATACTCAGCGCGCTTCATACCATAGTCAAAAACAAACGCGTGCTCAAATACATCCATCACCAAAAGCGGTTTGGCGCCAGCCAGTTGACCTGCGTCATGCTCATTCACCCAAGCATTATGGAGTATATTTGTTTTTTCATCCAACGCGCATACGGCCCAGCCAATGCCACGCATTGCACCGGTCGCGACAAAATCTGCACGCCACGCATCAACAGAGCCATATCGTTCAGCAACCAGTGCGGCAAATTTTCCACTTGCGTCCATTTCTTTTATTTCTTTTGACATATTGTCAAAATAATATTCGTGCATCCTCATTCCATCAAATTCCCACCCAAACCGCCGCTTCAGTTCAGCATACGCCGGACCAAAGTCGCCAGCTTTTGATAAAGCCTCAAGCTGCTCAATCACTTTATTGGTGTTGGCCACGTACCCTTCGTACAATTTAAAATGAACGTTCAGCTGATTGTCGCTAAATCCTTGTGTTCCGAGAAGCCCACTGTAATCTTTTGCTGTATATTTCATAGAATGATGATCATAAATAAACGAGTCATTGTAAAGTCGTCATCCTGAGAAGCCAATTCGTGACAGACTTGTCATTCTGAGGAACGAAGTGACGAAGAATCTACCATCCGGTCGAGCGGGTACACCTTAGCAGTACTTCGCCCTTTCCTGCTATACCGTATAGTAGATTCTTCGCTTTGCTCAGAATGACAATCCTGCGGAGGTTCGTGCCGACGGATGACAATACTACGCAGGCTCGCTTTGAATAACGATCCTAAATCTTTCCCACTAAATCAACGCCCGGCGTAAGTGTTTGTGCTCCAGGTTTCCAATTTGCCGGACATACTTCACCTCCATGCTCTCGCACATATTGCGCGGCTTGCAACTTTCGATACAGCTCAGCGGCAGATCGGCCAATGCTATTATCATGCATTTCGTAGGCTTTAATGACACCATCCGGATCAACAACAAAACTCGCGCGATACGACAACCCTTCTTCCTCTATATACGTACCAAGTGACATACACAACTCTCCAGATGGATCTGCTGCCATTGGAAACTGCACAGTCTTTATCGCTTCTGAATTATCGTGCCATGCTTTGTGCACAAACGCGGTGTCTGTACTTACGGATAAAATTTCGCAATCTGATTCTTGAAACGTTGGATACATTTGTGCCATTTCACGCAACTCGGTTGGACAGACAAAGGTGAAATCTGCTGGATAAAAAAATAATATGAGCCATTTTCCCTTGTATTCGTTCAATTTTCTTTTTTGTATTTCATTGTTGTGATATACATCCATTGCCAAATCAGGCAACTCAGTATTGATCAAATTAAACGGTGAAATATGTAAGTCTTCCATACAAATAAATTGTTTCATCTAAATAAACAGAACTACTATACAAACTATTTCAACAACACATTTGATATTTGCCCAACCAAATACCCAACAACCGCGGCAAAACCGCCCAATGTAGCCATTTCAATTCCAACTTTTATCCATGACTGTTTTGAAAATTTGGTGACAAAGGCACCCAAGGACAGCAGACCAATAGGGGTAATAATAAGAGAGGCAATAAAGGCCGTCTGTATATCTGCGACAAGAAGATATGGAATCAATGGAATTGCACCGCCAAAAATGTATGAAATCCCCATAACAGCAGCATTGTACTTTGGTTGGTGTTCCATATCCGGAAACACTTTCAATTCTCTGTATGCCATTTCCTTCAAAAACAATTCATGATTCTGTGACGCCTGTTCAGCCATCTGTGCTGCCAGTTTTTTATCCCACCCATCGGCAACATACATGTTTGCTAATTCTTTTCGTTCTTCTTTTGGATAGGCATGCAGTTCCATGCGCTCTTCATCCAATTTTCGCTCATCTATTGCCCGCTCGGACTTGGTTGACAAATATG
>PFCB01000003.1:32176-33670 GCA_002773135.1 Candidatus Magasanikbacteria bacterium CG10_big_fil_rev_8_21_14_0_10_47_10
CAGTTCTCGCATGGTGGCGCTAATTTTGGGATTTTTGTGGTGAATAAATTCCGGATTATTGTGGTAGTGTTTAAGTGATGGCATAGTGCGGTTAGTATATCGTATTGAGGGGCTGGGAGACAAGGAAACAAAAAAAGCCCGCAGGGCTCTATCAAAACACAAATTACGTTACTCTAATTAAAGCTCGTTGCAAAATTCAATTGTTAGTTGTTACGTACCGCGCCCAGTGGAGTATGAGCAACGCATTTTGCCAGTTTTCCGCTAACAATGCGACTTTTTGGCACGATGAACATAACTAGTATAGCACAAAAAAGGCGTTTTGTCAAGATGAGCGCGTTATGTTGCGACATGAAAATACATCACATCACCATCTCGAACCACGTACTGCTTCCCTTCAAGACGAAGCTTTCCTGTCTCTTTCATCTTGCTCCACCCTCCGGCTGCGACAAAATCTTCCCAATTTGTTACATCCGCCTTAATAAAGCCTTTTATAAAATCGGTGTGGATGACACCAGCGGCAAGAGGAGCTGTGGTACCGCGTTTTACTGTCCATGCACGAGTCTCGATCTCTCCGGAGGTAATAAATGTCACGAGATCAAGTAATTCGTACCCTGCTTTAATCATTCTATCGAGTCCCGACTGCTCTATTCCCAGGTCTGCCATGAACTCTTTTGCATCTTCTGCCGAAAGCTCACTGATCTCTTGTTCTGTTTTTGCTGAAATGTATATATGCGGGACACCTTCTTCAAACACAGGTCTGTAGTCTGTTGATTGCTGGCTATCATCCATATTCACCACATACATCATTGGCTTGCTGGTCAGCAAATGCAACTCCTTCATTATTTTTCCTTCATCGTCATCAAATTCAAGCTGACTAGCCTTTTTCCCTGTATCTAAGTGTGCTGCGAGCCGTTCTAGAAGCGCCAATTCTTTTACATACTCTTTTGCTTGCGCACCCTTGGCATTCTTTTTTGTTTTTTCCAACCGACTTGACACCGCTTGCCAGTCTGCCATGATCAGTTCCAAATTAATAATATCAGCATCATCCTTTGGATCAAGTCTATTCTCAACATGCGTTATATTTCCATCTGAAAATGCCCGAACCACATGGGCAATCGCATCTGTTTCCTTGATATTACTCAAAAAAGCATTCCCCTTCCCTTCTCCTTGTGAGGCGTTCTTTACAAGCCCGGCTATATCCCAAAATTCTATTGCCGTTGGGACAATTTTTTTTGCGTTTGAAACGTTTGCCAGCGGCGCCAATCGTTCATCCGGAACCTCAACAACACCCACATTTGGTTCAATGGTACAAAACGGATAATTTTGTGCGTCCGCCTGTTTGGAGCGCGTCAATGCATTAAACAGCGTTGACTTGCCCACGTTTGGCAGACCGACAATGGCTATTGATAACATAGTGGACCTGGGTGGACGCAGTTGAAACGTTCCATAGCGGAACCAAGCTTGATGTCAGACAATATAACAGACTTCAGTTCC
>PFCB01000003.1:33731-34401 GCA_002773135.1 Candidatus Magasanikbacteria bacterium CG10_big_fil_rev_8_21_14_0_10_47_10
AATGTGAGCACGTCGATAGTGCGATGAATCCACAGTTCAATTATTTTTCGAAGAATGAGTACTTCCAGAACCTCGAATCTCAAGAGTCTGGAAGTACTCAGGGGCCGGGTCGGTTGACGGCCCCTGGTTCGCGGCGCGATGCCGCTTGTTTCATCCCACGCATGGGGCGCGCAGGCGTCCCTCCACTCAGTGAAGGTCAGTCGGCTTCCTCCTGGTCCAGCTCCTCCCGGTACTGCCAGTACCGCTCCCAGGAGATGCGATCCAGCTCCGCGGCTTCGTGCTCAGATTCAAGGGCGATGCGACGCAGCCAGTCCTCCACCTGCTCCACGGTCCACGTATCATCAGGGACCTCGAGTTCAGGGTCGCTGTCGTTGGGCGCATCCGTTACACGGGATGACATGGTCTGCTCCTCCTTGCCGGGGAATTCCAGCTAGTGAGCATACCAGTATTGCATGGATTTGTCAACCCAACGACATCAATGTCGGATTTCAACTCCGCCAGGCTCTGGCGAGGAGACGGATCGAACCCCAGTTTCTCAAAAACACAAAAACAGCGTTGTTGCGCTGTCTTTTCGTGTATGTGCTATTGCAAACGTTGCAATAGCTTTGGTGGACCTGGGTGGACGCAGTTGAAACGTTCCATAGCGGAACCAAGCTTGATGTCAGACAAT
>PFCB01000003.1:34466-51294 GCA_002773135.1 Candidatus Magasanikbacteria bacterium CG10_big_fil_rev_8_21_14_0_10_47_10
CGTCCATAACTCCTCCTCATCCAGAATGATTTCTGGATCAGGCAGAGGCAGGAAATATCTTAACAGTATCCCAAACCAAGCTTTTTTGACTAGAGGTGAATTTCAACATCCACTGACCTCTGACGGTAACAGCAGGGCGAGCAAGCAACGTCTCAACAGATGGTCTCCTCGGTTACAATTGCGGCTATTCATGTATATTTACCGCTGTGCCAAAGAACCCCACAACGCCCATTCCGAAGTTCTCATTCAGCACCGACTCGAGGCGCTCAACATCGCCCGATTGGTCTGTCTGCCTGAACACGCCCAAAACGGCGATCAAATCCTCGTCGCTAAATTTGCGCTGCGGCAGTTCCCGCTCGACGAAACGTCTCAAATTGTTCAGGTTCCTCTCACGGACTCTCGCAGCCTGAGCAGCCACCCGATCTTCTCGTGAATCGACCTGCGCGGTGGCTCGGTCCCCGTCTGTGTAGCTATTGCTGGAACGAGTGTGTTTATAGATCGCGATCACAACGACGAGACATACGATCATAAGTAGCACGCACGTCTGCCGTAGGGCACGTTGATGCTGTGAGATGTTAGGAGACTTTGTCATGGTGCCATTCTACTAGAACCGGCGTGCCGTGCGCCAGCGACGTTCGGATTGGGCGAATTGTATGACTGGCCTGATGTTTGAAAAGTCAACTGATTTCTTCCTCAACAAGTTGAACCAAGATTTCTATTGATGTGGACCGAAGGAGATTCGAACTCCTGACCTCTTGCATGCCATGCAAGCGCTCTAACCAGCTGAGCTACCGGCCCATGATTTGTATGAACTAGCTGCCTGCCCCGCAAAACGACCGTTTTGATATCGAACTGTATCCCTGTCTGTAAACGCCCATAATAATACTCACGATACGCTCTTTCGTCAAGAAAAAAAGCGCAATCGTGAAGCGCCTTTCCCTTTGCTTGCACCTGATTTTTAAAAATGGGCTTCCTTGCGCAAACTGTATCCCAATACCACACGAATTACCACGATGCCGCCCAAATGTAATATATCTTGAAAATCCGTTGCGACCGTGGCTAGCAATATATCTGCCGCAATCACAAACTCCAAACCAAAGATGATATGCATTGCCAACCGTCTGCGAATACTTTCCATTGAGTAGGACGGAAGGACCACCTTTGATAGCGCGAGAACCACAGAAACCACAACTATGGCCAGTCCAATGTACTCAATGATCAAGCCGACAATACGGACTACTTCATTTGCTGAGTCAAGAATTGGCATATGACAGGCTGTTTGAATTACTACGGTTGTGGGTCTTCGACCGGTTGCTCCTCCGCAGGTGTGACAACATCGTCCACAGGAACCTCGGGAATTATTTCCTCCGGAGTCGCATCTTCCACGGGCTCAGCAGGCACGACAATACTTTCTTCTTCAGGTACTGTAACTTCCTCTTCCATTATTTCATTCTCATTTGCTCCGTCTTCCTGAATTGGATCTGTTTCATCCAAGACATCTTGCTGCGTATCGGTCTCTTCAATGACTTCTTCAAGTTGAACCTCTTGAACAGGACCATCACGCCTGGAGGCAATGACAACCCAGTCAAACCAGACATTGCTTTCACCCTCTTGTAATTCTTCGACAATAAATCCTTGTGAATTTTTTTCACTGACATACACTCCATTAGCAGGACCATTGAGGGTCACTGACACTTTGATTGGTTTGCCGGAATCAATAATTCCCTGAATATTTTCATCAAACGAAACGATAGCAACTCCGTTGACCAGCTGTGCTGACCCGGATAGAATCAACTCTGTTTTTTCTGATTGGATTGCGTACAATGGCTTTGTACCGCCGGCAGTCGCGACTTTTGTAATAAATCTTCCTTGCTCGTCTATTTGCCAGGCATTATTTTTCCCGTATATGCCGGCCACATTGAGCAAATAGTGCCCGTTTAAGTTCAAATTTTCATTTATGTTTGCAATGGTTCCATTCAAAAGCTGCTGTACGTCCAACTCTGACGAGCTGCCGGAGTAGCCGGTACCCTGTGCCTCGGCTATTTCCACCAAGTCTTGTTGCAAAGACGCGATAGTCTGATTTCGATTATTTACCCAGCCGGTCCTTACCAGCCCCATGATTTTGCCACTCTGTCCATCGAACGAATCCAGTGCCATGCCGATAACGCCAACAACGCGCGTTCCATCATCCTGATTCGGATCATATTTCATGGCATGTCCTGCTGTGGACGCGCTTACCAGCAGATCGCCCCGATGAATAGCCCCGTTTTCCGTTGTCACTTTAATCGGGACGCGTCCGGTCAATGCCATAACCGCCGTATTCTCTGTCTTTCCAAAACCAACAACAACAATGGGATTGGTTGAAATAACACCGGCAATTGCCGACTCATGCGAGGATACGCTCTTTGTGTAGGTATCCGAGTGATCCGGATCGATTACAACAACATCTCCCGGCTCAACCACTTCGCCTGGAGCAATGTCAACTCGCTCTGCCAAGTCACCGGGGTTGCCCGGTGTACCAATCACCGTGCTTGAGGCATAAATATTTCCATCAACTTTCAAATCTCCATTTCCTGAAACAGAGAGAAAAGGTGTCCCGTTATTTCTGATCGAAAACAAATAGTTATCCGTTGACGATGCCAGGAGGTTGCGAGTGTCAAAGACAAAGGCAGCTCCGGCTGAAGCATCTCCGGAAAAGAGTGCGGACTGCTCAAAGTATAGCGTGCCCGTTGGCGTGTTGGAGAAACCAAATTGCCCGGTACTGGTTACGTTTCCGTTTGCGTCAATCTTAAACCGTTCAGCACCACCGACAGCAATACCAAACAATGTTTCATCCGGGTCCGTTGACGTAGGGTTAATATAAATAAGTCCACCATCAATAGCCGTGGATGATGCTTGCCCACTAAATGTAAAGTTTCCGTAATTATCCGAGTATGGGATATATTGACTGGCCGCGCTGCTGGAAGCGGTAACGCCCATCAAGTAATAGCTGTTCATGGCAAAGGGCGCGCTGGTTAGCTGTCTGCGCGGTGAAAGAGCCGTTCCGCCAACAACCACTTGAAGATATAAATTCTGATTGTCCGAAAAAATTGTTGATGTAATACCATTGGTTCCCGTATCACCCAAGTTGACGGAAAAAATACCGGAACTTGGTGTAAGAGAGACGGTCGTTGTTGCGGCCAGGGTGCCGGATGCCGTATACAAGATATTCCCGCCAAGCAGGGCATCATATATTTCAAAGGCCATGTCTTGCGTTGTTGTCACAGCAGCGCCGTTTTGCAGAAGGCGGCCTTGATAGGTAATTACCACCGGCGGCGCGGCAGAGGACACCGGCTGATAAAAAATGGTTGCCACAGAAAAAACCAAAAATACAAAAGTCCCCACTGCCAATAGAAGGGCCTTCAAATTCCCATTGTCTGTTATGTGCGTCTCTTGCACATTAGGCGTGTTAGATATTTTTTTCTTCCCTTATTGTACCACAAAAAAACATTCTCGTGCGAGAATGTCTGTGTGTAAAAAAGATAGAAATTATTTCAATTCTCCCCATCGTTTCCCGTGATGCACTTCCACTTCAATGGGAACTCGCAAATTTGCCACCCCCACCATAGCATCTCTTACCATTTTTTCGACATCTTTTTCCATTCCTTTTTTGACCTCAAGAACAATTTCATCGTGTACCTGCAATAACATCCGTACGTCACCCGGTTTCATTTTTTTTATTCCTTGTTCCTTACTCCTTATTTCTTTGTCCACTTCTATCATTGCCAGCTTCATCAAATCTGCGGCCGTCCCTTGAACAGGCATGTTAATAGCCATCCTCTCCCCTGCGCTGCGCACTTGAAAATTCGTTGAACGCAATTCCGGAATATAGCGCCGCCTTCCAAGCAAGGTTTCCACGTATCCTTCTTCTTTTGCAAAGACGATGGTCTGATCGAGATATTTTTTTACTCCCTGAAACTGAGAAAAATATTTCTCAATAAATTCTTTTGCTTGCGCTTGTGAAATTCCGGCGCGCCATGCCAAACCATAGGCGCCCATACCATAGAGCACGCCAAAATTAACCTCCTTGGCTGCCCTACGCATTTCTTTTGTTACGTTTGAAAGTGGGACACCCGCTATGGCAGCCGCCGTAGCGGTATGAATATCTTCGCCTTGTTTAAATATCTCCATCATCTCCGTATCCTGCGCTAATGAGGCAACTATACGCAGTTCAATTTGAGAGTAATCCGCACTTACCAGCACAAAGCCCGGCGCGGCAACAAACGCGTCGCGTATTTTTTTCCCAAGCTCGGTCCGAATCGGGATATTCTGCAAATTTGGGTTTGAACTGGACAGCCGTCCGGTAGATGCAACAGCCTGATTGAACGAAGTATGAATACGGCCTGTTTTGGCACTGACCAAGGTAGGAAGTACGTCGGTATAGGTATTCTGCAACTTTGCCAACTCCCGATGCTCTTCAATCAACTCTATAATGGGGTGCATACCGCGCAATTTTTCCAATTCACTCGCAGCAGTGGAATAGCCTGTTTTTCCCTTTTTTATTGTATCTGTTGATAATCCTAAATCATGAAATAAAACATCCCGAAGCTGCGCTGACGAAGCCACGTTAAAATCATGTCCGACTTCTTTGTAAATTTTTTTTGTGACAACATCTATTCGTTTGGCAACCTGGTTGGACAATGCTCCCATCATTTTTTCGTCTATGCCAATCCCCCATAATTCCATTCGCGCAAGCACGGGAATAAGCGCCATTTCAATTTTTTCAAACAACCCCAGGTTCTCCTGATCGTCCAATTTTTTTGTATACATGGCATGCAATCTGCGTATGTACCCAGCCTGCTCGGCCAACACAGCCGGATCAGCACCAAACAAAGTGGACTGGCCCGCATTCGCCTGTATGTCTTCACCAAATTCGCGCAGAACCACGGCCGGCAAATCATGCGCCCTGCTACTGGCATCGACCACATAGGACGCAATCATGGTATCAAACAACCGGCACGCGACTGATATCTGCTGCAATTCGAGCACCTTTATGAGCTGCTTGAGATCATGCCCAACGATTGTTTTTTTCCTGTCCAAAAAATTGCTCAGTATTTGCTTCCACTCCTCTTCACTCACTGCTTTTTTCTCAACCACATAGGTGGCATGTGCGGTTGCCACAACAAATCCAAGCAGCTGTGCGGTCAGTACATCCGGCGAGCTGAGCATTTCTATGGCCGCCAAAACCTGCTCTGCTTGAATTGACGCGATCGACTCCTCTGCATTTTCGTGGTCCACCAAAGTTATTTTTTTCTTTGGGGCTGATTTCTTCTTTTCCTGCGCTGCCGGTTCAGGCATGCCGGGGATGCGTTTTATTAAACTGAAAAATTCATATTTGTGAAACAAATCTTTTACTGTTTGTAC
Organism: Candidatus Magasanikbacteria bacterium CG10_big_fil_rev_8_21_14_0_10_47_10; assembly: GCA_002773135.1. Classification (GTDB taxonomy): domain Bacteria; phylum Patescibacteriota; class Patescibacteriia; order Magasanikbacterales; family UBA922; genus 1-14-0-10-47-10. The sequence continues at coordinate 39,870 of PFCB01000003.1, forward strand.
ATCAAAATCTTGCGCAACACATTTTTTCAAATCAAATTTCAACCCCTTTACATTCTTCTCAATGGTCGCCAGTTTCAAACTCATCAGCGCGTCTTCCTTTCCATTTTCCAGTTTTTTTAACACAGACTCTTTGACCACTGTTACCGGTTTTTTTTCTCGCGTGTCAATCGCGCCATATATTTTTTCAACGCTTCCAATCTTCTGTATCAGCTCAGCGCCCGTTTTTTTTCCAATCCCGGACACACCCGGGATGTTGTCAGACGGATCACCCATGAGCGCTTTATAATCCGGAATCAGTGTCGGCCCAAAACCGTATGTATCCTGCACCATTCTTTCATCAAACAACGTAAATTCGGACATGCCTTTTGTCAGAAGCGCGACCTGTACATGACTGGTATCCACCAGCTGAAGCATGTCTTTATCACCGGTCACAATAACAACATCGAGTGTCGAATTATCAGTGCTGAGTGTCGTCACAATCGTTCCAATAATATCGTCCGCTTCAAAACCTTCCTTTTCATAAATTGGAATATTGAATGCGCCTACAACGTCATGTACCAGCGGAATCTGATCATACAAATCCTGGTCCGCTTTCACCCGCGTGGCCTTGTATTTGTCGTAAATTTCATCCCGAAACGTTCCGCCGGCCATGTCAAAACTGACCGCAATGTGCGATGGCTGTAAGTCACTCAACACTTTGAGCAGCATGGAACTAAATCCAAACACCGCGTTTACAACAGTACCGTCTTTTGCAGTGAGCGGTGGCAGCGCATGGTACGCGCGATGAATAATCGCATGGCCATCAATAATAACAAAAAGTTGTTTATCTTTATGAGTCATATCAATGGCATTGTAGCAGAAATGGAATAAAAAAACACCCTGTTTTGGGTTGTTTCTCTGTCAAAATACCTATTTGTTTTTCCCTGCCGCGACCGAGTCTCCTGTTGGAGTCTGCAAGGTCGCGGCAGAAAGGTGTTATGCTCCGAGTGATCAGAGCCGAGTGATGACGATGATGACGGTGGCCGCCACAATGATGATCACCACGATCACCCGCCAACGAACGTTGTCATCGTAGGTAGGGGTCTGTTGGCCGCGAGCCTGCCTCTGTCGCTCGAGGAGGTCCTCGGCGATACGCACATCGTCCTCCTCGGTCATGGGGCGGGCGATCTCGTAGTACGGCTGATTCACACCACGCAGGACATCGAGACACCCGGGACACTGGGCGACATGGTCGAACAACTCCTCAAAGTCCTTACCAACCAGCCGCGTTTTGTTCATGAGCTGCAGGCACCTGTCAGAGCTGATTCCACTTCCCGCGTCCATGAATGCCGTTCTCCTATGAAATGGCCCACACCTTGTGGACCGGCCAACATACCGTATGTAAACAAATTTGTCAAGGCAAATAGTGTCCTTTGTAAAATTTTTCGGTAACAAAAAAAGCCTTTTTAGGCTACATAACGAATAAGCGCCCCGCAGTTGTGCGGGGCGCTTGGTCTGGTGGGAACCGCTGCCGTGCGAAACGAAAGCGGTTACTTGGGTAGGATGTGATGGGTGGCTACTTCTTGCCGCGCTTGCCCTTGCCGCCCGTGTTGGCGGCGGCCGCGGCCTTGCGCGCGGCCTCCTGCGCCTCGGCCTGAGCCTTCGCCTTGGCGCGCCGCTCGGTGAGTGCCTGCTCAGCGATCGTGCGCTCTTCGGGGATGGTCAGGTCGGCGCCGAGCTCGGTGGCGATGGCCTCGAGCGCGACGCGCTCGGCCTGCTTGGCCTCCGCCCGCTTCCGATCTTCGGCGCGGGCGGCCAGCTCCTTCTCGAGCATGGCCAACCCGTCGGACTTGGCCTTCTTGTCCTTGGTGCGCTGCGACTTGCCGACCGTGCTGTATCGGCTCAGGCCGGCACCGGCCTGGGCACCGATCTTCTTGGTCTGCATCATCGACCTCTGCACTCGGTCGACCTGATCGGCCAGCGCGCCCATGCGCAGGTGTTCGAGCAAGCGGCTCTCGGACTCGATCAGGGTCTTCAACACGGCCTCGCGATCCGAACGGCTCGCGAAGAACACGCGGTTCGCCCTGTCCTGGCGGGTCATGTCGTACCCGTGCTCCAGGCAGGCCGTCGCCTGATCGAGCGTCTCACCAACGAGGCGGGGGGTCTCGTCACCCAGCTCGCGCTGCGTCACAAGGCACATGCGACGCAGCGACATGAGCCGGCCACAGTGATCGACCATCAGCTCCGCGGCCAACAGCGGGTACCCCATGGAGAGCTGCTGGACGTCGATGCACCGGACGCCCGGCTTGCGCGGCGGCCGGAACTCGGGCAGGCAGGACAGCAGGTTCACGGTCGCGTCCTCGGCGCACTTCGTCAGCAGGCCGTAGAGCTCGCTGAAGTCGGCCTCGGTCGCGCGCGGCTGCTGCCGCCGCTCGACACCCAGGCGCTCGAAGGCCCGGGTGATCTGATCCAGAAACATGCCGCACTGCCGCAGGACGTTCGGCGCGTCATCGCGTCCGGACAGGGCGGGGACGGCGTCGCGGTGCTTCGGGTTGTGCCGCGAGTACACCCAGAAGACCATGAGCCAGAGGGAGTTCAGGAACCGCGGCGGGTCCTCGTGCCGCAGCACCGACACCGGCAGGTCGGGGCACTCGTCGATGAGCGACTCGACCGGATCCGCGACCTCGGCGATGTCGGTCATCACCGCGACCGGCTGCGGGGGCTCGCTGTCCGGCACCACCGCCAACGCCGGGCGCTGGGGCGGCGAGGGCACGACGGCATCGTCCTCGGCCAGGTCGGCGGCCAGCAGCTCGGTGAGCTCGTCGAGCTCTGCCGCGTCCTGCTGGCGCTTGGCGAGGAGTTTGACCATGTCCGCGCGGAACGCGAGGTTCTCGAGCGCGCGGCTCGCCATCCCCACGTTCTTCCGCTTCTCCAACAGCCACTGGCGCGTGAACGCCAGCAGCTCCTGCTCGGAGGGGCTCTCGGTCGCCTGCTCGTCCTTCTTCACTTCACACCTCACTTGCCGCGTCCAAGCGGCTCAATGGCCTTTCGGCCTGATTTTGGCGCAACGCGCCACCACATCTCAAATATAAAAGAGCCCTGCACAATATCATGCAAGGGCTCTTTTGTCAAGAGAGACGGGAAGAGGTACCGACTGGGGTCGAACCAGCGAATGGAGGTTTTGCAAACCTCTGCCTTACCACTTGGCTACGGTACCATACACCTTTAATCATCATTCTGAGTGCCTCCCTTCGCAAGAGTGTTATTCTGAGGAACGAACCTCTGCAGAAATGTCATTCTGAGCGAAGCGAAGAATCTACTATACGGTATAGTAGGAACGCGCAAAGTACTGCTAAGGCGTACCTACTAATGCCGCGGTAGATTCTTCGTCACTTCGTTCCTCACAATGACAATACTGCGGAGGCACCGTTACTACGGGATGGCATTTCTGCGGAGGCTCGCTCAGAACAACGATACTGAGCAATCACAGCATAACAGAAACACAATTAGCTTTCAAGATAGAAGAGGCTCTCATATGAGAGCCTCTTCTACTATCTTTCTTTTACTATACCCGTATCCTTCATCCGCTCTTGCGGGCTCAGGATGCTCGGCGCTTAGGCGCCGAGCACGTCCATGGCAATGGCCTTCTTAAAACCGAAGTTTCGAGCGGCCTGACGAGATGCATCCATGTCAATCTCACCGTCTTCACCAATAACAGCAGAGTAAAAGTCAATTCTGTAATATCCGATGTTCGCGTAATTATAACGCGAATTCATGCGGTCAGTCACAGTAAAGACCTTATTGCCATACATTTCTGGGAAGCGAACTTTCGTACCCTTCGGTAAAAAGTTGGCTGCAATGGTATCAGCCTCACCCAGCTGTTTGGCACGCTCACAGATATCAATACCAGAGGCATCAATACATGGTGTAGAGTCAGTTTGATTTGGGTCAGACGAATATGACGTCGCGTATACTGTCATGGTGCGAACCGGCTTTCGATCCTCACTCACAGGAAAGGATTTCTCTTTTTTCTCAATCTTCTCAAGAAAAAAAGCATCATATTTATCCTTCAGATCCTGCGCAAAGCTTGCATCGGCCATTTGAGGCATGGTAAACACTCCTACCAGTGCCAGGGTAAGCCCCACAATGATCGTCTTCTGCATTCCCACATGAATCATTTTTTTCATATGCTTTTGTCTTATGGAATCAGCTACCCCCCTGCCCCTGTAAAGCACAGAGCACTAGGGTACGGCAGTGGTATTAAAAAATCAAGGTTAGTCCCTTGTTTTTTTTAACGTCATAGGATACCATAAATTTGCCCTTTTGTCAAGGGTTTTTACTCGAATAATAGTCAATTATTGGCTAATCTAAGCAAAATTATGCCCGACCGACCAAAGCGTCAATATGGCTATGTAGAACGACCGGAAGTCCCTCAACAGCCGCATCACAGACAGCAAGACATGGGCCGACCGAAAAGACCGAACTCCGCCAAAACATCCGGTCATCCCTCTGTCGCGGGTATTCTTTTGCGGTCACTTTGGGTCATTATCACATTCATCGTGCTGCTTCCGTTCAAACTGCTGTCAAAAATTCCCTTTTTCCGTCGAAAGGAAGGCTCTTCCATGGTGGCCACCCTTTTCAAAGGCATTATTTTGCTTGGCGCCCTTGGGGTTGTCTTTGTTTTAATCATCTTTGTATCTGTCAGTCGCGATTTGCCGGATCCGGACAAACTGACCGACAGAACGGTCGCGCAAAGTACCAAGATTTACGATCGCACCGGCGAACATGTGCTTTTTGAAATATTTGCCGACCAAAAAAGAACCATTGTCGAACTGGAAGATATTCCAAAGGACGTTGTAAACGGCGTTATTGCAACGGAAGATACAGCGTTCTACGAGCACAAGGGTGTTCGGCCTCTCTCAATTTTGCGTTCCTTCGTGTACGGACTTATTGGACGGGGACGCGTGGGCGGAGGCGCGTCAACCCTTACGCAACAGCTGGTAAAAAATGCCATTCTCTCACCGGAGCAAACCGTCACCCGCAAGGTAAAGGAAATTATTTTGTCCATTCGGCTGGAGCAAAAATATACAAAGGATCAAATATTGAAAATTTATTTTAATGAAATACCGTACGGTTCCACCAACTATGGTATTCAGTCCGCGGCGCAAAGTTATTTTGGCAAAGATGTAAAAGATCTCACACTTGCCGAGTCAGCCGTGCTCGCCGGTCTGCCAAAAGCCCCAACAAAGTACCTCAATGATTCGCAAGCGCTTTTTGAACGAAGAAATTTTGTGCTCGGCCGTATGTACGCGGAGGGGTTCATTACAGAGCAACAAAAAAATGACGCGCAGGCAGAGCCGCTGGAAATCAAGCAAAACTTTGACAACATTACAGCCCCGCACTTTGTATTGTATGTAAAAGAAAAACTGGTGGAAGAATACGGCGAGCAAACGGTTGAAACGGGCGGACTCAAAGTGATCACATCGCTTGACTGGAATATGCAGCAGGCGGCAGAACGTGCCGTCACGGAAGAATCTGAAAAACTTTTCAATGATGCCGGGGCAAATAATACGGCGTTGGTCGCCCTGGATCCAAAGACCGGTCAGATACTGGCCATGGTCGGATCCCGCGATTTTTTTGACAATGATATTGACGGGCAATTTAATGTCGCAACGCTGGGAAAAAGACAGCCGGGGTCATCTTTTAAACCAATTATTTATACGGCAGCATTTGAAAAGGGGTATACACCGGACACAGTTCTCTTTGATGTCAAAACAAATTTTTCCGCGTCGGGTAAACCATATGAGCCGCTTAACTACGACTTGCAAGAACGTGGCCCCGTCACCATGCGCCAAGCAATACAAGGATCACTCAATATTCCGGCGGTAAAAACACTTTATTTGGTTGGAGAAAAAAAAGGTGTTGAATTCGCGGAACGACTGGGATACTCAACGCTCCAGGCAAACAATTTTGGACTGTCGTTGGTCCTGGGGGGCGGGGAGGTAAAGCTGATTGAACATGTGGCCGCCTATGCCACTTTTGCCAATGGCGGTGCGTACTTTCAACCTGTTCCGGTATTAAAAGTGGAAAAACCGAATGGGGACGTTCTTTCACAGTGGAAGCAGGAAAAAGGAGAACCGGTGCTCAAAAAAGAAATCGCAGCAACCATATCAAGTGTTCTGAGCGATGATGCTGCACGCGCGTACGCGTTTGGTGGCGGCGGAGTACTTACTCTGCCGAGCCGACCGGTGGCAGCAAAAACAGGAACCACTAACAACTATGTGGACGCGTGGACCGTGGGATATACACCGTCCCTTGTAGCCGGTGTCTGGGTCGGAAACACAAACAACAGCCCCATGACGCGCGGCTATGGCGGCAGTCGTGTTGCGGCCCCAATTTGGAACAGCTTTATGCGCGAGGCACTGAAAGACACCCCGGTTGAGTCCTTTCCCGGCGCGCCGGCCAACGACGCGGAAAAACCGGTTCTCCGCGGATCCGACGGAGGTTCTGTCACACTGCTGATAGACAAAATAACAGGGAAGCGGGCAACCAGTTCAACACCGGAAAATTTGATTGTCGAAAGAACATACACGCAGCCGCATTCAATTCTTCACTATGTCCTAAAGGATGACCCGCGCGGTGCCGTGCCGGAAGACCCGGGGGCTGATCCGCAATACACTATTTGGGAAAACGCCATTCAAGACTGGATACGGAGAAAAAAAGAAGAAAACCCTGACTGGGAGATTGTATTTGAAGACCCGCCAACTGACTTTGATGATGAACATTCTCTTGAACTGATTCCAACACTTGACGTTGTGTACCCCTCACCCAGCACAACACTGTACTCGCGCCAAATCAATACTGACATTCGCGTGAGTTCACCAAGAGGTGTCGCACAAGTAACGTACAAAATTGATGAGCGCTATGTTGGCGTGGTTCGCGAACATCCGTTTAATCTCAACTACAACGCCCAAGATTTTGAAGATGGATCTCATGTGCTCACCATTATTGTTGAAGATGACATTGGCAACCGCTTGGAACAAATGATCCCGTTTGTCATTGATGCGGGTGTTGTCTCGCCACGCGTGAGTTGGGTGGGCACCAACCGGTCTGTTGATAGCAACAGTATCCCTGCGGTTTTCTTTCTTGAACCGTTTAAGCAGGAACAAATAAAAGAAGTGCGCGTCTACGAGCAGTTTGAGGGAGAAGGAAGAAACCAAATCGCGACAATCAAATCGTTTGACGATTTATTCAACGGACAAATTACATTTCGTTGGGCTCCCCAACCGCGTGTCGGCCGGTGGGAACTGTTGGCAGAGACGGTGTTGACTTCGGGTCAAACCGCGGCGCAGGATGTTATTTGGGTGGACATGCGTTAAATCGGGTGTACAAAAAACCGAGGTTCACGCCCCGGTTTTTTGTTTCCCTTTTTTTTACAATTTACTGCCGTATCGGCATCACGATGTACAAATAGGCGCTCTCCCCTTTTGGCTTGAACAAACACGGTGTATCGGGGCTGTTCATTTCAAAGAGCACTTTTGGCGTCTCCATGTGCGAAAGCCCCTCCAAAACATACCGATGGTTGAGCAAAATTGAGTTGTCTTCACCGCTGATATCCGCGTCAATCGACGCATCGTGCTCCCCTGTTTGTGTACTGGTTGAAGACACATGGACAATGTTTTCCTTGGGTTGCAGTGACAGCGCCACGGCATTTACACCGCTTGTGGTAAACAGGCTGGCAGCCTTCATACTGTTTGATAACACATCCTTATCGATGTGCGCGGTTGTTTTATACTCCGCGGGAATGATCTGTGTATAGTCGGGATAATGCCCGTCAATAAGACGCGAATTCATTTCAAACAGATTGTGACGCATTGCGATTTGCGAATCGCTGACCCAAATACGGACCGTCTGCTCATCTTCTTGGTCACTTTTAAGGGAAAGAAGGCGAATACATTCCTGTATTGTTCGCGCGGGAACGATACCGACCATTTCGTCCGTGCCTTGCAGCATGTCCATCCGCGCCTCAGCAAGCCGGTAGGAGTCTGTAGCGGCCACTGTAAGCGTTTTTTCTTCGTTCTTGGCAAAAGATACATAGACACCGGACAATTCAGGTCTAATGTCATTTTTAGCGGCGGCAAAGACCACCTGTGACAGGGTACGCTTCAAATCAGCGCAGGTCATGGTGTACGCGTGCACCTCTTCAACATCAGGGATTACAGGATATTCGTCAGATGGCAATCCCTTTATTTTTGTACTGGAGGAGCCACCTCGAACAGACAGTTCGTTATTTTTCAGTTCAACCTCCACCCGCTCATCTGTCAGTAAGCCGACATAGTCCAAAAATGTTTTTGCGGGAACAGTGAAGCTCCCGGGAATCTCCGTCTTCGCTCGTACATAGGCTTTGACAGATATCTCAAGGTTCGTACTGGCAAGCTCAACACCCGATTCTGTGGCAACAATGAGGATGTTAGAAAGAATCGGCAAGTTACTTGGTTTGCTGGCGATACCGGTAACGATATGCAGTCCTTGGTTTAAGTTTTCTTTTGTACACGTAAATTTCATATCATCGATTGTGCGTATTGTTGTCTGTCCCCAAAGTCACGTCACTAATAGTATATATAATATATATTCTTGTAGTTGTTTGTAATAGGGCAGTGGATAATCCGCATAACCCCATTTTTTTTGCTTTGTTGCTTCTTTTTTTTGTCCACTTTCTCTTCAATAAACTCTCGTAAGCTGGGTACTGATTGGGAGAACGTGTGAATGGAATTGCGCGTATTGTTTTTTTGTGTGTATAACTCTTTTTTTGTACACCATCCATGCGATAGTCTACGCCCATTTTTGTGCACACTATGTCACTGAATTCGCATACAGTTGCTGCTTTATTTGATCCAGGTCTTGCTTGATTTTAAGGTCATCATCAATGGCCGTGGCAATCTTTGTGTGCGCGTGAATGGCTGTGGTGTGGTCTCTGCCACCCAGCTCATTGCCAATGGCAGGATAACTCATTTGCAACTCGTTTCGCAGCAAGTACATAATCATTTGTCGTGGGAAGGAAATCCTTTTCTCTCTTCCTTTTCCAAGGAGCGCGTCAAGTGTCACATCGTAAAACAAAGAAACAGTATTGATAACCTCGCGAGGTGTCACGGATTTACGCATGTTTTGGCTTTCAAAGCTGGCCAGAACAGAGCGAACCATTTCCGGTGAAATGGGGGTGTTGTTGAGTTGGTGATGCGCATGAATTTTATTGAGAGCTCCCTCGAGCTCACGAATGTTGCTTTGAACCGTGGTTGCAATCAGCTGTAAGATATTTGGTTCCAGCTCCATCCCCTTTTCCTGTGATTTGTTTTGCAAAATCGCAACGCGTGTTTCCAGGTCTGGCGCAATCACGTCCGCTATCATCCCCCACTCAAAGCGGCTGCGTAAACGCTCCTCTAGCGCTGGAATCGCCTTTGGTGGCCGGTCACTTGTCATGACCACCTGCTTTCCCATTTGGTGGAGTTCATTAAAGGTGTGGAAAAATTCTTCTTGCGTCTGTTCTTTCCCTCCAATGAATTGAATGTCATCTATAAGGAGCAAATCAACTGTCCTGTATCGATCTTTAAATTCCTTGGCGCGGCCTTGTTTCACTGCCGCGACAAACTCATTGGTAAATTTTTCCGAACTGACGTAAAGAATTTTTGTCATTGGATTGCGCTCAAGCATGGTGTGCCCAATCGCCTGCAGTAAATGTGTTTTGCCCAGACCGACGTCGCCATAGATAAACAGTGGATTATACGCCTCACCCGGTCGGTCTGCCACGGCCTGCGCCGCGGCATGTGCCAGTTCGTTCCCTTTTCCGACAATAAAGGTATTAAAAGCGTACTTGGAGCTCAGACCATACTGGCTGGCTCGTTCCACTGTGTTGGAATACATGGGCGTTTGCACGGTAGAAACAGTCGGTTCAACATGAACAATGCATTCACGCTCAACAATATTTTTTGAATTCTCTACCTTGTATTCCACTCTTTTTACCGGTTTGCCTGTGACTCGTTCAATGGTTTTTACCAAGTCCGAGTGATATTTTTTTTCCAGCCAGCTCTTTGTAAATGTATTTGGAACACAAATAATAATGCGACCGGCGTCATATTCACCGATTCCGGTGTTTCGGAACCAAGTCGTGAAGTTCGCCTTTGAGAGCTTCAGCTCAAAGTCAGCCAGAACTGCTTGCCAAATTTCATGATTCGTCATAGGCACGAGGAAAGAGAGCGTAGAAATTGAATCTTTTTGTATTTATTATTGAAGATATATTATATTGAATTTTTTGATGGATTGTTTGGTATGTATATTCTTTTTGTTGCTTTTTTGCAACAGTAGACGCATTCTAACACAAATAGGGCTATTCAAAAATGGCTTTATTAAGCGCAAAAGTGTGTAACGTGGGGACAAGCTGTGGATTGTGTGGATAAATGAACAATGTAAGTAAAACCTGACACAGCAAATATAAAGCCATTGACAGAATGGAGCTATTCATATATACTTTTGATCACTCATTGTTTCATATTCTGTTTTCATGTTTGATGATGTACTATGCCAAAGCGAACCTATCAACCAAAAAAGCGCAAACGAGCCAAAACCCACGGTTTTAGATCCCGCATGGCCACCAAAAACGGTCGTGCAGTCCTCAAGCGACGTCGGATCAAAGGCAGAAAGAAGCTGACCGTGAGTGAGGAGCGCAAAGGGAAGCGTCTGAGAAAAACAAGGTAATGTAAAAACCCCCGTCTATCGCCCAGACGGGGGTTTTGTTATACTACCGAATGCCAATACTGATGTGTACTCAGCATATCAGCCAACGTGTATACCATATGCTCCCTCAGCAGAACCGGCTAAAAAAGACGCGAGACATAGAGATTGTTATGGAAAACGGTCGTTTTTTTTCCGGTCATGCTATCAATCTGAAAGTTTGGTATATCAATCCGGATCAGTTTCCAAAACGCGGCTATACCAAGCAAGACCTCAAATTTGCCTTTGTTGTCGGAAAAAAGGTTCATAAAAGTGCTGTGAAGCGAAATAGGCTCAAGCGCCAAATGCGAGAGGTTGTTCGGCTGCTGCTCAAAGGAGACAAACTGCGGCCGGGTAGCATGGTCGTGGTCATGGCAAAGAAAGAAATGATGGAATCCACGCACAAGGATATTGAAAAGGACATTATTTTTTTGCTGAGTAAAGCGAAAATTACCGCAGTTTAGACTCTAGGCTTTTGACTGTCTTGGCTCTTCTATATTTATGCTAATCTTAGCTAAAAAAATAATGCTCGCGCCTCGCTACCCTGCATTGTGGGCTATCCGTTTGTATCAAAACACCATTTCGCCTGATCATGGACCAATGGCAAAGGGTGTATTTCCACATGGGTACTGCCCTTTTTATCCAAGTTGCAGCGAGTATGGGTACCAATCAATTTATAAAT
>PFCB01000009.1:0-23303 GCA_002773135.1 Candidatus Magasanikbacteria bacterium CG10_big_fil_rev_8_21_14_0_10_47_10
AGCTCAGTGGTAGAGCAGTTGGCTGTTAACCAATTGGTCGCGGGTTCGAATCCCGCCCTTCGAGCATGTATTATACATATGTGCTGATTAACTCAAGGGGGGAGACATATGTGGGGCAGACGGCCTGTATAGAGGCACGTCTAAAAGCGCATAACTCAGGAGTATGTTTCTCAACACGTAATCGGGGACCTTGGAAGATCCTCTTTTTTGAATCATGCGAAACGCGGTCTGACGCTATGCGCATGGAAAAATATTTAAAGACTGGTAAGGGAAGAGATTATATTCGCTACGTGGTAGAGTCCGCCGCGGCGGATTAACCAGGTGGTCGTCCGCCGTGGCGGGCCCTACGAGCAAAGCTCGATACCATGCCCCGACATCTGTCGGTGCTTTGTTTTTTTCACATTATTTGGTAGTCTCAATATATGGGATGTAGCAGGCGGAGGAGACATGTTGTGGCACCTGTTCACGCGATTTGCCCCAATTCTGAGTGTCATCATCGCAGCCGCCATTTTTCTCCCTATGGCGGAGGAACATGAGGTTGGCGCGATTGTTGCCGGATTTGGGCTTTTTCTCATGCTAAAGTTTAGGAGGGAAATCTTTGGCAGGTAATTGGCACGTCCTGCAAACACTTGGAGCTGGCTTTTCATAGCCGGCTCCAACTCAACTTCGTAATCAACAACGTTGTAAAGAAGAGGTCAATGCCCTATACTATAGCGGTATGAAAATAATCAACTTTTACGTATGATAAAAAGACTTTTTTTGTTTCTTTTTTTACTGTTTGCCATTTTTACTGCGCCGTCGGTTTCTGCGCAGGAGTATGATATTTCTTCGTTTGTTCGCGATGACTGCGCGCATTGCAAGGATCAAAAAGCCTTTATAGAAGACGTGCTTCTTCCTAATAATCCTGATATCAGTATCAGGTACGTTGATATTTATACGGACGAGGGAAAGGAATTATTTGATGCCTTTACCGGTGCGTATGGCCTTGTAAAGGGCACTCCAATAACCATGGTCGGGGACGCTATCATTCAGGGGTACGAATCGGACGTTACCACCGGAGCCTTGATGCAGCGCCTTGTAACAGAATATGAGGGTCCTGCAAAGACATTTGAGGACGTTATGGATGGCAGCGCCAGGATGGCAAATGATTTTAGTTTGGAGGGTGTGTGCCAGGAAGAATGCACGGAAAAGCCACAGCAATTTGTTCGGATTCCGGTCATAGGTAAGACCGTCAATGTGGGAGCTTTGTCATTGAGCGGAATTTCGCTTGTTCTTGGATTCATTGATGGTTTTAATCCCTGTGCGTTGTGGGTACTGGTTATGTTTCTTCTAGTGCTTTCTCAGCTGGGGTCGCACAGAAAAATGTGGGAGTACGCTGGTATTTTTATCTTGGCAGAGGCCATCATGTATTATCTTATTCTGAATGTTTGGTTTACCGCCTGGGATTTTATTGACCTGAATCATATTGTCACACCGTTTATTGGTCTCCTGGCCATAGGTAGCGGCATTTACTTTGGCTATAAATTTTTTACGTTTAAGAATGTTTGCACGGTTGCCGATGATGAAGATCGTAAGAGTATTTCTCAGCGTGTTAAGCAAATTGCAAAAAAACCAATGAGTATTGGTGTGTTCTTCGCAATCTTGGCGTTGGCCTTTTCGGTGAACATATTTGAATTCGCATGTTCCATTGGAATACCTCAGACGTTTACAAAAATATTGGAGCTTAATCAGCTGAGCTGGCTTGGAACGCAATGGCACATGTTTTTGTACATTCTCATGTACATGTTTGATGATTTGATTGTTTTTGGTATTGCGCTATATAGCATGGAAAAAATAGGGATTACGCAGAAATATAGCAAATGGGCAACATTGCTTGGCGCCATTAGCATGCTTATTCTCGGTGCCATCATGTTGTGGCGTCCGGAGCTTTTGATTTTTTAATGCTGTCGCATGGAGATACAGATGAAAAAATTGGCGAGCGGTTTTACTCTTCCGGCATTGGCGTTGGGTACCTGGGGCATGGGTGGCCGTCATGAGCGAATGGCAGATTATCCGGACGAGGCAAAAGACATCGCTGCCATACAAAAAGCGTATGAGCTGGGTATCCGGCGTTTTGATACGGCGCAGATGTATGCGGAAGGGTACAGTGAGGAAATTCTTGGAAAGGCACTGCATGACGTTGCGCGTGCCGATATATTTGTCACTAGTAAAGTTTCCCCGGAGCATCTGCAGTATGAAGGAGTGATCAGATCCTTGGAGGAAAGTCTTGAGCGCCTGAATATGGAATACCTGGATTTGTATCTGATACACAAGCCGAATCATGAAATTCCCATTAGCGAGACAATGAAAGCTTTTGATGCACTGATGACGCAAGGGCGTATAAAAAATATCGGTGTTAGCAATTTTAGCGTGGAAAGCCTTCAGGAAGCCCAAGCGTGTTCGATGCATCCAATAAGACTCAATCAGGTGCATTATAATTTGCTATTTCGAGAGCCTGTTACAAAGGGTCTTCTTGCATACTGCCAGCAGAATGATATTTTTTTGGAGGCATGGCGTCCGGTCCAGCAGGGTAGTTTGTGCCAGCAGGGAACGAAAATAGTAGATGATATGGCGGCAAAATATGGCAAAACTCCGGCGCAAATTGCCATTAACTGGTTGCTTGGACAGGATCATGTGGTTACTTTATTTAAGTCAAGCGATATCGCGCACGTGAAGGAAAATATTGGGGCGCTTGGTTGGTCGCTTGAGCCAGATGATGCCGCACTACTGTCCCATGATTTTCCAATACAACTGGATCGATCCAACGCGGTTCAGCTGGGGTAACGAATTCCTCCCGCAATGCCGCATACACTTTCGGTTGTCCACAATTGCTCTTCACCATTTCTCCGCTATACTGAAGGTACATGAATATTCAAATTCGCAATAGCATCATCTTTCTTGCAGCCATAATTGCCATCCTTGGATCTGTGTATTACGGAACCGTACAAAAAGGAATGCTGCGAAAAGTTCCGCACTTTGTATTGTCCGATTACAGTGGCCATCCATTTGACAGCGCGTTATTGGAAGGAACCCCGTACGTTGTCAACGTGTGGGCCTCGTGGTGCATTTTTTGTAAATGGGAGATTGTCGATTTCGCAACCGTCCATAGAAAATTTCCTGGCGTTCCCGTCATCGCAATCAACAGAGGTGAAAGCGTGGACGTTGCAAAGCAATTCACCGATGAGAGGCACCTGGCGGCAGGTATTGTTTTTTTGCTGAATCCTCAGGACCATGTCAGAGGGTAACATCTATGACAATATAGAGGCACTTACAAAATTACCAAAATAGCAGTATATATATTTGGCATATGGAATCATCACTCGCACTTGTACTACCTGCATTTTTTGCCGGAATGCTTACTTTTTTGGCGCCATGCACGTTTCCACTCGTTCCGGGCTATCTGGGCTTTATCGGTGGCGTTTCAGCAAACGACTTAAAGGATCCGGAGAAGTCAGGTCTTGCAAGGAAAAAGATTTTTTTCAACGGCTTGATGTACGTGATCGGGTTTAGCGCGGTATTTATGCTGCTCGGGTCTATTTTTGGTGCGGCAGGGTCATTTTTAGGGCAATACAGGCTTATTCTTGGCCGCATCGGCGGACTGTTTGTTATTTTTTTTGGACTGTATCTTATGCACGCGTTTCAACTGCCACTCTTTCGCTTTTTGAACAGTCAGCATCGATTTAATGTGGCAAACAAATTGGTTCCGGGCAAGGCTTCCAGTTCGTTTATTTTTGGAGCGACATTTGCGTTTGGCTGGACGCCATGCGTGGGTCCCGTACTTGGGTCTGTTCTAATTTTGGCGTCCACGTCCTCTACTGCTGTGCAGGGCGCCTTGCTTCTTTTTATGTTTTCGTTGGGGTTGGCTGTTCCTTTTTTACTGCTGGCGGGGGCCATGGGGCATGCGACAAAGTACATGAAAAAGTTAAATAAGTATTTGAACAGTATTTCATTTGTTGGGGGTCTTTTTTTGCTCTTTCTTGGTTTTTTGCTTCTGACAGATAACTTGGGTATCTGGGTTGGATATTTTTATGAGGTATTCGATTTTTTGAATGTTGATCGTCTTTATCAATTTCTATAGCTAAAAATAAAAAAAGGCCCGCGTAAGCGGATCTTTTTTTATTTTCTTATACCACGCATGGAATCATTGGCAAGAGACCGCAGAAGAGGTACTGATAGATCGTATACGCGCTGAAAGCGCCAAAAAAGAGGAATACGATGAGGATAATGATTTTTCTCCACAGGGCGGCTTGTACCTGCTTTGGTAGTGTCTTGTGGTTCATCCAGTTTACCATGCCGACATGGACAAACATGGTAAATGCGTTAATGACCGCACCTAGAATAATCAGTGTTCGAGGTTCTTTTATGTTAAAGAGAAACAGGGTGATTCCAAGGAAAATTTGAGCCCACAAAAAAATATAATATATGCGCGAAAGGGGCACGCGTTGCTCTCCGTCAAACTGGGTCTTTTTGATTGCAACGTTCTCTGCCATAATGCGTGATGTCGAATCCATCACACCCAGCTGCGTTTGAAACAACATAATGCTAACCGCCAAAAGAAAGAGAGTGCCAATGGCAGAGCCAAATTGTTGTCCGACAATGAGTCCTTCGTTAATGACAAATTTGATACCTTCCACATTTGACGGCAGCCCGTATGTGGTGGCATACGAGAGGAGCATTAACAGGAGCATCGCAAGGCCGCCAAAAAACCAGAAAATCATCAGATGCTCCAAGTTAATTCGGCGCCACCAACTCCTGAAATTTTTCAAATTAGACTCTGTCATGGCAAATGTTTCTCCGGTGAGCTTTATTTTTTGTTTGCCAATACTTCCGCGGAAGAGTCCTTCAATTTTTTGGGCGTACTTTCCCATACCATAGCCCTTTTCCTTAATATATATCGACTGTGTTAAATTTAAATTTCCACCGGCTCCGGAGTAGGCAAACGCCGCAAAAAAAGCGGCAAATGATATGCCTTCCGGAAGCCATCGATAGCCTTTGCCAACACCGCCAAGCCCTTGGAAAAGTTCAATCCAGTCCATTTTTGTGGCGATTATTATTGCCAAAATAAAAATAAATGGAACCGCCACATAGATAATTGTCTTTGTTGTTTTTTCCAAAATTCCATACACTGTTTGCCCCAGACTAAGCACCAAACCGATAGCGAGCAAAAAGAAGATGGCCGTCCACTTGAAATCATCGGCACCAATGAGATGCGCAAATACTTCCGCGGACGCGGCGATGATGCCGGGAATCCCAAATCCGATGAATGTGGATATGGCAAACCAATAGGGAGCCCACTTCCATCTGTTTGCAAGTCCAATGAAGACGCTCTCTCCTTTGAGTAGGGCATAGCGTTCTATTTCCATGTTTAAAAAAAATTGAAATGTGATGCCAAGAAGCGCGCCCCACGCAATGCCAAGACCATAATTGGATGTTAGGTATGGCCACAAGATTACTTCGCCTGACCCCAGGCCAAGCGCGAGTAAAATGTAGCTGGGGCCAAGTAGACGCCTAATAGAGAGTGGCTTTGGAAACGGTTTATGTGCCATATTGTTTATGTGGGGTTAGTCTGAAAAAGAAAATAACGATGAGGCAGGCCAAGAGCGCAAGCGCGTACGGCGCTATAATATCAATGGTAATCAAGAATCCGGCCAGAACCGCAAGTGGCGCTTCAATTACGCTCTTCAGGAGACTGGCGAGAGACAAGGTCGTCGCTCTGTTGTATGATGCGCTTTTTTTATTATAGAATTCCAAAAAAAGTGGCAATCGCATTCCTTCTATTGTAACAAAAATAAGGAAAAGTATGAAGAGAACGTACGGCTGCGGAAATAAAAACCAGAATAGAAGAAAGGCGCCAAGCGACGCGGCAATGTAGAGATTGAAAATATCAATCGTGCGGGTAATCAGATGTGATTTGATAAACGAATGGACGCGCGAGTAAAAGGTAAACAGTACCAGGTGCATCCCGCCCCAAAGTATCCCTATTGCCACCAACGAAACGCCAAGATCAACAAAAAAAACATGGTAATACTGCCACACGATCAGAAATCCGCAAAAAATAAGCACACGATTGAAAATGGCGGTTCGCAGGTCAGGATGCCGCTTTAATATTTTTATCGCGTCGCGCATAACGCCGGCTTCCATTTTTTCAAGATCCATTTTGTGGTTGGGTTCTTTGAGTGACCAGGCAATGACAAGAGCCACAATGGTTGCGATAATATCTATCCCGATAATCATTGAAAACTGCGCGTCAACCAAGTCCCTTGCAAGCAAAACACCAATGATGGGGGCCACAATTTTGATCACATGTCTGGCAGACAGTGATTGTCCCAGCCGGCCAAACGTATGAGCTTCCTCTCCCAGCTCCTTTGCGCTGTCATAGACAATGGCATCCTCTGTCCCTGAAAAAAAAGAAACGGAAATCGCATAGGCGACCGTACCGGCAATAAAGTGGACATATGCGTCTCCGGTAAGATAAAACAGCCAGTACAAAAAGCCAAACACTATTCCCAGAAGGATGGTTTTTTTTCGTCCCCAGCGATCCGCCAGATAGCTGGAGGGGATTTCAAACAATATGTTAGCCACTGACCAAACTGCGCCCAGGTACAGCACTTGTGGCAGCGTGATGCCGCGGTGAATTAAAAAAAGTGACATTACAATATTGAGAACTTTTATGTTCATCAGCGCCCTAATCCAAAACACTTTTTTAAAATTGGCGCGCAGCTCCAACGCACGTTCCTCTGTCAATTTCATGGGGGCAGTATAGCACAAAAGCTCGGGGGGACAGAGGCTTGTCGCTCTCGAG
Organism: Candidatus Magasanikbacteria bacterium CG10_big_fil_rev_8_21_14_0_10_47_10; assembly: GCA_002773135.1. Lineage (GTDB taxonomy): Bacteria > Patescibacteriota > Patescibacteriia > Magasanikbacterales > UBA922 > 1-14-0-10-47-10. The sequence goes on from PFCB01000009.1 coordinate 6,842, forward strand.
CGGATACGCTATCATACCAACGCTATGAATTTTGTTCACCTGCATGTCCATTCCCATTACTCGTTGTTAAATGGACTGACAAAAATCAAACCGTTGGTAAAAGCCGCTAAGCAACGCGGCTTTTCTGCCGTTGCGTTGACCGACTATGGATCCATGTACGGCGCGATTGAATTTTATAAAGCCTGCCGGGCAGAAGGCATCAATCCCATCATTGGCTTTGAGGCATACATCGCGCCGCGAACAATGGCTGACAAGGACCCTGAAATTGATAAGACTGCTTTTCAAATCGTGCTTTTGGCCGAAAATTACGATGGCTACAGAAATTTAATGAAGCTCAGCTCTCTCGGGCATTTGGATGGGTTTCACAACGGGAAGCCTCGAATTGATAAGAATGTATTGCGACAGTATTCCAAACATGTGATTGCTCTGTCCGGATCTGTGCATGGCGATATTCCGCAGCTGTTACTTGCTGACAAAATAGAGGAAGCAACACGAGCTGCGCTTGCGTATGCGGACATTTTTGGCAGGGATAATTTTTATCTTGAACTCCAGGATCATCCTGCCATTGAGGGACAGATGCGTGTCAATACGGCACTCATTGAGTTATCAAAAGAAACCGGCATTCCGCTTGTTGCCACACGCGATGTTCATTATTTGGAACCGAATCAGACGGATGCACAAGATATTTTGCGCTGTATTTCCGAAGGTTGGAAGGTTGATTATACAAACAGAGAAGACTATCGGCAGGTTGATAGGTCATTTAATGCTGGCGATGATATAGCATCGAGATTCCGTCATGTACCTGAGGCGATAGAAAATACAGTCAAGATTGCTGAGAGAATCAATATAGAAATTGAATTGGACGCATGGCACTTTGCGCCGGTTGATATTCCTGCCGGAGAGACTGAGGATGAGGTGCTGCGAGAGCAAACATTTGAAAAAGCGCCGTTGTTTTATCCGGATATGCCGGAGGATGTTGTGACGCGTCTGGAGTATGAACTTGATATTATCAAGACAAAGGGATATTCACCGTATTTTTTGTGCGTGGCAGATTATGTTCAGTACGCCAAAGATAATGGCATTGTCGAGTCAACGCGTGGATCCGCAGCCGGTTCGTGTGTCTCATTTGTCATGGGCATAACAACTGTAGATCCCATTCGGTTTAAACTGCCATTTGAACGTTTTTTGAATCCGTTTCGTCCCAGCCCGCCTGATATTGATACAGACTTTGCCGACGATCGCCGTGAAGAAATGCTTGAGTATGTTGTGCGTAAATATGGTGAAAATCGTGTGGCGCAAATTATTACCTTTGGAACCATGGCGGCACGGGCGAGTGTTCGCGATGTTGGGCGAGCTCTGGGCCTTGCCTACACATTTTGTGATCAAGTGGCTAAACTTATTCCCCCGGGTGCCCAAGGATTTCCCATGACCATTGAGCGCGCACTGAAAGAAGAACCTGACTTGAAAAAATTATATGAAACAAACGCCGATGTAAAACGGCTTCTCGATTTGGCACAGCAGGTTGAGGGGTGTGCCAGACACACGTCAATTCACGCCGCAGGTGTTGTAATATCGCCAACAGAAATGACTGACTTTACTCCGGTGCAGCGAGAAACCGGAGGTGATAAAATTATTTCTCAGTATGAAATGAAGTCTGTGGAGGCAGCCGGCGTGCTGAAGAACGATTTTTTGGGTATCCGCAACCTGGCCATCCTGGGGAATGCCGTGGAAATTGTGAAAAAGACAACGGGCGATAGCGTTGATATTTATCATTTACCACTTGATGACCAGGAAACATTTGAAATGCTTGCGCGAGGAGAAACAGAGGGGGTGTTTCAGTTGTCTGGGTCCGGCATGACACGGTGGGTCAAAGAATTGAAGCCAAATAGAATTGAAGACATCATGGCCATGGTGGCGCTGTACCGCCCCGGCCCAATGGAATCTATCCCGGAATATATCGCGCGGAAGTATAATCCGGAGCTTGTTACTTACCCCGACCCACGTCTGGAAAAAATATTAGACGCCTCGTATGGATTGCTGGTGTATCAAGACGACGTGATGTTGACGGCCATTGAATTGGCCGGATACGACTGGATGGAAGCGGACAAATTTCGCAAGGCCATGGGTAAAAAAATTCCGCAAGAAATGGCGCAGCAAAAAGTGAAGTTTTATGACGGCTGCAAAAATTACGGTAAATTAAAAAAGGAAACCATTGATGAGTTGTGGCATGCCATTGAGCCATTTGCCGCGTACGGATTTAACAAAGCGCACGCGGCAAGCTACGGCATTGTGGCGTATCAGACCGCCTATATGAAGGCGCACTATCCGGTGCAATACATGACGGCTGTGCTACAGGCAGAGGCGGGGGACAGTGAAAAAATTTCAGCTATTGTTCACGAGTGTCGGCGAATGAATATACAGGTACTTCCGCCAGACGTCAATGAAAGTTTTCGCAACTTTGCCATGGTGTCCAAGCCAGAGGAGTCCGGTCGTATCCGGTTTGGTCTTGCCGCCATAAAAAATGTTGGACAGCACATTTGTGAAGTGATTTACCAGGAAAGAAAGAAGAACGGTTCGTTCAAGAGCCTGGAGGATCTGCTGGAGCGAGTACAGGATAAAGACATGAACAAGCGATCGCTGGAAAGCCTGATAGAAGCCGGAGCACTTGATTCGTTTGGAATAGACAGGGGAGTGCTTTTGGCAAATAGCAGCAACATTTTATTTTTCAGTAAACAAATAAAAGAAAAAGCGGTTTCGAATCAGGATTCTCTTTTTAGCGGTACCACGATTGCCTTTGATACAAAAATTTCACTCCAAGAAGCACCACCGGCGCCACTGGAGCAGAAGTTGTTGTGGGAAAAAGAGCTTCTTGGGATATATATTTCATCCCATCCGTTTTCATTTTATGAAGATGCCATGGGTGACGCAATTATACCGCTTTGTGACGTGGAACATGTAGACAGAGATAGTTGGGTGGTTGTAGGAGGAATTGTCGCCGCTGCAAAAAAGAAAATTACAAAAAAAGGATCAGTCATGATGTTTGTAACACTGCAGGACACGAGTGGCGGTATGGAAATACTTGTCTTTCCAAAGACGTATGAACGCACGCAAACATTTTGGCAGGAAAACAACCTTGTTTGTGTCGTGGGAAAGACGCCTCGAGAGCAGGGTGATAATAAAATATTTGTCGAAAATGTGTATTTATTAAATAAAGAGAATGCTGCGGATGTTGGTCGGCAAGTGAAAAGTGGTCAAAATACGACACAATCCCGAGAAGCCCAAGACACAAAAAAAGCAGTGCATTTGACCCTGTCAGAAGATGCCGCCCGACTCCATGGTGATGCGTTGAAAGAATTGTTTGCGCAGTACCCGGGTCAGTATCGAGTATATCTCCGGATTGGAATGCATACGATTCGATCACACTCGAGTATTGACTGGGACGATACGATTGAAAAAAAGATTCATGCGTTGCTGCCGGAAATGAAAATAGACAGAGAAGAATAATACAATAAAAAAGAATTTGACCCGGTCACTGTGTGCCGGGTCTTTTGGTGGGTGCTCAAGGCGGTCATTGGGCATGACTGCCGAGCATGGGACTGTCACCCGCCATTCACCTTTCGGAACAGCCGGCTCACAGAGCCGCCGCGCCGCTTCTGCGTCTCTCCAATCGCATCGGCGAAGATCGTTGCGACCGAGAGCAGCCTGATCTTGCGGCAGCGGAGAACACGCTTGGGCTGGTGGATGGTGTCAGTGCCGACGACGAGCTTCAGAGCGTCGCACTTCCTGATCCGCTTGATCGCGGGGCCGGAGAGGACCAGATGATTCGCAATCGCGTAGACCGCCACGGCGCCCCGACTCTCCAGGGCGTCAATACCCTTGATGAGTGTGCCGGCCGTATCGACCATGTCGTCGATGATGATGCAGGTCATGCCCGCGACCTCGCCGACGACCTCCATCACCTCGGCCTCGCCCGGTGCCGAGCGACGCTTGTGGATGATGGCCAGACGCACGCCAAGCTTGTCGGCGTAGACGCGGATGCGTTCCACGCCGCCTGCGTCCGGGCTGACGATGACAATCTTCTTGCCTTCGAGCGCGGCGATGATCCACGCCAGGAAGACCGGCGACGCGTACAGGTTATCGAATGGAACAGGACCACAGGTCTGCCCTTCGATCTGCGGCGCATGCACCTCCATGGTCATGAAGCTGTCCGCACCCGCAGTCTGCAGCATCTGAATCACGCTGCTAGCCGAAATGGGGTAGCGCTTCCTGCCCCGACGGTCCTGGCGCGCGTATCCGAAATAGGGCATGACAACGCGGACACTGCGGCAGTCCGCGCGCTTGGCCGCGTCGATGAGCAGCGCGAGCTCCATGAAGTGGTGTGCTTGGGGATGGGACAGAGACTGGATGATGATGACGTCCTTGCCGCGCACGGACTCGAGGATTTCGATGTGCTCCTCGCCGTCCGAGAACTGGGTCGCGGTCAGCTTGACCAGTGGGACGCCCAGCTTCTTGGCGATCTTCTCGGCGAGCCGACAGTTCGACCCTCCTGCCAGCAGACAGAAGTTCGTCCCTGCTTTCCTCGATTTCCGTTTTTTGGACAACCCGCTTCCTCCGTTGTGAACGCAAAGACACCCCTCCGGGTGCCTTAAGCAATAAAGAACAGTGCTGCGGATATAGTAGAGATTATAAAACGCGCTGTCAACCGCGTGCTGGGGGTCATTTATTTATTATTATACACATGCCAATTTGGATCCGGGGTCAGTGTTTGCCACGGCGTGAAATCTTTTTGCAGAGCATGATAATACCCGGCCAGCGCGATCATGGCACCATTGTCCATAGAATATGCAGGCATGGGGCTGAAAACAGCAGAGTCCGGATGTTCTTTTTGTATCTGTGCTACCAATGTCTCGCGTAATTTTTTGTTGGCACTGACACCGCCCGCAAGAATAACTGTCTGTGCAGAATGTTTTTTTGCAGCAACAATTGTTTTTGCAACCAACACATCAACAATTGACTGTTCAAAAGAGGCGCAGACGTCAGAAGTATCATCGCGCTGATCCCGTAACCGATACAGCACTGCAGTTTTCAATCCGGCAAAACTAAAATCAAAACCGTGCGACTGTATCATTGGGCGGGGGAAGGGGATGGCAGCCGGGTTGCCGGTTTCAGCCCGCTTTGAAATTTTGGGACCGCCCGGATAATCCATACCCAGCATTTTTGCTACTTTATCAAATGCCTCGCCGGCAGCGTCGTCCCGTGTTTTGCCGATCAGTTCGTATTGTCCGTGATTTTTCATTAAAATAAGTTCAGTGTGTCCGCCCGATACAATAAGGCAGACCGCCGGAAATACAATTGTTGCGCCACTGAGCATCACCGAATAGATATGCCCCTCAATATGGTTAACTCGGATAAGCGGTACATCCCACAAATACGATAAATTTTTTGCTGCCTCCATGCCAACCAAAAGGCCGGTAATAAGACCGGGGCCGGAGGTAACGGCAATAGCGTCTGGCCTGTCCTGGCCGTCCATAACCTCTTCAATCAGCGGGACAATCGCCTCAGCATGTTTGCGGCCGGCGATTTCCGGAACCACGCCGCCGTATTTTTTGTGTACGTCAATCTGGCTTGCGGTTTTTTCCGCAAGGATTTCAAATGCGCCGGCGTCAGCTTTGAGCAGGGCAACTGATGTGTCATCGCAGGATGATTCTATTCCAAGGATGGTCATATTGGGGCATTCTAGCAAAAAAATGGCCGTGTGACCATTTTTTGCATTTGGTATCGCCAAGGGGAATCGAACCCCTGTTACCAGGATGAAAACCTGGAGTCCTAACCACTAGACGATGGCGACATGTATGAATTGTATCTTACTACGGCAATGTTTTTGGAGTCTCACCCTACGGGTGATCGCCCAGCGGGGCGGCTAACCACTAGACGATGGCGACGTGAAAGTAGAAAAAGTATAGTGTGAATAGACATCAAAGTCAAGACTTGACAGATGGTATGCTGTGGGGTACACTGGTTCCAATACCATAGACAGTAGCTCGTCTGCGTCCGCTTACAGCGGACTTCGCCAAGGGAACTTGCCGCGATGATGTTAAATACGCTACCGAGGTGATTCTCTGAGTCCCTGGCGTTTATACGCCGTGAGGATGAAGGTCGAAGAGACACGAGACGTCTGTGGTGAAAAGCCACTTTTTTTATTTGAACGCAGAGTATGGCTAAAACAAAAGAGCAGAAGCAGCAAACCGCTGAGCGGCTAGCCTCGGCCATTACAACTTCGAAATCCGTGGTCTTTGCAAATTATCAAGGCCTATCAGTCTCTGAAATGGATGAGCTGCGCGCAAAGTGCCGGGAGCAAGGCGTGATGTGTCTGGCAAGCAAAAAAACACTTATGAGCCGGGCGCTGAAGAATGCCGGAATCGAAGCGGATACAAAGGCGTATCAGGGAGGCATTGTCGCGTTTTTTGGCCAAGATGAAGTGTCCGCGCCAAAGGTCGTCGCAGATTTCGCAAAAGACCATGAAATCGCCACTATTTTCGGAGGTTTGTTGGAAGGAAATTATATCGATAGCGCAAAAGTGACGGCGCTGTCTCAACTGCCAAGCAAGGAACAATTGCTTGCTCAGCTGGTTGGAACCATCAACGCGCCCGTGTCAGGATTTGTTAATGTCTTGGCTGGGAATATCCGCGGGTTGGTCACTGTATTAAATGGTATTAAAGATGCTAACGTATAACTCTATGTCAGACGAAAACACTCAGGAGGAAAAGAAGGACGTCGAAGTCCCGGCAAAGTTCAAGTCACTGGTGGAGGAAATTGAAAAAATGTCAGTGCTTGATCTTTCTGAATTGGTAAAGGTACTTGAAGACAAGTTTGGTGTGAGCGCCGCAGCACCTGCCATGATGATGGCCGCCCCAGCTGCCGGAGGAGCGGCAGACGCTGCAGAAGAGCAAACCGAATTTACGGTTGAGCTGACCGACGCCGGCGCAAACAAGATCAGCGTTATCAAGGCAGTGAAGGCTGCAACAGGCCTTGGACTTGCAGACGCAAAAGCATTGGTTGATGGAGCACCAAAAGCTGTTAAAGAAGGTGTTTCCAAAGCAGAAGCTGAAGAGTTGAAAAAGCAACTTGAAGAAGCTGGCGCCACAGTGACTTTGAAATAAGACCCGCTGAGCCGGAGGAGCTGAATGTACTCAATAAAAAGGAATCCCTTCAGGGGTTCTTTTTTATTGTAGCCGGAGTGAATACACGTTGTTTGAATCCAGTATGTATGCGATACCATGCTGCGTATCAATAGCAAGGCCGGTCGGGCTGGTCCACTCTAGGCTGGTGTACTGGCGCACAAGTTTGCCCGTTTTGTCCAATACGATAAGGCGCCTGTTTGCCGCCTCCAGAATATAAATGGATGCGACGTCGCTGTACGTCCAAATACTGCTAGGATGGTCAAGCTCGGGGTCCAAACCGGAGAGAGAGAACGGCTGGGCAACACCCTTGGTAAATTTGCGCACATCATTTGCGCCAAGCACAAAGATATCACCATCAATGGCCAGTCCAAGCGCGTCTGCAAAGTCTGTCGCTTCCTTCAGCCAGGTCCCTCCGCGATCAAATCCGGTTTGTGTCGGACTATGCCTGTATATTTGGCCACTGAGTCTATCCAGCACATACAGTCGGGTATTATAGACGACTGCTCCGGCCGGTCTCACGTCAGAGATAGGATATGAAATTTCCTTGGCAATAATGCCGCGCGATAGGGGGTCATAGGCCGCTGCGTTTCCTGAAGCGGTCAAAAATATGACACGATCTTCTTCCTTGGGTGTGAAGGAAAAGGAAAGATTCGGTATGGTGCCGTGAGGGTGCGCATCTACCCGACCGGTGGAGATCTCAACGGAATATAGCTGCTCATCCCCGGGCGAAAAGGCTATCAGTTTTCCATCGATTATCTCCAATGACTTGGTAATCGCAGAAGGAAACGACTCCGCAATATTTGCAACACGGGTCACATCGACCATATCCATTTTTCTGAGCTCACCGAGAACAGAGTCAATATTTTCCGTCAGCTCATTTTCATTATCCATGTTACTACTTGATCCCTCCGGCAATTTTTCAACCAGGAGTTTTGCCTCCTGAAGAAGCATCAACGCGCGTTCATCGTCAGCATAGATAAGGCTTGCCTGGGCGGCGTCTGTTTTTTCTCGAATGGCTTGAATCAACTGCTCGTACTGCTTCACCTCTGCGACTCTCTTTTCTTGAACGCGCGTTGTCACAATGCTAAAGACAAAAACAAAAGCAAGAATGATAGCTGAAAGAAATAATACTTTGCTCAGCAGTGGAAGACCGAAAATATATTTCCTTGCAGAGTGAAGGGAAGAGCGCAGGGAATCGATAACCATCTCTCTCTGCTTCCCATGATTTGTAATCAAAAGAAAGAGCAGTTTCACCGTATGAGCCACCGCAATAAAAATCGCTTTGACAAGTTGATACAGTCCAAGCAATCCAACAACAATAGCTCTTCCAATAATAACAAGTAACTGCTCGGAACCAGACTCTCCTTTTTTGACTGAACGCGAAGTCCTCCGATGGCCCTTTACGTGAGTCCGCGGCTTGGCAAAAAGGCGGAAGAACGCGGCATGAACACCCTTAAAAACGGGCGGCGACAGTGTTTCATCCGTTGTGCTCTGTGTCTCTCGCAACTCCTGAATCGACCGATGTGACCCGTGATCGGTTCCGCGATAGGGCATGGGAGTTTTGGCGGATACGCGCTTCACGTATTTATGCAATATGAAGCCGCCGTACGAATGGGAATCTTTGAGGGACTCAAGAGTTTTTTGAACATAGGCTGCGACATCCGCGACAGGCCGTGACTCAAGCAATTTTTGAAGTTGCGAAATTTCAACATAATCTTCAACATGTGCCGATGAAACGAAGAGAAAATCATCCGTTGCAAGCGATCCCTCTGTCACGGAAGAAAATAGGAGTGGCGGTGTTGCTTCGCTTTGCTCGGCGATATTAATATCCTTCCAATGCTGCTTTCCTTTGTATAGTACATGCGCAAACGGCGCCCCATGCACCGCGAACAGTATCTTGTCGTCACGCACAACCGCCAAAAAACAGTGGACACGGCTCCTGGATTCTCCCAAAATATCACGACTGCGACGGTTCATGAATTCCAGTCTGCGCTCAAACGCCAATATACTATCCTCCTCCACGGCATCGTAGTAGCCGAATTCAATATCATCAATCATTTTTTGCAGGTGCTCAACCTGCTGGATACTGGGCTGCTCAATCTCGCAGACAGCCAAAAAATGCCCACGAGACTCTTCGCCCGGAGATGGCTCACTGATATGAAGAAGGACGTGGGATCCTTTGCGACCTCGCCCCTCGACAAAAAATTCGAATAACTCGAAAGAGTCACTCATAGGTATCAGCTTTGACGATTATGATATATCATATTATACTATACTTCACAAAAAGCTAGAAGCACATAAGCAGCCATCGGGTACCTTCTGTACTCATGCCAAATACGCCATTCATATGCTTGAACACCTTTTTGGTTCAAAGACCAGGTACAAAATGTTGCGGACTTTTTTTAGAGAGCCGGCTAAGATATTTTATGTTCGTGAATTGACGCGGGCGCTGGAGACTCAAATTAATGCCGTTCGCAGAGAATTGGCACTGCTGCTGGAGGCCGGCATTGTTGTTGAAACGGATGTTCAGCAACAGACGGGAGTAGAGGCGAATACTCGGAAAAAATACTATAAGCTAAACACCGCATCCTTGCTCTATCCGGAGTTGCAGTCACTGCTGATAAAAGATGTCATGATGAGCGAGCAGGAATTTTTGCAGGAGCTTGAGCAAAAGGGGGGAGACATTCAGCTCATCTTGGTGTGCGGCATGTTTATGGGCGTGCAAGATGCGCCCTCCGATTTATTCATTGTCGGGCAGATTAAGGAGCGAGCAATGACAAAGTTGATTTCGGATTATGAGCGCGAGCTTGGTAGTCCGATTCGTTACACGTTTATGACTGAGCAGGAGTTTGCTGACAGGCGGCATATTATGGACAGATTCGTATTTAGTATGTTTGAAACCAAGCATGTGAAGGCGGTGAATAAGCTTGGACTGTAAGACGATACCACATGTATTTACTTTTGGATTTGTCGATCCGGGACAGCGTGGGATTGGACGTTTTTGGTCAATCGTCTCATGAACACAAATCGTACTCCGGAGAGAATAGGAACATTCTTTTTTATGTTCATCAATTTTTGGTAAGCACCGGATATAAAAGGGAGGATGTTCAGGGGATTGCAGTTATTATGGAGACAGGCAGTTTTACCTCAATCCGTCTGGCCGTGACACTTGCCAACACCTGGGCCTATGCACGGCAGATCTCCGTTATTGGTCTTGCGCCGGATGAGATTGAAAATTTGGACGCGGTGGCAGTCCGGCTGGCGCAGGTGACACCGGGAACGTATATCAGCGCGTCATATGCTGCTGAACCGAACATAGGCCCTACAAAGGTTTTGTAATTTGTACCATATAAATAATATGTCTAAAGAAATAGTATTTGACATTGAAACAATAGGGGATATTCGAAATATGCAGTCAATGAAGTTGACCGTCATATCAATCTACGAGTACGAGCATGATGCATACCGCTCGTTTGAGGAATCGGAACTGGGTGAACTGTGGCCGATTTTGGAGCGGTCAGAGCGGTTGATCGGATTTAATAGCGCGCATTTTGACATTCCAATATTGAATCGCTATTACGCAGGCGACTTAACCACATTGCCGCACTTGGATATGTTGAAGGTTGTCAAAGAGTCAAGCGGTTCGCGCTTCAAGCTCAATGATCTTGCAAAAGCGACGCTGCAAATAGAAAAAAGTGCTGACGGCCTGCAAGCCATGGAATGGTTTAAAGAAGGGAAAATTGATTTGATAAAGCAGTATTGTGAGCAGGATGTAAAGGTCACAAAAGAATTGTATGATTATGGAAGAAAAAATCGTATGATTTATTATCCGACCTTGACTGGCGATTTGATGCCAATTGCAGTGAATTTTGATCCTTCTGTTGTGCAACCGGGCACTAGTCCACAGCTGGGTGGGGGAATAAACTTAACATTGCCGCTGTAATGCGGGTAATGCTAAAAAATCTCAAAGTGAATCTGCGTTTTCTCGACTCCGCTTTCCAGAAGTATGTTTCTCACATCTTTTACCATATCCGGATTGCCGCAGATAAAAAATTGGTGCCCGTTTGAGTGGTTGTCCAAGTGGTCCGTTACGCGTCCGTTGAGTCCACGCCACTCCTGCGACTGCGGTTGAGATACTGTTGTATTGAAAGAAAAATTATTGTACGTGTTTGTAAGGTCATCGAGGCGTTGTTGCCAAAAAAGATCACTTTCATCGTGAACACCAAAAAGCAGATAGAGCTCCGTATCTGTTTTTTTATGTATAAGTTCATCTTGAAGAATGCTCATAATTGGTGCAATGCCCGCACCCGTAGCCACAAAGTAGAGGGGGGAGCTTGCCGTACTGACAAAATTTCCTCGCGGGCCACGGATTATGGCAGAGTCTCCATCGGTCATTGCCGCAAACAGAGTTGATGCTTTGCCATTTTCGAGCAATTTTACACAGAAGTGGAGTTCATTATCTGAGGGAGTCGAACAGATAGAATAGGCTCGTGGAACCACTTTTTCTCCATCCGGTACCAAAAATTGAACAAATTGACCCGCTGTAAATTCAAAATCTGCCGGCTTCTCAAACACTAAACTGATCATATTGTGGGTGAGCTGGATCTTTTGACGTAGTTGTATCGTATATTCTTGCATATATGTATTCATTGTCATTGTGAGCGGTTAAAATGAAGGGAATTGCCCGTGCATGGCCCGGTTCATCGCAATGACGTGAGTATTGACAGAAGGGGTAATGTTTTATATCATACCTCTCAAGTATGAATTAGATTCTACTATGATTTCTATTTCCAGGCAAGTGGATTATGGTCTTCAATTACTGTTGGCTCTCTGTGCTATTGAAGAGAATACATACCTCAGTTTACGGGAGTTTGCCCGCGACCGCAAGATTTCTTTTTTATTTTTGCAAAAGATTGTCAGAAAGTTGCGAGTCGCCGGATTGGTTGATGCGCAAAAAGGCGCGCACGGGGGCTATTGTTTGTCGGTTGATCCGGCTTCCATCACACTCAAAGAAATTGTGGAAGCGATAGAAGGGATGTATGGGCCGGTTACCTGCATAAAAGAGGGAGTGTGTCCTGTTGATATTGCCTGCCCGTCAAAGAGTGTATTTTCATTTGTGCAACAGGACATAGTTGCCGCAATGAGCGCGTATTCTTTGGAGAAGATGATTCAATTATCGAACGTTTCATATGTTTCCACAAAAACCGCAAAATAAGCGACATGTCTATCTTGACCATGGGGCGACAACACCAATGGACGCGGCTGTTTTTGATGCGATGAAGCCATTTTTAGCCAATGAGTTTGGTAACCCGTCTGCATTGTATACCATAGGAAGAAATGCAAAGCGTGCGGTAGACAGCGCGCGCAAACGCGTTGCACAGATGTTTGGCGCGCAGCCGGATACGATTATTTTTACTTCCGGCGGAACTGAGTCTGACAACATGGCTATTTTTGGAATGGCACAATCAGCAAAAGGACACATTATTACAACAAAAATTGAGCACGATGCCGTGCTTGGGCCATGTCAGGAATTGGAAACACGCGGATGGGACGTGACCTATTTGGATGTTGATGTAGAGGGACAGATTTCCGTGGACGCATTCAAGAAGGCGCTTCGAGAGGAAACGGTGTTAGTTTCTATCATGTACGCGAATAATGAAATAGGAACTATTTTGCCCATAGCCGATATAGGGCGTGAGATTATTAAGTGGAGAAAGCAGAGCCGCGGTGGGGTGTATCCTTATTTTCATACTGATGCGTGTCAGGCCGCCGGTACGCTTGAAATGGATGTAGAAAAATTGCATGTGGATTTGATGACCATCAACGGCAGTAAAATATATGGTCCAAAGGGAGTTGGTGTTTTGTATAAACGACGAGGCGTGCCACTTCAGCCAATCGTATTTGGCGGCGGACAGGAAATGGGATATCGTGCAGGAACTGAAAATGTCGTGGCCATTGTGGGTCTGGGAGCAGCAATTGAGAAAACGCGTGACATGGGGAATACAATACAAGATCTACGAAATTATTTTTGGGAGCAGATACAGGAAAAAATTGAACGAGTTGAACTGAATGGACCGCTATTACATGGCAATCGTCTTGCAAATAATTTAAATGTGTTATTTCACGGCGTTGAGGCGGAGGCACTCCTCTTATACCTTGATGAATATGGCATCACGGTTGGCACTGGTTCGGCTTGCGCGACAGGTTCAGACGAGGGGTCGCATGTCCTCCGTGCTATTCAACGCTCACCGCGAGAGATTGAAAGTTCAATACGATTGAGCCTTGGAAAAGAAACAACAAAGGAAGATATTGATTATGTCATGGAGTATCTGCCATCGATAGTTACAAAGTTGAGAGGGCTAAATAGAAATTGATCATACCAGTAGGTGGCGTCCTGAACGTATTTCAGCGGCTAAAGACGGCAGAGATGCTGAAATAAATTCAGCATGACACCGTGGAAACGGTGTACTACGAATTTATATCGTATGAAAGCCAAACAAATAACAATTGATCGCTCGCTCTACGATCACGCGAACGAGGATCGATCCACATACAAAGCAACACCAGGTCTTTCAAAAGAGCTGATTTATGACATTTCCTCCCAAAAGAATGAACCTGATTGGATGCTGAAAAAACGCTTGAAAGCATTTGAATACTTTGGAAAAACAGACGTTCCAACTTGGGGTCCTGATTTATCCGCGCTAAACCTTGATGAAATTATTTATTACATCCGTCCGGATGCTGTAGAGGAGAAAAGTTGGGATGATGTGCCGGATGACATTAAACAAACTTTTGACCGCTTGGGCATTCCAGAAGCGGAAAAATATGCTCTTGCCGGTGTTGGTGCGCAATACGACAGCGACGTTATTTATCATAGCATCAAAAAGGATCTAAAAGATAAAGGCGTTATTTTTGAAAACATGGATGTGGCAGTGCAGCAATATCCGGAATTAGTGCAAAAATATTTTATGACGCAGTGCGTCCCGATCAATGACCACAAGTTTGTCATGTTGCACGCGGCCGTATGGTCCGGAGGCACGTTCATTTATGTACCAAAAGGTGTGAAGGTGGATTTGCCACTCCAAGCATATTTTCGCATGAATGCCGAGGGAGGTGGACAATTTGAGCATACGTTGATTATTGCGGATGAGGGATCTGATATCCAGTATATTGAAGGGTGCAGTGCGCCGCGGTATACGACCAATTCTCTGCATGCTGGCTGCGTAGAGATTTTTGTGCACAAAGGTGCGCGTGCGCGGTATTACTCAATAGAAAATTGGTCAAAAAATACGTACAATCTCAATACCAAGCGTGCACTCGTGGATGAAAAGGGGGTTGTTGAGTGGATTAATGGAAATATGGGTTCCGGTGTCACCATGCTCTACCCATCGTCAATCCTTCGCGGGCGAGGTGCGCGGTCAGATTCACTTGGTATCGCATTTGCAGGACCAGGGCAACATCAAGACACCGGTGCAAAAACCATTCATGTTGCGCCGGATACCAAGTCCACGATACGGGCAAAGTCAATTTCAGCAGGTGGCGGCGTTTCCAGCTACAGGGGACTGGTCAGGGTAACAAAGAATGCGGATCGGTCTACCGTCTCAGTTGATTGCGATGCTTTGATTATGGATGATCAATCTCGATCCGATACACATCCATACATGAAGATTGATAACAATGACGTAGATATTGCACACGAGGCGCGCGTTGGAAAAATTGGCGATCAGGAAATTTTTTATCTCATGAGCAGAGGACTGAGTCAGCAGGAAGCAATGCAGCTCGTTGTTGCTGGATTTATTGAACCGGTGGTAAAAGCCTTGCCACTTGAGTACGCGCTCGAGCTCAACAAGCTGATTGAATTAGAAATGGAAGGAGCGGTTGGGTAATATGGAACAGATTGTCATGCACAAGGGCAATGCCTCATATACTGTGAAGCGAAATGAAATACTCCGCCTTTTTGACGTGCATGTTGGTGATGAGGAAACGATTGATTCAAAGGTGATTGTGAAACTGTCGGAACCGGGCTCATCCGTGGAATTGTACAGTTTGTTTTTTGGCAGTGCAGACCAGACAATGCAAATAGAGCACTTGGTTGAGCATGCGGCACCCAATACACAATCATTGATTGTTGCAAAAGGGGTTTTGGACGATAGTGCGAAAGCAGAATATGTGGGAAATATTATTATTACAGAGGGAAGCCACAATGTGCGTGCAAAGCAGTCAGAGGATGTTCTATTACTTTCCAAAAATGCAAAGATAGATTCGGTTCCGCATTTGGAAATTACCAACAACGCTGTCGAATGTTCGCATGCAGTGACGACCACAAATATTGATAAGGAAAAACTATTTTACTTGCAGTCTCGAGGGATTGATAAAGAACAGGGTATTGAAATCAGCGCGTTGGCGCACATTGATGCCGTGCTAGAGAAGTTGGACGAAGACACAAGGGAACAGATTCTATCGCAAGTTCGAAACAAACTATATGGAAATTCATAGTGCCAAGGAACAATTTCCCGTGTTCAAGCATCATCCTGAATTGGTGTATCTTGATAGTGCTGCTACCGGGCTTGTACCGCAGACCGTGATAGATGCCATGAACGAATATTACGAGAAATATTCAGCAAACATTCATCGAGGATTGTATGAAATATCTGAGCAGGCAACGAGGGTGTATGAAAGTGCAAGAGATTCAGTCGCTCATTTTTTGAACGCAGAACGTGATGAAATTATTTTTACGAGTGGAACCACTGGCGGCCTCAATCTGCTCGCTCGGTCACTCGAGCCGTTTGTTCAACCTGGAGATAACATTGTGTTGACCCAGTATGAGCATCATGCCAATTTGGTTCCATGGCAACAGCTGGCCGCGCGCACCGGTGCAGCGCTTCGTTTTATCACAATTGATGAAGCGTTTTGTCTGCGTCTGGATTCTGCGCGCACTCTGATAGATGAAAAAACAAAAATTGTCAGTTTTTCGGCGATATCAAATGTCTTGGGGACAATCGCGCCGGTAAGAGAATTGGTCGCGCGCGCAAAAGAGGTTGCTGCTGTTAGCATTATCGATGCGGCCCAGTCAGTCGTTCATCAAAGAACCGATGTCATAGAGCTTGATTGTGATTTTTTGGTGTTCTCGGGACATAAATTGTATGGCCCGACCGGCATTGGGGTACTGTATGGCAAAAAGAATATCCTTGAAACGCTGGAACCAAGCATCTTTGGCGGTGATATGGTGGATACCGTCACATATGACCGTGCCACCTGGGCCGATCTGCCACACCGATTTG
>PFCB01000009.1:23321-32594 GCA_002773135.1 Candidatus Magasanikbacteria bacterium CG10_big_fil_rev_8_21_14_0_10_47_10
TGAATTAACCGACTATTTGCTCTCATCGTTAAAACAGGTGGATGGTTTGCATATTATTGGATCTTTGGATCTGAGCATTCGCGTTGGTGTTGTATCGTTTGTGGTCGATGGTATTCATCCACATGATATAGCGGAGGTTCTGAGTTCAGTGAATGTCGCTGTCCGTGCTGGCCATCATTGCGCTATGCCACTCATGAAACAGCTCGGGATTGTTGGAACTGCTAGAGTTTCGATTGGTGTATACAATACGCGCGAGGATATTGACGCCTTGGTAAAAGGAATTCTAAAAGCGAAAGAGATATTTGCGTGATATGGATATTTACAGAGAATACATTCTAGACTTATATAAGAATCCACTAAATAAGAAGCGCCTGCCAGCCGCGGACGTTTCAGGTCAGGGCGACAATGCCAGCTGTGGTGACGTTATATCGATGCAGCTGCGTTTTGAAAATGATATCGTTATTGATATTGGATTTCAAGGCGATGGATGCGCAATTTCGCAGGCAGCGGCATCGCTTATCACTGACGAAGTGAAGGGAAAATCAATAGCAGATATCGCCCTGATCAGTGATGGGCAGATGATGGACATGCTTCAGATTCCTATCTCTCATACACGGCACAAATGTGCGTTGTTGGCGCTTAAGACTATAAAAAAAGCAATTGAATAATATGTTGCAGATGCAAAACCTCCACATTTCAGTAGAAGGAAAGAAGATTGTCAAAGGAATTGATCTTGTTGTTCCCGCAGGAGAGGTGCATGCGATTATGGGACCAAACGGAGCAGGTAAGTCTACGCTTGCAAACGTGCTCGGCGGACATCCTAAATATCAAATTACCCAGGGGTCAATCACGCTTGACACAGATGAGCTCAAGGATCTGTCACCTGATGAGCGCGCAAAAAAAGGCTTGTTTCTCTCCATGCAATATATTCCGGAAATAGCCGGTGTGAGTATTGCCAATTTTTTGCGCCTTGCGTACAACAGTGTAAAGGGTGAAAAAGTAAATCCACTCACGTTTCATGAGGTGCTTGCTAAAAAAGTGAAACAATTGGATTTGGACGAAGATTTTTTGAAGCGCAGCCTGGGCGTGGGTCTGTCCGGCGGTGAGAAAAAGAAATTGGAAGTGCTGCAACTTTTGGTATTGGAGCCATCCTTCGCCGTGCTGGATGAAACCGATTCCGGTCTTGATGTGGACGCGCTTAAAGTAGTGGCAGGGGGGATCAATCAGTTCCACAACCCGGATCGAGGAGTGCTCTTGATTACTCATTACAATCGACTGCTTGACTATGTCGAGCCGGATCGCGTGCACATCATGAAAGACGGCCGCATTGTGCAGTCCGGTGGAAAAGAATTGGCAAAGAACATAGAAAAAGAGGGATATAATGTTATTCCTGCCAACGCGCAAATCCCGATGGAAAAGAATTCGTAATATGCTGACAAAAGAGCGTGTCATGCAAGAGTTGGAGACGGTCATGGACCCGGAGTTGGGTCTTGATCTTGTGACACTTGGGCTTATTTACTCGGTTGAGGTTGTGTCAGACAAACATGTGCGGATTGAAATGACATTTACCACGCCATTGTGTCCATTTGGTCCGGCTTTGAAACAAGACGTGACACAGGCTATGTATGATCTGGGATTTACTGCCGCAGAGATTGAAATTACCTTTGATCCACCATGGACACCACCAGACCATTTGAGGGAAATGTTGGGAGTCTGAATATAGTATGAAAATACGAGTTTGCAAGGGTAGTTCATGTTCCTGCTTTGGATCAGAAAGTATTATGCAGGCTGTTTCTGATGCAACAGGATTGAAGCCTGGTGAGGAAAATGATCAACATGACCTTGATTATTCGGATTGCTTGGGGTGGTGTTCCAATTCGCCCAATGTTGAAGTGGATGATTCCCGTGTTTTGTTTGAAGCTGAACCCGCTCTCATCATGAACCGCATCGACCGTGGCGATGGTATGGATAGTACCGGGCGTACCATTGATATTGACCTAGTTTTTGAAAATGATATTCTATACACTACTATGGATACAAAGAAAATAATGGAGGACAACAATAAAAAAGCGGATGAGGCACGCGATGTGATTGTCCCATCAGACATGCCGGATGACGTATCGCAAGGCGTGCGCACCAAAGAGGATGGGGAGATCCGACGTGTTGTGGTTGACAGGCAGGCCTGCATTGGCGCAGGATCGTGTGTTGTGGTAACGGAGAATTTGTTTCAGCTTGATGAAGAAAATCTTGCGTATGTTGTGGATCCAGATAGTCATGACCAAGAAACTATCAAATTATCTGCCGAGTCCTGCCCGGTGTTGGCAATTCATTTGTATAATAAGGAAGGGAAGAAGTTGTTCCCGGAGGAGTAAGGAGTAAAGTGACGTTTCGAATGTCATCCCCGCCCCGTAACAAGTGCGGGATAAACTCCAGCGGGGATCCAGTGAAATAATTTTCCTTCTGACTGGATTCCCGCTTTCGCGGGAATGACATTAGCGGTTCTCCACAGCACCAATCCACTAAAACATTAATCCACTACGCATATGCATACAATCATGGCCGAGTACATTTGGATTGACGGACAAAAACCAACAGCAAAGCTTCGGTCAAAAACAAAGGTGTTGGATCAGCCGGTGCATCATGTCAGTGACTTACCGGAGTGGGGATTTGATGGATCTAGTACCATGCAGGCCCATGGGCATGACAGTGATTGCCGTTTGAAGCCTGTTTGTATTGTGAAAGATCCTGTGCGCGGAGGAGATAATATTTTGGTCTTGTGTGAGGTTTTTAATGCAGATGGAAGTGTCCATGAAAGTAATTCACGGGCACACTTGAGAGAAATTTCTGAACTGTATAAAGAACATGAATCATGGTTTGGTATAGAACAAGAATATACATTATTTGATGGCATTAAACCGCTGGGTTGGCCTGATAATGGATTTCCTGCACCACAAGGCGGATATTATTGTGGGGTTGGTGCAGACGAAGTGTTTGGACGGGATGTCGTTGAAGCGCACATGGAGGCGTGTCTCAAGGCAGGTCTTTTGTTTTGCGGTATCAATGCTGAAGTAATGCCCGGACAGTGGGAATTTCAAATTGGTCCGTTGGGTCCACTAGAAGTATCAGACCAAATTTGGCTTGGCAGGTGGCTGCTGTATAGGGTAGCTGAGGATTTTGGTGTCAGTGCGACGCTCAATCCAAAACCGGTAAAAGGGGATTGGAACGGTGCTGGCGCGCATACAAATTTTAGTACAAAGGCAATGCGCGCGGATGGTGGCATTGATGTGATTACACAAGCATGCGAAAAACTAAGCAAGCGACACGAAGAGCACATTGCAGTGTACGGTGCGGAAAATGAAAGACGTCTAACGGGCCTGCATGAAACGTGCAGCATCCATGAGTTTAAATATGGGGTGAGTGATCGAGGTGCGTCTATACGTATTCCTATGGCAACAGCCAAAGATGGAAAAGGGTATTTGGAAGATCGTCGCCCGGCCGCCAACATGGATCCATATCAGGTGTGTGCTATGATGATGAAAACGGTCTGTGGAAACTGGTGACATAGATTAGTCATAGATTACGCTGATTAATTGGATTACACGGATTTTGGGTTCAGGGTAGAAAGTTACATAAAAGCCACGGTTTACTACCGTGGCTTTTATTAATCTGTGAAATCAATCTCAATCAGCGTAATCAATATTCAATCTGTGAAATCAATGACCAATCAATGCTATTTTTTAGTCAGCACCAATTCGTCTTTTTCAACACCAACGTTGACATTTTCACCGTCTTTCACATGACCATCAATAATTTGCATGGCCAATCGGTCAAGCAATTCTGTTTGCATGACTCGCTTGAGTGGTCGCGCACCCATGTTTGGGTCAAATCCTTTTTTGCCAAGCCAATCCTTTGCCTTTGACGTGATATCAAGCGTGATTTTTTTGTCATCAAGACGTTTTTGCACGCGAGCCAATTGCAAGTCAACAATTTTTCGAATTTGTTTTTCATCAAGCGGATGGAACATGATAATATCGTCCACACGATTCAAAAATTCCGGCTTAAAATGCTCGCGCAGCGCGTCCATCACTTTTTTCTGAATAATGTCCTCATTGGCTTTGATGCCTTTTTGTTTGGATGTTTCACCAAATCCAAATTCACCTTTGCGCGATAAGTCCATAATCATATCCGAGCCTACATTACTTGTCATAATGATAACAGAATTTTTGAAGTTAACCTTGCGACCCTTTGCGTCGGTCAGTTGCCCGTCATCCAAAATTTGTAGCATGACATTAAAGACTTCCGGATGTGCTTTTTCTATTTCATCAAACAGCACCACAGAGTAGGGGCGGCGGCGAATTTTTTCTGTTAGTTGGCCGCCTTCTTCGTACCCAACATATCCGGGCGCGCTGCCAAGCATGCGGGAAACAGAGTGCTTTTCCATATATTCGCTCATGTCCACGCGAACGATCGCTTCTTCGTCGTTGAACATAAACTCTGCCACAGCCTTGGCAAGCTCTGTTTTCCCTACGCCGGTTGGTCCCATGAAAATGAATGAACCAATAGGGCGTTTTTCTTCTGAAATGCCGGCACGAGAGCGGCGAATGGCATTTGAAACGGCTGTTATAGCTTCTTCTTGTCCAATCACACGAGACGCAAGACCTTTTTCCATATCAGCCAGTTTTTTGACTTCATCTTGGAGCATTTTACTTACGGGAATGCCGGTCCACCGTGAAACCACAGCAGCAATATCTTCTTCTGTTACTTCTTCTTTCAATATAGCGCGTCCTTTTTGAACATCTGTCAGCTTTGCTTCCAGATCATGAATTTCTGTTTCTTTCTGAGGAATTTGTGAATAGCGAATTTCAGCGACTTTTTGCAAATCACCGCGACGTTCTGTAATTTCTGCTTCTTGCTTCAGTTTATCAATTTCCTTTGTTGCTTCTCGAATCTGCGTAATGATATTTTTTTCATTTTTCCAGTGGACTTCCAGCTCATTGCTTTTTTCGCGTAGATTTTCCAGATCTTCCTTTAGCTTGCCCATTCGTTCGATAGAGTCTACATCCTTTTCTTTTTTCAGCGCCTCAATTTCAATTTCCATTTTCATCATGTGACGTTTCATTCGATCAAGCTCATCCGGCATGGAATCAATTTCCATTCGTAGTGCACTTGTGGCTTCGTCAATCAGGTCTATGGCTTTGTCCGGCAAAAATCGATCCGTTATGTAGCGAGTTGATAATTCAACCGCCGCAATAACCGATGCATCGGTTATACGAACACCATGATGCACTTCATATTTTTCTTTCACGCCACGCAATATGGCAATTGCATCATCTGTATCAGGTTCATCAACAAAAATAGGTTGGAAGCGACGTTCAAATGCTGCGTCTTTTTCAATATACTGTTGGTATTCTTTGAGCGTGGTTGCTCCCACTGTGTGAAGCTCCCCGCGAGCGAGCGCCGGCTTGAGCATGTTGCTGGCATCAATGGCTCCGTCGCTTGATCCCGCTCCCACAATGGTATGCAGTTCATCCAGAAACAAAATAATGTTGCCGTGCGACTCACGCACCTCTTTTAAGACGGCTTTGAACCGTTCCTCAAACTCACCCCGAAATTTTGTACCGGCTACGAGTGCGCCAATATCAAGGCCAATAACTTCTTTGTCTTTGAGAGATTCCGGTACATCGCCTTTTACAATGCGTTGCGCAAGACCTTCCACAATGGCTGTTTTCCCAACCCCTGGTTCACCAATAAGAACCGGATTATTTTTTGTTCTGCGTGTGACCACTTGCATGACACGGCGAATTTCGTCATCACGGCCAATAACCGGATCAAGTTCTTCACGTCGCGCACGTTCTGTGAAATTGAGTCCATATTTTTCAAGCGCCTGATACTTACTTTCCGGCTCGAGCGAATCAACACGCTGCGATCCCCGAACCTGAGCAAGGGTCTTCAATACATCATCATAGCTGACACCTTGCGCTGCGAGCATTTCACTGATAGGGTTCTTATTTTTTAAATACGCCAAAAGCAGATGTTCAACGCTTATAAAGTCGTCACCCATTTTTTGCGATTCTTCGTGCGCCGCCTGTAGTACATACAACATCGCCTGGCCCATAAGGATTTGACCCATTCCGGCGCTTGGTATATGACCAAATTGCTTTGGCAGTACGTTAATCATCTGCTCCACATCCGTGCGGAGCTGACTGGCATTTGCCTCCATTTTTTTTAATATAGAAACAACAAGACCGTCCTCCTGCGTCAAAAGAGCATAGAAGAGATGGGGCGGCTCTATTTGTGGCTGGCTATTTTCATTTGCAATGCGGCTGGCCATTTGAAGCGCCTCCTGAGATTTGTGTGTGAAATTTTGTGGGTTTAACATAGGATAATTCTGATTTTCAAATAATACGTGCCGAGCGGCTGTATCGGCGCATCTGTGCATTATCACTCTATCATAGAGAGTGCTAACACTATACCATATTGCCAAAGTATGTCAATTGTGCTTAAATTATACCATGTTAAGCGAAAAAAAGAGCCTATTGGGCATACAAATTGATACAGTATCAAAGGAAGAAGCGCTTCAAAAAGCACGCGTTTTTTTGCGTGGCAGTGGTCAGCATATGATATTTACGCCAAATCCGGAAATGCTCGTTGCCGCCAATACAGATGCGTATTTTCAAGACGTGTTGAACGCAGCGGACATAAACCTGTGTGATGGAGTCGGACTGTTGCTGTTTGCGGGGCACAGTGTCAGTCGTATTGCCGGGGTCGATTTTATGACGGAGTTGCTCCGCCTGGCAGAGGATATGAATAAAAAGGTATACTTTTTGGGTTCCGGGCAAACAAAAACGATTGATGCATTGAAAAAAAATGTTGTTCTACAATTTCCCAATATTCGTATTGTCGGGGAACATATAGGTCATTTGATATCACAAAGCGAGACTGGGCAGCTGCGGTATGACACGAGTGAAAATGATGACATTGTGCAAGACATTATTTTAGCGGCTCCGGATATGTTGTTTGTGGCGTTTGGGCATGGCAAGCAAGAGAAATGGATCTATGAGCAGCTGCCGGATCTGCCAAGCGTAAAAATTGCGATGGGAGTGGGCGGAGCGTTTGATTTTTTGGCCGGCACGCAAAAAAGAGCACCGAAATTGTTGCAATCGCTCGGGCTCGAATGGCTCTGGCGATTGGCGCTTGAGCCAAAGCGAATAAAAAGGATTCTAAATGCGGTTGTGGTGTTTCCCTGGTATGTGTTGAAGGATAAATTGCAATAATTATGTGTAAAGGAGGTCGCTGAGTTTTGTTTTGTCATCCCGAGCGACCCGGTCACGCCGGGGAGTCGAGGGATCCCGGATATTTCATCGAAGGAGGATATGAAGAATCAATATTGGGTATACATTATGGCCAGCAGGTCAGGTGTGTTGTATATTGGAGTTACTGGTAATTTGCATCGACGGTATCAGGAGCATAAGCAGGGCCTTGTAGAAGGATTTTCAAAAAAATATAGATGTCATAACCTTGTTTACGTAGAATTGTATTCAAATGTGAATGATGCCATTTCTCGAGAAAAGCAAATGAAAGGATGGAGACGATCAAAAAAGATGGCTCTTATTGAAATGGATAATCCACAGTGGAACGATATATATGTAGGGGACAGATCCCTCGACTCCGCTTCGCTCCGCTCGGGATGACAGCGATAACAGTAGGGGTGGGTCCGCTCGGGATGACAGCGATAACAGTAGGGGTGGGTCCGCTCGGGATGACAGCGATAACAGTAGGGGTGGGTGCTCTCGGGATGACAGCAAGGTCTCGTGCTCGGGATGACAGTGATGAAAGCAAGGGTGTGTGATCGGATGATAGCGAGGTCGCTGAGTTTTGTTTTGTCATCCCGAGCGACCCGGTCACGCCGGGGAGTCGAGGGATCCCGGATAGCAAAAAGGGTAATAATGTTTGTTTATTTCATTTGAAGGATACTGAATCACCGTATGCTGACAGAAAAAACGAGAAAATTTATTCATAAACTGCATCAAAAAAAGTATCGGCATGAAAGCGGCGCGTTTTTGGTAGAGGGAATAAAAGGTGTACAAGAGGCACTAAAAAATGCCAGCGGGCTCATGCTGGTGGTGGATGAGGAAAAGCAAACAGAGCCACAGATTGCCGCTATTGTCGCTGATGCAAAAAAACAGGGGTATGACATTGAAATAGCGTCAGAAAAAGATATTGTAGCAATAAAATCCACTGATACATTTCCCGGTATCATGGCCGTTGTTCCAATGTCCGACTATGATATTGAAGCAATAACTGGCCCGATTATTTTTCTCGATCATGTAAATGATCCGGGGAATTTGGGAACCATCATTCGAACAGCAGATTGGTTTGGGGTAAAAAATATATTGCTGTCCGAGGGATCAGTTGATCCGTATAATGAAAAAGTTGTTCGTAGTTCAATGGGATCCATTTTTAGAGTTAACATATTTCAATCTGAAAAGGCGTCCGAAGATATTGCATGGCTCAAGCAGTACAAAAAATATCAAGTCGTGGGGTTAACACTCAATGGTGAAAAATTTAAATCCTTGAACCATGAACCCCGAACTGCGAACAATATATTGGCCTTTGGTAGTGAATCACATGGATTGGCAGCTGATATTGATAAACTTCTGGACCGGCGCTATACTATTTCAGGTAACGGCAGCGCAGAGTCACTCAATCTTGGCGTGGCTGTTGGAATTACGCTTCACCAGCTAAATGCGAAACACATATGATAAAAACGCGCTTTGCACCCAGTCCAACAGGTTTCTTGCATATAGGCGGTTTGCGAACAGCCTTGTTTGCGTATCTATTTGCCAAAAGAAATGGCGGACATTTTGTATTGCGCGTTGAAGATACTGACCAAGAACGATTTGTAGAAGGCGGAATGGAAAATATTGCCAGAACGCTTGTTGCCGCAGGTCTGCATGTGGATGAAGGAGTGTATTTGAATAAAGATGGGGACATTGCGCAAAAAGGCGATTGTGGACCATATATTCAGTCCGAACGTCTTCCCATTTATCAGGAGTATATTAAAACATTGCTAGAAAAAGGACATGCGTATTATGCATTTGATTCAGCAGAAGAACTGGATGCCATGCGTGAGGGGCAGCAGCTCAATAAGCAGCCTCCGCGGTATGAGCGCATGAAAATGAAAAATCAGTTTACCCTGGGCGAGGATGAAACGAGGAAGATACTCGATAACAGTGAAGCGTTTGTTATTCGTCTAAAAATTCCAGAACATGT
>PFCB01000009.1:32609-63249 GCA_002773135.1 Candidatus Magasanikbacteria bacterium CG10_big_fil_rev_8_21_14_0_10_47_10
TAGGGGAGAGATCTCCATTGAAAGTGAAGAGGTAGATGATCAGGTACTGATGAAGTCTGACGGATTTCCAACGTATCATTTTGCTGTTGTGGTAGACGATCATCTCATGGGCATCACGCACGTAATTCGCGGAGAGGAATGGATTCCATCAACGCCAAAACATATATTGCTGTACAAGGCATTTGGGTGGGACGCGCCGCGGTTTGCGCACCTCCCATTGCTCGTAAACGAACAAAAGCAAAAATTATCAAAGCGACATGGCGATGTGTCTGTTGAAGATTTTATTGAAAAAGGCTATCTCATGGAGGCGCTTATCAATTTTCTTGCACTGCTTGGTTGGAATCCGGGAGACGAAAGAGAAATATTTTCACTGCGTGATCTTGAAAAAACTTTTGATATTGGTCAAGTGGGTAAGGCTGCCGCGGTGTTTAATAGAGAAAAATTGGATTGGTTTAATAAACAATATCTCATGGACATGCCGCTTCATGAATTGACAGTAGCAGCGCTTCCATTTTTTATTAATGCTGGTTTTTGGGAAAAAGATGCACCGCAAGAAGGCGCTGATTTCGATTTTCTTCAATCAGTTGTTGATATGGAACGTCCGCGTGTCTGCACACTTGCAGAATTGCCGCAAGAAGTTGGTTTTGTTTTTGCAGATGCGCTTTCGTACGAAGCGGAGTTATTGGTTTGGAAAAAAAGTAGCAGAGACTTGACCAAACAGCATTTGACAGATTTAGTTGCTTTTTTTGATGTGGTAAAATTGGAGGATTGGACAAAAGCAGTACTCGAAGATTTGGTTATGCCGTGGATTGCCGGAAAAAATTTGGGCAATGGAGATGTCTTGTGGCCAATGCGTGTGGCGCTCTCTGGCTTAAAAAATTCTCCCGGACCATTTGAAATCGCTGCCGTACTGGGTAAAGATACAACACTGGCGCGGTTGACTGAAGCAGTTGAATTGTTGTAGTATTTATCGATAAAAAAGTAAGCCAGGCTCGCCTGGCGAAGTCCCGCTCACAGCGGGACGTAGACAGGCCGTCTTAGCTCAGTTGGTAGAGCGCATCCATGGTAAGGATGAGGTCTCGGGTTCGATCCCCGAAGATGGCTCATAAATTATATCAAAGACACAGTTTATAGCTGTGTCTTTTGTTTTGGTGTATACTGGTGTGAGTAACAAAAGAATTTTATTTTTTTTGTTCAGAAATTGTTGTATGGAAAAGCCTGTCAAAAAAAATAATATAGGATTTGATAGAAAAAGGTTGGATAAGTATTTTATCTCCGGGTCTGTCATTATACTGATGGTTCTTATAACTTTTGGTATTGCTGCCGTTGTTTTCTTCACGCAACAGGTAAAAATTTATCTTGTTGATCAGCGGGCGCAGAGAATAACAAAATCAGTGCAGTTAATTGCATCAAGAGAAGTAGGATTTTTCGGTGATCGATCAGGAGAAGAGTCATTTGTGCAGCGTATTGAAAATAGTGTAGAGGATATTCAATCACTAGGGGGTATAAGTAACATTGTTTTTTTTGATGATACTGCGCATGTATTATGGTCAAAAGAAGTGGATCACATTGGTAGGGTATATGAGGCCAATGAGGTTGCGCGAGCACTTAGTGTTGGAGTCTATACTGAGGAGATAGATCACGAAGAGGAGGAATTTAGCGAGTTTATTGAAAAAGATGCTGATAGAAAATCTTATGATAGCGAAATTTATATTGCTGTGCCGCTGGACGGTGGCGATGCTTTGGTAGTAAATTTATATTTGTTTGATGAGGCTGTTTACGAGGAAGTTGCTACCATCCGATTGTGGCTCATTATTATGACAATTATAGGTAGTTTTTCAATTGGTTCAATTCTTATTGGCTTTTATGCCAGACATCGGTACCTGATACGTGAAAGAGAAAATATTTTGTATGACTTGGCTAACTCGCAGGCTGAAAAATATAAGGCGGTAACAGACTCTTCGCCGGACTGCATAAAATTATTTGATTTAAATGGAAAGCTTCAATTTATTAGTAAAAGTGGAATAGAAGAGCATTTTTTGAAAAAAGATGAAATTGCCGCGTTTGATCCGCTCACAACCATTGTGCCGAAGGATCAGGCTAAATTTAAAAAAGCGTTTGAAAAAGCCTTGTTGGGAACGATGTCTGCTGTAGTAATACGTCATACGAAAAAAGGATCAAACAGAGAAGTGTGTGAGGAGCGAGTATTTCCAATTCGTGGGGCAAAAGGAACAGTGGAGGGTGTCTATGCTGTTTCACGAGATATTTCAGAGAAACTAAAAAAAGAAAGGCAAATAGTAGAGATGGCCGATTTGAGAAATAAGTTTATTCGTATCGTGTCGCATCAGCTGCGTACGCCGCTTAATTCCATTCGATGGAACATGGAGACGCTTCTGGCAGGTGAATTGGGTCCGCTTAAAAGCGAGCAAAAAGAATTTTTGCGTGTCTCGCATGATGCTGAAGTGCGCGTGATTAATAGAATTAACGATCTGATTACGATCATGGATATTGAAGAGGGTCGAGTCACTTTGAAAAAAGAATCAGTGTCGCTGCCTGCTATATGGAATAGTGTTTTGTCTGAATTTGCAAGTCGTGCAAAGGCAAAGGGAATTGCAATTTCTGTGGATCCCGCGTCAATCGATCCTCCGGATATTTCCGCTGATACAGATAAAGTGCGTACAATATTTACACAGCTATTGCGCAATGCTATTGATTACACCAAAGAAAAAGGAGCTATTACAGTCATATGGAAGGTAACGCAGGCAGCAGTACGGTTTGAAATACATGATACTGGCATTGGGATACCGGTGAGTGATCAAAAAAATATTTTTAAAAAGTTTTGTCGCGCCAGCAATGCTGCTACCATACTGCCTGATGCATCCGGTGTTGGGTTGGCAATAGCAAACGTATACATTGGCAGGCACGGCGGCACGATAGGATTTGAGAGTCAAGAGCAAAAGGGGACAACCTTTTGGTTTGAGTTGCCCTTGAACGAGTAAATGATTTGTAAAAACAAAGGACAGAGCAGTGCTCCGTCCTTTGACATTCTGTGGTTAGATATTGTTCGCATCCTCAGCGTTCTCAGAATCTTCCTTAAACGCATCCATGCTTGCTGTGTGTTCACATCCACAGTCTTCGCAGATTTCGCAGATGTCACAGGCATAGCGATGGACCTCCATGTTGCAGCTGGTACATTCCATATGTACGTATAGTGAGTGAAATGACCGAATGGGTCTAAAAAAAGTATAGCACTGACCAATAATTCTGCAATAAAGAAAACATGAATAATGGGGGACAAAACGTATTTTTGTGCTACAATTACAGCAGTATGAAACAAGAAGTGCTTCGTAAAAAAGCAAGATCACTGCCGGATGCCCCAGGTATTTATTTATTCTACTCGATTTCTGGGGATCTTATTTACGTTGGCAAGGCAACGTCGCTGCGAGACAGAGTGAGCAGTTATTTTGTTGGTGCACGGAGTTCGCGGCCTATTGAGCAGTTTTCCTACTTAATCAACACGATCAAGGTACAGCAAACAGACTCTGTGCTGGAGGCTGTTATCGCAGAGGCCAATGCCATAAAAAAGTATCAACCAAAATACAATGTTCTTGGCAAGGATAATAAGAGCTGGAACTACATTGCTGTAACGGATGAAACATATCCGCAGGTTCGTACCATACGACAGCATGAATATAACCATGTGAGAGATGCAAAATATTTGTATGTGTTTGGGCCATACCCCGGATTAAACACCAGAGAAACAGTGAAGCTACTGCGCCGCATGTTTCAGTTTTCTACCTGCCAAAAGCAAGCAATGCAGAATAAAAAAAAGGGAACGCACAAGCCGTGTTTGTATTATCAGATCCATGAATGCCTGGGCGTGTGTATCAATGAAATATCATCAGCTGAATACAAAAAAAAGGTCATCCTTCCACTCGCGCGATTTTTGAACGGAGGAAAGAAAAGTTTGATCAGAACGCTGGAGCAACGAATGAAAAGCGCTTCAAAAGATAAAGAATATGAAGAAGCTGCGCGGTTGCGTGATCAGGTGGCGCAGCTTACTCGCATTCATGATATCGCCATCTTGAATAAATCATTTTTTGAGCATTCCCCTGCAGCAGAGAGTCTTCCGTCCAGAATCGAGGGATATGATATTTCCAATTTGGGTGCAACCGGTGCGGTCGGTTCTATGGTGGTATTTGATGCCGGCGGACCAGTAAAATCCGAGTACAGAAAATTTAAAATTCGGAGGGTGAAAGGACAAAGTGACGTGGACGCCCTCGCGGAGGTGCTTGCACGGCGGCTGAAGCATAATGAGTGGCCATTGCCGGACGTCTTTTTAATTGATGGCGGCAAGCCACAGGTAAATCGCGCGAAAAAAATATTAGATTAGCATGGCCTCAAAGTGCCGCTGGTGGGAATTGCCAAAGGACCACGGCGAGATAAAAATGAATTTACGTTGCCGGCAAGCGCAACTTCTGGCAGAGCGTTTATTCGTTGGGTGAGCATGAACAAATTGCTCCTCATCCGCGCGCGCGACGAAGCGCACAGATTTGCGATACGCTATCAGCGGTCATTGCGTTGAACCTGCTCCGGCGGGATAGCATCTTCCACTCGATACTCCCCAATGCGTGTTCTGCGCAGTTCATTACAATACGCGCCCACGTCCAGCGCTGCGCCAATATCGCCGCACAGCGTCCGAATGTATGTGCCTGTGGAACATACAACCTCAAAGATAACATCCGGATAGGCGTACTCGAGCAAACGAATAGCATGTATGGTAATGCGCGATGGCGCTCGTTCAATCGTCTCACCCTTTCTGGCAAGCGCATATAATTTTTGGCCGCCTATTTTTTTTGCGGAATACATGGGTGGAATTTGGTCTTGCTCGCCCAGGAATGAAGGGAGCACGTGCTCAATATCATTCTTGGTTGGTATTGCAGCGCTTATTGGAGTGATAGCACCGGTCAAATCGCCGGTGTCACTGGTAGCGCCTAGCCGAAGTGTTGCGACATACGTTTTGTTCATGCTCTTAAATGTATCCAGTTTTTTTGTTGACTCACGACCCACAGCGACAATAAGCAAACCGGTGGCAAACGGATCAAGCGTCCCGGCGTGGCCTATCTTTTTTACTTTGAGCCTGCCACGCAAAAAAGCAACCACATCGTGGCTGGTCCAGTCGGTCGGCTTGTCGATAAGAAAAAAACTCAAAGTCATGTGTTATGTTATCTGAGTTATGTCTTCTGTATTATGTAAAGTATGATACACTTACACTATATGTCAACCAGAGAAAACAAGCCAATGGGTTGGGGAATCGTCACACAGCAGGGTGCCGAACTTTGGGACGCAGAGCCCGTATTCAAGGGTGACAGTGTCAGTTTGCGAGATAAACTGATGTTATTTTTTTATCCTAAAAAATTTTTGCTGTACCGATATATTGAACGTGACATTCAATCAAAGCAGAAAATGGGTCACAAATACCGAATTTTGGATGTGGGCTGCGGAACAGGTGCCGCTGTGATAGATATGAAAAAGCTGTTTGGCAAACAGGTCGAGGTTGTCGGCATTGATGTTGTGCATTTGCAGGTTGACATCGCAAAAAAAAGGCTTCAAAAATATGGGGTGTGGGCGCAGATAGACTGGTTTGACGGAGCACACATGTCATTTCAAAATGACTCGTTTGACGCGGTGTATACATCGGACGTGCTCGGGCATGTAGAGGATGTAGAGACATGGCTGTATGAAATACACAGAGTGTTAAAGCCCGGAGGCGTGTTGGCGCTGTTTGCAGAGTCAGCGCTTGGTGATCACGCCTATATTCGGAATTATTTGATGAAAAGGGGATTGAATACAGATCCGCACAAGCAGTTTCATATATCACTATTTTCAAAAGATAGACTTCGCAGCATGTTGCAGGCTGCCGGTTTTGATATAAAAGCAATGTATACCACGGTGTGGGCAACGTTTTTTGTCCACCCGGATGAAATGTACGCTTCGTTTCAAGAGCATGGCGGGTTTTTTATGTTACGCCATCTTAATGCCGCATTACACTGGATAAAGAAGAAAACGCACCCATACTCCACTGCGGCCGCAGAGCTGTACAGTTTGCTTGAAATGCTAACAGTCGGGCGGTGGGTCGAGAGTCAGGGGTATATTATTCTTGCTCGAAAGGAAAAAGTTTCTCGGTTGCGTCGTCTTTAGAGCAAATCCGCTCGTTGGGGCAGCGAGTGGTCTGTCGCATTGAGCCGGTAGACATCAATGAGGCATTCTGCTATTCTAATACTGAATCATACATCCATAATCACTTTTTTATGAACCTCTGGCATGACATCTCGGTAGGCGACAATGCACCCGAGGAATTTAATTGCATTATTGAAATTCCCAAGGGCTCGCACAATAAGTATGAAATTGATAAGGAAACCGGCTTGATTACGCTGGACAGAGTTTTGCACACTTCGCAGCAGTATCCTGTTGACTATGGATTTATCCCACAGACCCTTTGGGACGACGGCGATGCCGTGGACGTGGTTTTGTTAACTACGGCGCCACTTTATCCGGGCATTTTGGTAAAAGTCAGACCTGTCGCCATTATGGATATGATGGATGATGGAGAATCTGATGCAAAAATTCTTGCGGTTCCGGTGAAGGATCCGCGCTGGGATGCTGTCCAAGACGTATCAGACGTCAACCGGCATACTGTCAAGGAAGTGAAGCATTTTTTTGAAACATACAAAAATTTACAACAGAAGAAAGTGGACATTAACGCTGTGGACGGGAAACAGGAGGCCGTGGCCGCAATTGTCCGTGGGATGAAGCTGTACAACGAAAAGTTTGGAAAGTAATGTGTAGAAATGAAAAAAGGATCGCTGCGGTTCTTTTTTCGTTTTTTTTTGCTAAATCATTGACTTTTTATGCTATTCAGTCTATAATCCAATCGATTTCCAGTTCTAATTTTCTGCCAGCCGGCAGGTGTATAATTTGTATTTCGTACATCCCATGAATGTTACTGAATTAGCACGGCGCCTGCGCGTGCATCCAAAAGAACTCCTACGTATTCTCCCTGAATACGGTTTTGATATTGGCGGAAAAGCCATCAAGATCGATAACAAAGTGGCACAGCAGATCATGAAGATGTGGCCAAAGATAAAGCGGGACATGGACAATAAGAGAAAAAAAGAGCAAGAGGAAAAAAGAAAAGCGGAAAAGGAATTGCGCAAGGAAAGTGGTGAAACGGTATTGCTTCCACCATTTATCGCGGTGAGAGTGCTGGCGGAACGCCTAAAATTGCCGGTTTCACAAATCATTACAGAGTTGATGCGC
This sequence comes from Candidatus Magasanikbacteria bacterium CG10_big_fil_rev_8_21_14_0_10_47_10, assembly GCA_002773135.1. GTDB lineage: Bacteria > Patescibacteriota > Patescibacteriia > Magasanikbacterales > UBA922 > 1-14-0-10-47-10. The sequence goes on from PFCB01000009.1 coordinate 39,930, forward strand.
AATGGTATATTGGCCAATCAAAATCAAGATATTGACTATGATACTGCCGGCGTCATCGCCGAAGAGCTTGGTTTTAACGTTGCAAGGGAACAGGAGCAAGATATTGATCTTGAAAAAGAAGCGCAAGTGTCGGAAGCCCTGGCAGAGGCCATGGAAGAAGCTACGCACATGGAGCGTCGGGCTCCTGTCGTGGTCGTGATGGGACATGTTGACCATGGAAAAACATCACTGCTTGATACGATTCGTCAAACCGATATTACGTCCACCGAATCGGGTGGCATTACGCAGCATATTGGTGCGTATCAAACCATTTGGAAGGATCCAAAAAGCGGTGAGGAGCGGGCGATAACATTTATTGATACACCCGGGCATGAGGCCTTTACGGTTATGAGAAGCCGCGGCGCGAAGGTCGCTGACATTGCCATTATTGTGGTCGCGGCTGATGATGGGGTAAAACCACAGACAAAGGAAGTCATCCAGATTGTGAAGGCGGCAAAACTGCCCTTTGTTGTTGCTATCAACAAAATTGATAAAGAAAATGCGGATGTGCAGCGCACCATGACGGATTTGTCAAACGAGGGTTTGATTCCCGAAGCCTGGGGCGGGAATGTTCCGATGGTAGAAATTTCAGCAAAGCAAAAACTTCATATTGATAGCCTTCTGGACGTGCTATTGTTGGTCGCGGATATGCATGACAGTACTATTCAGGCAGACAGGACCATGCCGGCCGTTGGGACGATTATTGAATCACATGTGAATAAAAACATAGGACCGGTTGCGACCGTACTTATTCAGGCCGGTACACTGAGAAAAAACGATAAATTGATTGTGAACAAGGAAATTTACGGAAAGGTGCGCGCGATGAAAGATTACCGTGGCGAAGAGATTATAGAAGCCATACCATCCGTGCCGGCGCAAATTATCGGATTCAAACTTCCCCCGGAGGTTGGAGATGTTTTGGATTTGCGAAATGCCGAAAACGCGGTGATGATTGATGTAAAACAAAAGAAAAATGAGCAGACCGGCGCGGAAAAACATAGCATCATGAAAGCCGGTACCGAGGAAAATGAAGATAAGAAAAAAACACTCAATATTGTGCTCCGCGCTGACGTACTTGGATCGCTTGAAGCGTTGATTGGATCCCTTGATAAGATTGACCACGCTGAAGTTGGGGTCAAAATCATTGGGCGCGGTTTGGGCAATTTTACCGAGGACGATGTGCAAAAGGCGCAGGCCGGGCATGGCGTACTGGTCGGGTTTAATGTGAAGCCTTCATCCACGGTTGACGAGGCCATTCGCGAAAAAGAGGTGGCGTTTCACCGCTTTACCATCATTTATGATTTGCTCAACTGGATTCAAGAAGAACTTGAAAAACTGCTTGATCATGAAGTTATTGTGACCGAACTTGGTCAGCTTGAAGTGAAAGCCATTTTCCGAACAGAGAAAGCATCAATGATTGTTGGTGGTTTGGTAAAAGAGGGCAAGCTTAAAAAAGGTGCCAAGCTTCGTGTCATGCGTGACGGCGAAATGATTGGAGAGGGAACACTTGAAAAGTGTCAGGTTGGGCAACAGGAATCCAAGGAAGTGGCTGCGGGGACGGAGTGCGGCATTACCTTTAGTGGAAAAACAAGAATTATGAATGGTGATATCATTGAGGCGTATTCTGAAGAGAAACGCATCAAATTATTCACACTGGACAAGAAGGAATAGTTTGATACACTTAATATGTGTTAACTCCTTACACCATATACTATGGCTGAAGTCATTCTTACCGAGGATAATTTTGAACAAGAAGTATTAAAATCAGATGTTCCTGTGTTTGTGGATTTTTGGGCACCATGGTGCGGTCCCTGTCAGCAAATGGGACCTATTGTAGAGAAATTGGGAGAAGAAATGGATGCGTCAAAAATCAAAATTGCAAAAATGAATGTTGATGAAAATAACGAAACACCCGGCAAGTATCAGGTCATGAGCATTCCTACCTTTTTAGTATTTAAAAATGGTGAAGTGGCAGATCAAACAGTTGGCGGCATGACAGAAGAACGCCTGAAGGAGTTTATTGAAAAAAATATCTAACACAGCATAAAATTAATTTAGTTCATAGCCTGCAGTTACTAGTTCGTATGAAACAACACCATATCAACGAACTATGAACTGTGCGCTATGGACTTTTTTTGTATGAACAATCCATTTCAAAATGCAATGACACAGCTGAATAATGCTGCTGCCATCATGCACTTGGACACAAATATTCATGAGATACTGAAGCAACCGGAGCGGCTCATTACGCTCGCCATACCGGTTACCATGGATGACGGACGTATAAAAGTTTTTACCGGATACCGAAGTCAATTTAATAATGCGCTGGGTCCGTATAAGGGTGGTATTCGATACCATTGGGACGTGAGCGTGGATGAAGTGAAGGCACTGTCTTTTTGGATGATGGTAAAATGCGCGACCGTTAATATTCCCATGGGTGGTGGCAAGGGCGGTGTGATTGTCAATCCAAAGGAATTATCAGAAGGAGAATTGGAGCGACTGTCGCGCGGCTATGTTCGTGGTTTGTGGCGCAATATTGGGTCAGACAAAGATGTTCCGGCTCCGGATGTGTATACCACACCGCAAATTATGGGCTGGATGCGCAATGAATATGAAAAATTGGTAGGCCATGCTGATCCGGGCGTGATTACCGGAAAAAATATTGAAGACGGTGGATCTGAGGCGCGTGGGTACTCCACAGCGCAGGGTGGTGTGTATATGGTGCGCGAACTCACCCGCAAAATGGGTTGGAATGTGGCCGGCACCACAGTCGCCATTCAAGGATTTGGCAATGCCGGCAGTTTTATGGCAAAAATTTTGCATGCAGAGGGGTATAAAATTGTAGCTGTGAGTGACTCAAAAGGTGGTGTTTATAGTGAAGATGGTATTGATCCGGATAAAGCGGAAAAGATAAAGAATGATGGTGGCATGCTGGGCTGTTACTGCGTTGGAACAGTATGCAATATAGATGAACAGGTCTCAGACGATGGTCCATGCAGAAAAATCACCAATGAACAGCTGCTGGAACTTCCTGTTGATATTTTGGTGCCGGCAGCGCTCGAAAATGTTATTACACAGGATAATGCGTCTCGCATTCAAGCAAAGTCGATTGTTGAGCTTGCAAACGGTCCCACTACCCCAGAGGCTGATGAGGTTCTGAAGGAAAAGGGCGTGACCGTTGTTCCGGACGTGCTTGCCAACGCGGGCGGCGTAACAGTCAGCTATTTTGAATGGGATCAAAACGTAAAGGGAGAACATTGGACAGAACAAGATGTTTTGACAAAGCTTGAAAAAATAATGGTAGACGCGTTCAATGAGGTGTGGGAGACAAAGGAAAAGTATGCTATTGATATGCGCACTGCCGCGTTTGTAAAAGCGATTGAGCGGGTTGCGGATAACATGAAAGAACAAATGTGATATACTCCTGGTATAATACTTAACTTTATTATATGAGGAAAAAAATAATTTGGAGCGGACTTGGATTAATGGTTGTCGCGTTGCTAGCAGCTCCTGTGTACGCATCAGCGTGGGAGTGGCTTACCAATCATCAGATAACAAGTTTCAGTGGACAATCAGGGACTACCATTAATTTTAAATGGAAAGTAAACACAAGCGGGTCGTATCATGAGTACAGATCAGCCTACTGGGCGACAAGTACGAGTGCCGTCGAAGAGCCTGCGAGCTGGAATGAATGGGCAAACTGTAGAGCTCATGGAGTTGTTACGAGTAATATTACGGATTTCTGTACTGCAACAGCACCAGAAACAGACACGACAACAACGTTATGGGTGAGAGCAACAACAAACTATTCCGGATGTGGCACATATACTGCATTTCCAAACGTCTCAAGCTGTGGTGATGTATCTAACGTTACAACTACATTGACTCCATAGAATATTTATTTGCAAATCCGATTGAAAGTGTTAAGATAGCCCTGATTAATCAGGGCTATTTTCATGGAACATTTCCTAAAGGAGACAATTAAAAAAGCAGGTGGTATAGCTCTGGGATACTTTGGCACTGAGCTGGAAACTAAAACAAAGTCAAATCTCGCCGATCTTATCACGCAGGCTGATATTGCCGTGAGCGACTACATTGTCCACGCGATTGGGCAAGCATATCCGGATCACCATATCCGCTGCGAAGAGCTGGACGAGGATATAAACCCGGGCGCGCCGTATGAATGGGTGATAGATCCCATAGATGGCACAAGAAATTTTGCGCAGGGTATTCCGTTTTGGTGCACTATCATAGCACTTATGAAAGATGGTGAGCGGTATATGGGCGCGGTCTACAATCCTGTTTCGGAGCATCTTTTTTTTGCGGAAAAGGGAAAGGGGGCGTATTTGAATGACCGGCGCATTCATGTAAACACCGTGCAGTCAATGGATGCCGCGTTTGGGGTTTTTTCGCGAGCAAACAATATGGGAATCTATGGTGATTATATTGAGCGGTATAGGGCGGCAAATGCAAAGCTAGTGCTTCAATCCGAATCTTGGATCCATAATTATGGGTGCAGTTTGCAACTATGTTATCTAGCAAGTGGTGGAGTTGACTTTGTGACCGGGAATGCAGGAATGGATTGGGATTATTTAGCTGCTTTTTTGATATGTGAAGAGGCTGGCGCCAGGCTGACAGATAGTGATGGAAACGAGTGGAAGCGAGGAAGGCAGGACTATGTTATGGCAAATCCGGATTTGCATCCAAAGGTGATGGAGTTGTTTCGCTAATAAAAACATCATAAAAGTAGGTGTTTTTTATTTACCTAAAATAAGCCAATAACTTGCACTTTACCTGTTGATTCTGTAAAATGAGCAGTAAGTTACACGTTTCAAGCTACATGTTTTGAGCTTATAAAAACATACGAACCCAAGCAAATTGAGCCGAAATGGCTCGGCTTCGCTGCGCTACGCCGAGTAAACGGAATATTATGAATACATACGACCCTCAAAAAATTGAAGGTAAGTGGCAAGCTCGGTGGGGGCAGGATGGTTTGTACAAAACCCCTGAAAACGTTACAAAAAAGGAAAAAATGTATATCTTGCCGCAGCTACCATACCCATCCGGCAGTGGTCTTCATGTGGGGCATGCAGAGGTGTATACGGCGTGTGACATCTATGCGCGATATCAGCGCATGCTGGGGAAAAGCGTGCTGCAAGTTATTGGCTGGGATAGTTTTGGATTGCCGGCAGAAAATTATGCGATCAAAACAAATGTTCATCCGCGAAAAAGCACAGAGGACGCAATTGATAATTTTCGTTCGCAAATAAAATCACTGGGCATTTCTGTTGATTGGGATAGGGAAGTAGGTTCCCACAATCCTGATTATTATAAATGGACACAGTGGTTTTTTTTGTTGATGTATAAGCGGGGTCTTGCGTACAGAAAAAAACAGCTGGTGAATTGGTGTGATGATTGCAAAACTGTTTTGGCAAATGAACAAGTGATTGAAGGAAAATGTGAGCGATCTGAAACAGTTGTTGTTCAAAAGGAAATGGAGCAATGGTATTTGAGAATTACTGATTATGCAGATCGTCTAATTGACGGACTTGATACAATTGATTGGCCGGAGGAAACAAAAAAACGTCAGCGAGATTGGATCGGTCGCAGCGAAGGCGCTCAGATTGATTTCAAGATTGTTTGTGACTGCTGCCCTCACCGTCCACACGGCAAAGGGACTATTGGATGCGCGAATGATCTCGAAGTGACGGTTTTTACCACACGACCGGATACGATTTTTGGTGCCACGTACATGGTACTTTCTCCGGAACATGTGTTTGTCAAGTCATTTTTGGATCGCGTGGAGAATCGCAAGGACGTAGAAAAATACATCAAGCAGGCATCCAAGCGAACAGAGCTGGAACGGCAGGTGGATCAGGACAAGACAGGTGTTGAATTGAAAGGCATTACGGCTATTAATCCTGTGAATGGTGAAGAAATCCCTGTCTGGATAGGGGATTATGTTTTGGCGAGCTATGGGACTGGCGCTATTATGTCTGTGCCGGCACACGACGAGCGTGATTTTGCGTTTGCAACGAAGTATTTGCTTCCGATTCGTGAAGTTGTAGCAGGAGGCACCGCAGAAGGAGCGTTTACAAACCCGGGTGCGGCAGTTAATTCCGACTTTCTCAATCGTCTTCCAACCGAGCAAGCAAAAGAAAAAATCATTCAATTTATTGAAGAAAAGGGAATTGGCAAACGCAAAGTGCAGTATCGTTTGCGCGATTGGTCTGTCTCGCGTCAGCGATTTTGGGGCGCGCCGATTCCAATGATTGTAAACGAGGAGCGCCGAGAAAAAAAGCGTACATTTGTTTTGATCCATGGTTTTCGCGGTCGCGGTGATTCAAATTATTTTCCCCGTTTGCAGCAATTTCTTGAGGCGCAGGGACACACCGGTATCGCGCCCACATTGCCAGACGCAGATCAGCCAAATTTGGACGAGCAAGTTGAATTTTTGATAAATAATATCAAAATTGACGAGGACAGCGTGATTTTGGGTCACAGCCTTGGCGGTCCGGTGATTATGAAGTGGCTTGCCAAAACAAAACAGAAAGTCGCGAAAGTAATTTTTTCAGATTCTTTTTATGAGCCGGTCTTTAATGATCATGATCGACCGTTGGTAGAAAAAAGTACAGACTGGAAAGCAGTCAGTCCGGAGGCGATTAAAAATTTGGCAGATGAGTTTGTCTGCGTTATTGATAATCAGTTTCCAATTATTCCACAAGAACACAGTGAGCAGTTTGCCAAAAAACTGGATGCGCGCATAGTCTACGCTAAATCAAACGGCGAGCATTTTGATGATGCCCACCAACCGGTATTTGAAGAAGAGGTTCCTGTTTCTGGTCTTCTTCCTCTACACGTGGAAGATCTCCCTGTCCTGCTGCCAGACGATGTTGACTTTAAACCAACCGGCCAGTCACCACTGACGTATTCTGAAGATTTTAGCAAAGGCGTGGAAGAAAAATATGGAAAAGGGTGGAAGCGCGAAGTGGATACGCTCGATACATTTATGTGCTCCAGCTGGTATTATTATCGCTATTTAGACCCGCATAATGATAAGGAATTTGCATCACCAAACATGTTGAAGCAGTGGATGCCGGTAGACTTCTATCTCGGCGGAGCCGAACATGTTAATGGTCATTTGTTGTATTCCCGTTTTTTCACAAAAGTGCTACACGACGCCGGCTATATTGATTTTGATGAACCATTCCTCACGCATCGACATCAGGGTATTATTTTGGGAGAAGACAACAGAAAAATGAGCAAGCGCTGGGGAAATGTGATTAACCCAACTGATGTTGTTAATGAGTATGGCGCTGATACATGCCGCATGTATGAAATGTTTATGGGACCTTTGGAAGAAACCAAACCGTGGAATACCGGTGGGGTAAAAGGCATTCGTCGATTTCTTGATAAAGTCTGGAAGCTTCAAGACAAAACGCATAACGCAGATACCATAACACAGGGGGCAGATGCAGAGGCTTTGCTTCATAAGACAATCAAAAAAGTAACAGATGATACGGCAACCTTGCAGTTTAATACAGCTATTGCCAAGATGATGGAGCTGGTAAATGTATGGGCAAAGGAAGATGCTATTTCAAAAGATCACTTTGGTGTGCTTGTTACCATGTTGGCGCCATATGCGCCTCACATGGCAGAAGAATTGTGGCATGGACTTGGCCACACAAATTCTGTTACAACGCAGTCATGGCCATCATATGATGCCTTACTGCTTGTAGAGGAGAGGCTCACCATTGCAGTTCAGGTGAATGGCAAACTGCGTGCAACGATTGATGTGCCTGCGGACACGACTGAAGACGAAATAAAACAAAAAGCTCTTGCCGAGCCAAATATTGAAAAGTGGCTTGAGGGCAAAGAGCCAAAGAAAATTATTTATGTGAAAGGGCGACTGGTGAGTGTGGTTATGTAACCTAATTGATTATGTCTGTCGGTTTTTCAGAAGCACAACGGGAAAGCACAAAAGAATACGCGCGCAGACAGCGCGGCGATATTTGGTTTCCTATGCGGGATATCAAGCAGGCGCTTTTTCGCACGCACACAGATAACAAAGAAGCGTGGTTATTGGCAGAGGCACTGGCAGGGGGCAATACATCGATTTTGCCCGAGAGTGTTGTCGGGGAAGACGAGAATGGCCGCCCGGCCGTGAAGATAGATAGTATCGCCCAGCGTGGCATGAAACCATTCCAAGCATTGCGAGAAATAAAAGGTGCTGTTGCGCTGTTTGAAGCGCTGGACAGGGACAAAACATTGGCGGGGGAGGATTCGGTTGAGGTGCGGCGCTTTGTTGCGGAGAGAAAAAAAGTAAGCGAGAGAGTACGTGAAGAAGTGGTGGAACACCTCCATACATTCGTTGACTACGAGTATGAACTTGCCAATGAAACCTCGGGCCATTCATTTGAAAGTGTAGAAGCGTTTGAGGCATACACGGAAATCCAAGATATGTGCCAGCGCGTGACTGAGAGCTTGTTTCGTGCCGCAGGCATGAATGCCTACCGGCCAAAAGTCCATTTGACACGCAGTCTGCAACAAAATGCCTTTGTCTGGAGTGAAAAACCCGATGTCGGGATGAAAGAATACATCACTGACGCACCATCGACACAAAATCCCCAAGAGTTGCCAATTTATATTCACTATGGTCTGGTATCCCACCTTCCAAATGAGGACGCTCTTGCAGCGGTACTTGGTCACGAATTTTCGCATCTTTTGCAACCCACGTTTGTGGGGAATACAAAACCTGATGAGCGGCAGCGTCTGGAATATGATGCCGACGCCACAGGAATGCGTCTCGCAGACAGTGCGGGGTATAACCCTCGCGCAATGATTGATTTGTTTAAAGGGTTGGTTGAACAGGGCGGAAGCAGTTTTTTTTCAAAATTTGGCTGGGGTGGAAGTCATCCTGATACGCGGCGCCGCGTGGTGGAGTTGGAAAAACTCTATCACGATTCCGATCAACTGTTTCCAAACGCGACAAAGGAATTGACGCCGTACCCACAGAAAGTACATGAAGCTTTTCCAATTATTGCAGGACAGCAAAGAGAGAAGGAATCGCGTCGCGCAAAATTGCGAACAGGGTATCAGGCGGATGTTTCTACGCTACTTGACGAGGTTCGAAATACTGAACCAATTCCCGAAATCTTCTTGAGTGCGGATGCTTTTCATCATGTGCATACCGTAGTGCAAATCGCTCTTGAACGCGAGCTGGTTGATCAGGAGCTTGCGCACGGAACATTGAGATACAGAGACGCCGTGCTCAAGGCAATGAGTACATTTACGCTGGGTCTTAAACTGAAGGATCACCCGCACGAAGGGCCGCCCTATCAATGGTCAATCAATTTACCGGATTCAACGGAATTTATTGTTAAAGACAGAAAGTCCCTCAATGTGGACGAAGTGTTGGGTATTCCTAAGGCCGAAGATTGGTGTGCAAAGAAAACGGGTACTGCGCCGTTTGAACGGCCTGAACACTACGTAGAGAAGCTACAAACTGAATACAAGCAGGTGCTGACAAACCTGGGCATGACCACAGAACCACGCGCTGATTCCATTGAGGACTGGCTTGATGCGGAAAACCAAGACGTAGCACCTTTTTGGGAATTGATTGAATCGAGATATCTCAAAGCAGGAGAGACGTTTGACAGAGGAGAGAGACTGTCGATCATAAAACAATTTTTGGCATCTTTTGTCCACGGTGGCACCACAGCCATGTTTTCTCTTGTGCGCAGTCGTAATCTCAGCAAGACAATTGAAACATATGAAGTGGACATTCCGGAACCAGGCAAACTGCAGGCAGCGCCGCTTGGGTTGCGGGCGCAAAAAAAACAAGAAACCAAGACAGTGAAAGGAGAGATTGAAATGAGTGAAAAGGAAGAACAGTTTTTTTTGAAGTTTAACTATTCAGACAGACCAAAGCCGGGTTTTGATATATGGGAAAAAAGAGACGATCATACACCATTCATGGTTCAAAATTTGTCTGCTGCCATTCGTCAGAAAACAATTGAAACATACGGGGCAGTGTTGCGGGTTGATGGCGGGGCCGAGGTACCAGACACAATTTTAGAATATCTGCTGAGCGGGTTGCTATCCGGCGGGGGGGGGCAGGAATGTGGTTCCGGAAGCGTCAATCCTTTTTTTCTCTCAAGCACTTGCGGTGTTGGAACAAAAGTCGTTTAACGACATTATTGCATCGCATCCAGCCACACGTAGAGAGGACGTGCAAACAATGCGCAACCAACTCATAACGATTGTGGCGTTTGCACTGGAACCTCAAACACCCGAGGAGGAGCATATCCGGGAGGCGGCTAGACGAAGGCTGGAAACGGATCATGCTATATCCGGTGACGGATCGGAGATGTACCTCTGGGTTGCCAATGGTGATGAAAAGTGGAGCGACAAGTATAGCGAGGACAAAACAGAGCTTGTGTCCGATATAGAACCGAATGTAAGGCGCATAATGGTGCATGTGCGCGATCCTAAAAACGAGGCCGGGTATCAGAGGCTGTTTGACGAGCATGCCGGGCAAATTGGCACTATTTTGCGAACCGGCAAGCCTATTGATTCCCCTGCGGCGCCGCGTGGATTCCAGGAGTTTGGCGCCGAAGAGATCGAAACAGAAGAGCTTGCAAGATATTTGCTCAGGGAATTAGTAATCAAGAGAACCTGGGGAGCAAAAAAAAAGGTAGACGCTTTTTTTAAGAGAGTTGGGATTTTTATGGCAGTAGCGCGAGGCTTTGTTGACCACATGTTTGAACAGGGGGTACTGACCAATGAACAGTTAAGAAAACTGGGGAGCTCAGAGAGGAACGATTATGCTATGGCGTGCATTGCGCCTATTGTGGAGGCAACTGTGGTTGAATTAACGCCGGATTTATCAGCAATAGTGCCTGAGAAGAATAAAGCGGACACTGAAAAAATTCTTCGCCATGTTTTGGAGGGTGCCTGGATGGGGAGCCGACATACAAGCGACGTCATGGCGAGGGCGCAAGATTTAGATGCCACCCTCCGCAGTTCGGCGGGCGAAGCATTTGAGGGTCTTCAAAATAAAGAGTTCAAAGATCCGACTGACTGGTATTTGTATAGAGACCGTACCAAGGCACTGATCTCCGACGTGCATGTTGATATCAAAACAGAAGATGTCCATGAGTATCTGTCTGTGCTGGCTGAAACACGCCCAAAGGCTGCCGAATTGCTGGCATTGCTTAAAGAAATGGAATCTACATATGGGTCAGTCTCGCGAGAAATGATGGCGTTGGCTCTGGGGCACTTGCAGTCTTTTGAGAGTACGTTTCGTACTGCCCGCCTCCACGCCCAGGAGGACAGAAAAAATAGGATGCGATTTTGGCAATTGGCCGCCGAGGTTTATGGGGATGAATGGAAGGACCGCGAGCAGTTAAAGAGGTTGGATGAACAGCTGTCGCACTGGGAATGGCGATACAATAATCCCTTGTTCACGGCTGATATGGCAATGGATGACGGACTCCCTTCCTCCGGCCTTGGGTACACCACAATTGCATATTTGGAGGACTCTTTTCCATTCCTTGCCAGCAAATATCAGGTAGACAAGAGGGGTGTCGCGGAAATTTATTTTTCGTGGCCACTGTTCCTACAGGATTTGTGGGAAGGCCGCGGTGCCATTGAGAATGTTGTGAGTGAAAATAGGAAAAAGGATGGTAATATCACCCTAGAGCAAATGGCAGACTTTGATAGGACATGCGAAAAACTCTATAGCGAGATGCAAGAGATCGTTGCGGACACCCGGAATATAGAAACGGTAAAGGGTATGCAGCCCGGATTTTTTAAAGAGTTTATTTTAGCAAAAAAAATGGAAGCATTGGGAGTGGATACGCTGGAAGAAGTTGAAGAATGGCTACCACATTTTTCGTCTCGGCCGCATGAGGCAAGCGAGAGAAATCAGGTCATGGGGTTGGTTGAGGGCGAGCGCTATTCGGCTGGACAGGGTGAACTGGAAGCTGTACTGCAAGGCGCGCTGAACAAAGCGGGCGTGCGGAAGGAGTGGCTGGAAAAGGGTTGGGTTACCACGACAATGCTAGGCCAAACAAACAGGGTACACTTGGTGGATTACGATGTCGACGTCCAGTACAACAAAGAGGCACATTTCAATTTTATTAACAACGAGGTGGAGGCGGGGCGGATGAACGAGACAGAAGCTCTGGGCAAATGGGAAACAGAAAAAGAAATAAATAGTGCACTTCAGAAAGTGTACACATTATATGACGCAAAGCGACAGGAGGTGGAGCTATTGGCACTGGATTTCGCGCGTGCCAAGGAAAGCGACATATTTTTGTTTTCAGACAGTGTCGTTGAAAATGAGAAAAGCAGACTGGAAATAGGCCCAGTGTTTCGATTGCGATTGGTATCTCAAAAATTGATGGATTGGCACACACAGGAGCTCATAAGCACTCTGTCCGGTGAAGAGACGGGGGAACAAAACATGGAACAGTTGTTCGAGAGAATTGAAAAAGACATCCCGGGAAGGCATCCGCTGAAGGATTTGTTTGTCAAAAATCAACTGACAGCTGAAATATGGCAATTGCTCAGTACTGAGGTGAGTGGAAAAGAGCTTGAGAACATGGGCATACGCTTTCTCACAACTGACATTGACCTGGACCGCGCGCTTGAAAAATTTACGCTTCACAAGGACATCGGATTTTTGAAGCGCTACACGCTTGCGCGCATTGAGGGTTTGGCTGACGCGGTGGATGCCATACCTGCAGAGCTGGCTGATCGGATTCTCCGAAAGGTGGAACACGTGTACCGTGAACGCATCAGTCCGGACGAAGGGCCGGGCTTTCGTAGACTTTTGACCGCGCTGGAAAAGCGCGTACGGTGGCCAAGGGTGACGCGGGAACGTGCAAAAGATTCAAGTGTTTTTGACACAGAGCTTGCCCGTGTTTTGGATTTGTATCCGGAACCGACATTTGAGCGCGACGAAGTTTTACAGACCTTCTGTATGGATTTGGCGCAGACACCGGAGCAAATTCATGCGGTTTCACGTCAGTTGCGAGTGGAGCAGATGCGGTGGCCGGATGAACGCGAAGCGGTTGCAAAAAGGACACAGCATGAGGCACTGGAACGCGCACGCGGGTTCATTGGCATGCAAGACACTGCTGAAAGGGCGCAGTATATTCTCTGGTTTTTGGGCGGCCGTGAACCGTTGAAGGAACGCCTTTCCGTAGTGAAGACTGGATTGCTTCTGGAGGATAGAAAAGAACTTTTTTGGCAATTGACACCGTTTGAACGTAAACATTTGTTGTATGATATGCTCACAGACGAGAAGGGTGTTTTGAAAAGCAACACCCAGGCTTCTTTTCGCTTTCGTGACAACGAACCAGTGCCTGAGGGGTATACGAAACCATGGCCCGAGTGGTTGCGTCGTAGTGATATGATTCGCTTTATGGCTGATTCTGTGTTTGAATTGGGCTTTGGTGAGAATCAATTGGATTCAAATCTTCCCGCGGAACATGAAACAAATACGCGTGGAAAACAATTGCTTCAGTCATCATTTCGAGAGCTGCTTGTCCGGCAGCCAACAGAGGCACGGCGGGCAGAGCTGTTTATCAATGTGGTGGAGGCCATGGGGACGGCACAGGAGGAGGGGAGAGAATTAACGGTCGGCGAATTTATTCGCACGTTACTTGTGCAAATAGGGGTGGTTGGCATTAAATTGGGGCAGGTGCTTTCTGAACAGCCCGGTCTCCTGCCGGAAAACATCAGGCAAGAGCTGGCAAGCCTCAAAGACAGTGCGCCGACAGTCTCAAAACGGGTGCCGCTCACGTATTTGGAGTCCACGGGTTGGATTGGAGAGGGAGAACAATCTATACAACAGATTCAGGACACATTAGGGAGTGCTTCCATTAAGCAGGTTGATAGAGGCGTGATGGCTGATGGGACAGAGGTTGCTGTAAAGTACAAAAGGCCAAGCATTGATAAGAATTTTGTGGATGACATGGTTGCCTTGCGAGGTGTGGTGCAGACACTTGAAAAAGAGGGGTTTGACGTCCCGTCCTACGTGGTAGACGAAGTGGAGCGTATTGTGATTGATGAGCTTTCGTTCATACATGAGGCGGAAAATCAACGTGCCATTGGCGCGGCCTTGGCAACGCGTGGCGCAACGGTTGAAATGAAGATAGGAACGGATCAGCAATCCATACCGCTTGTTGCCATAGCCCCGCTATCCGTTGGCAATATTCTCTATCCGTCGCCTGAAAGTAAAGAAGATTTGGGCTTGATTGTCGAAGAATATGTGCGTGGGCTCTCGCTCAAGGACCTGGAAGAGTATCAGAGGGCGATGGAACAGGTCAATGTGGCCGGGATAGAACGTATGCGCGATAAGCTTGCGAAAAATTACGGAGATCCGCGTGTCACCAGTATTGAAGATCAAATAAAGAATTTAGACATGGGCCAACTCAAGGCCTCATTTGGCCTTGAGCTGTTGCGTGAGATCGCGGCCGGACCGTTTCACGCAGATTTGCATACCGGAAACGCGTATATTGATTTTACCCCAAGTGCGGGCAATGGTGAGGTCTATCCGGCCCGCGCCGTTCTCATTGATATGGGAAGTGTCGGATATGGACGCCGAGATGGCGCGCCGGAACACATGGCTCGGAATATGACAGAAGATTTTGATGCAAGAAACCGGTTGCGCGATTTTTTGAGTGCGCTGTTCGCGCCACAAATGCGTGCAGAGGTTGTCACTGCCGTGGTGAATGATCTTGGAGGCGTGTCATGGACGCCTGAACAACTGACAGCTATGCTCGTCGGGATAGAGGACACGGGCGAGAAGGTAAAGAAAATTTATTACAGCATTTTGGAAGAAGCCGGAGATAAAATGAACACACAATTTCGATATTTTTTAAAGGCGATCGCCACTGCCGCCGGTCATCTTACAGAGTTGCGCCAAGAGATAACAAAGGAAATGACAGGTCAGTCGCAGACACCGGCGGAACAGATGTTCGCGACGAGAATTGTGAACGAGGGTCTTATCAATATGAGTTTATTCTTTTAATACTCCAACTCATACACACCCCGAACATTTTTTACCGATCCGAGGAAGTATATCTTCCTCGTTTTGATATTTGCGGTCACCTGCTCAACCACTATGTCCTTTTCGAGCATGTGATCGACAAAATAGCTGGGGTTAAACGCGGTCAACGAATCCGCGCGAGCCAATAGGAGAACACCATTTTCATCAAGCGGTACAATGTCCAAAAGATCACCGCCCGTTCTGTTTATGATGCCGGTATCGCCGCGCGTGTCAACACGCCAAAATTCCCACGGAGACCACGCGATCCACGAATTTGTCGCTGTATTGTAAAAAACAGCATCGACCGGCAGCCGGCGGATATCCCATGCATCGCTATTGGGTCTGATGATCGAAATAGCGCCCTCGGTTTTGGCAATGATGACGTCATTTGACGCAAAAAATACCTGTTGGATAACCGGTAAGTTTGGAATTTCAGAGGGCCGGTCACCTTGGAAAAGACCAACTTCCCGATTGTAAGTCCAAATTTTTTCCGATGAATCAACGTACCAAACAGTCTGGACATTGCGTCCCAGTTTTTGGTGATCGGCAACGCGCCACCGCTCCAGAAACATTTCACCTTGAACATACACATTTCTTCCTCGGTCGTCCCATTGCATTTGATCAATCAGCGAGAGAGACGACGTAGAGATCATGGAATTGGTTGAGCCAAAATCCGTCAGCAGCTGTGAATACACGTCATCATTTTTCAGCTCAAGAAAAAGCCCGCTTGATTGGGGAGACCAGCGGTACGCTATCTGTGTTGATGCAGTAATGTCAGTGGCAAAAATATTTTCGCCGGTTTCAATTCTTTTCAAAACCAATGTCATGTCCGTACCATGCTTTTCTGTTGTCAATGCCAGCAATCCATCCCGTGAAATGGAGAGATACTGTGCCGTATCGTCATCTTGAAGTCGTCTAAAGGGCGATGTATCGCGAAAAAGGGTGACGTTGCGAATATAGGCAGTCTGGTTACTTCCAACAAAAATGTCTTTATCCCATGAAAGATATCCATCGCGTGTGATATGGACTTGGTATGATTTGTTCGGTGCCAAATTTTGTTTCCGTATGGGAATACCTTGTTCAATAACAACACCATCAAGTTCAACGCGTGCGTCGTCCGGTTTGACATCGACACTCAAGACTCCGGTAGACAGGACAGCGCCTGACGCAAGGTCGTACCGGTAGCCATTTGTATAGAGAATGATAAGGGGAGATGAAACAAAAAAAATCGCGATCAGGGTGATCATCATGCTGCGGCGAGCTCGTCGTGAAATATAGTATGGTACTTGATACACAGGTTGCTTTTTTATCCATTCTTAGCTAAAATAGTATCGTATTTTACAAAAAAATTCAATACATATGGCATATTACCGCGTCAAAGGCGCGCAAACGCTCAAGGGGGAAATAACCGTCAGTACAGCCAAAAATTCCGCTGTTTCTTTTTTGTGCGCCAGCACAATGATAGAGGGAAAGGTGACACTCAAGGACGTCCCGAGGATTCAAGAAGTAGAACGTATTTTGGAATTGATCCAAAGCATTGGGGTTCGGTATGTGTGGATTGACGAACATACCCTTGAGCTGGATAGTTCAGGCAAACTGGACATGGAAAAAATTGATAAGGCGGCTTGCCGCAGAACACGGTCGTCACTTTTATTGCTAGGTGCGCTTGCTGCACGCGTGAAAACATTCAAACTGTATAAATCAGGCGGTTGTAAACTTGGTCAACGAACTGTGCGTCCGCATACATACGCGCTTGAAAAATTTGGTGTACAAGTCGAGTCAAAGCGATATTATTACGATGTCCACAACAAACCGCTTGTTGCCGCAGACATTGTTATGTATGAATCAGGCGACACGCCAACAGAAAACGCTGTGCTTGCCGCTGTCTTTGCATCGGGCACCACGACGATTCATTTTGCGTCTGCCAATTACATGGTGCAAGACCTGTGTTGTTTTCTCAAGCACCTGGGAGCAAGAATTGAGGGTATTGGAACCACTACGCTTACCATCACCGGTGTAACGCAGCTTAAGTCCGGGCAAACATATCACATCATGCCGGATCCAATTGACGCAATGGCATGGATTGCAGTTGCGGCTACCACCAAGTCATCACTAACAATAAAAAATGCACCGCTCGACTTTTTGCGGCTGGAAATGGAAAAATTGAAGGTGATGGGACAGACCTTTACTTTGTCAAAAGCACGAAAGTCAAAAAACGGCCATTTTGATATCGTAGACATAACCATGAAGCCGTCTTCACTCACGGCATTGCCTGATAAGCTTTCGTGTCGGCCATATCCCGGACTCAACATTGATAATCTGCCGTTATTTATTCCAATTTTGACGCAAGCCAAGGGCAGGACACTGGTACACGATTGGGTGTATGACAATCGCGCTATTTATGCGCTTGAGCTGCAACAGCTGGGAGGCAATGTGACATTGGTAGATACGCATCGCATCTATGTAGAAGGTGTCAGTCGCTTGCAGGCAAACGATTTGATGTGTCCACCCGCGCTTCGGCCCGCCATGACCGTACTGATTTGTATGCTCGCGGCCAATGGTACATCTATTTTACGAGATCCGTACCAAATTGAGCGTGGATACGAGCGGGTTGTTGAGAGATTAAGGGCGGTAGGAGCGGACATTGAACGTATAGATGATTAACTTTATGTATGCTTGAAAAAAACAAAAAGATATTACCCCTGGCCATCGCTGCGGCGCTCGTATTCACATTTGCACTCGGTTTTTTTGGTGGTTCGTCGTACTCGGTCAGCAGCAAAATTACCAATGAATCCGGACAAGTGGAAATTGCCCGCGTGATTGATTTGTACAGCAAAACGCGATCGGAAGAAGTCAGCTTTGATCAATTTTGGAATGTCTGGGACATGATTCACAAAAATTATGTCGACCAACCGGTTGACGATGTTACACTATTTTACGGCGCTATTGAGGGGCTGGTGCAGGGTCTGGGCGATCCGCATTCAGTTTACTTTCCTCCAACCGACGCAAAAGAATTCGCCGATAACCTGGCCGGTGAGTTTGAAGGGATCGGCGCTGAAATTGGTATTCGAGATGAACAGCTGCAGGTTATTGCCCCGTTGCCGGACAGCCCGGCACAAAAAGCAGGACTGCGTCCCGGGGACAACATATACGCGATTGATGGTGAAGAGACACAGGGCTTAACGGTTGAAAAGGCCGTCACAAAAATACGGGGACCGCGTGGCACAGAAGTGGTGCTGACTGTTTCACACGACGGCTTTGACGCAATAGAAGAGGTCTCTATTGTTCGCGAGACGATCGCCATCCCAACGGTGATTCTGGAAGACGAAGGAGATGGCATTGTCTATCTCCGAATCAGCCACTTTAATGATGATACGTTTGGTGATTTTAATGCAATGGTGAAAGAGATCGTTAGCAAGGATCCCAAAGGAATTGTTCTGGATCTTCGCAGTAATCCCGGCGGCTTTTTGGACAGTGCCGTAAAAGTCGCAAGTGAATGGGTGACGGATGGATTAATCCTAAAGGAGCGATTTCAAGATGGAGATGTCCAAGAGTATCCGACACGCGGTGCGCACAGGCTTGCCGGGATCCCAACTGTCATACTTATTGACGAGGGGACAGCCTCGGGTTCGGAAATCCTGGCCGGCGCGCTGCAGGATCATGGGTTGGCAACTGTTATCGGGAGAACGAGCTATGGAAAAGGGTCCGTGCAGAATTTTGAAGTATTGCCGGATGGGTCAGCCATAAAGCTGACAATTGCAAAATGGTTAACGCCGAAAGAACGCCAAATTGATGGCGAGGGAATTGCGCCTGATATCGATATTGAGGAGATGTTTGTGGAAGACGAAACAGCAGAGGATGGTGTGAGAGATATTGGCCGCGAGCGCGCAGTACATATACTCTTGGGAATTGATGTTACACCGGATGTTGCAGCAGCAGATGAAAATTGAAGGGAGCGTCATGCATGGTGATGGCTACGGCAGCACTATTGGCTACCCAACCGCCAACCTGGATGTTGATTTTACGCAGGTTAGCATAGCGCCCGGCATCTACGCCGGACGCGCGTTTTGGGACGGCCACGAGCAAGACGCGGCCTTGATTATTGACGCGGATCGTGGCAGAGTAGAGGCACATATACTGGATTTTGAGGGTGATCTGTATGGGCGGCATCTTCGGGTGGAGCCGCTTCAAAAAATTCGTGACTATCAGCAGTTTTCTTCCGAAGCGGACTTAATTGCGCAAATTGGGCAAGATATTGCGGCCATTCGGCATTTCTTGGGATATTATGTTCACCGGGATCATTAAAAATATTGGAACAGTGCAAGAATTTGAAGCCCATGACTTGTCATGGGTTCTTGTTATTGATTGGCCGGCAGCGAAGCAGGTACCAGAAGGGGCCAGCATTGCCATCAATGGTGTGTGTCTTACCGCTGCTAGTATTTCACAGGCAGGTGTTCGCTTTGATGTTATGCCGGAGACAATTAAAAAAACAACCATTGGCCTTTTTCAAAAAGGGGACCATGTGAATATAGAGCGCACACTGTGCGCCGGAGATGAAATTGGCGGTCATTTTGTGTATGGTCATGTAGACACCGTTGGTACTGTTACTGATGTATCGAACTCTGCAGAAGGCCGACTTGCATCTATCGAGCTTTCACACGACATGATGCAGTACATGGTGCAACAAGGCTCTATTGCCCTCGATGGTGTGAGCTTGACGATTGCGCGCCTCCACAACAGTGGTGTGACTGTTTCACTTGTGTCGTATACAGTAGAAAATACAACGCTTGGTGAGTGGAGTATTGGTCAAAAAGTAAATGTGGAGGCCGACATGCTGGCCAAGTATGTCATGCAAAGAGCTCTCGCTTGAACAATAAACTCTGAACTACACTTCTATGAAAGGTATTACGTTTGAAAAAATGGATGGATCAGCGCTCAAAGTGGGCATTGTTGTGGCACGCTGGAACAGTGTGTTGACCTACTCGCTCCGAGATGGCGCGATTCAGGGATTGAAAGATTCCGGCGTATTGGATGACAATATTGTTGTGCTAGAGGTACCGGGCTCATACGAAGTGGTGTTTGGTGCCAAACATCTTATTGAAACAAAAAAAGTGGATGCGGTTATTTGCCTTGGAGTTTTGGTAAAAGGGGAGACCATGCATTTTGAATATATTTCAGACGCTGTGACGCAGGGAATAATGGATTTGAATACAACTACCGGTATTCCCGTCATATACGGAGTTTTAAATTGCCTCACAGAGCAGCAGGCAGAAGCGCGCGCTACTGGAGACAATAATCATGGTTACTGGTGGGGCAAGTCGGCTGTAGAAATGGCGCTCCTGGCCTAGCTTGACTTTTTCGTTTTTTTGCCATACTATCCCGTCATTGGCGCTCTTTTCATTGGGGATTTGTATGTACGCTGCTGTCAACGTTAAGAAATTTCTTTACGACAAAAGAATGACCCTTGGTCATGAGCTACAAGAGATGCTGAATCATCTCCGCCGTATATCGGTAAATGGCATGGTCGACAACGATGACATTGAGATTATTCTGAAAAGTCGAAAGCTCGCGGACGAATTTCGCGAAGCAGTGCTTACTGATAGTGATCACATGCGCCTGGCAGAGGTCCACATGCGAAGGGCCTTACACTAGTGTCGCTCATACACAATATCCAAGGAGGAGGTACGTGATGTCCAAGCTCATTGACGCATTGGAGATCGTCCTGGAAAGTGCATTCGTGGCGTTTGCCCACACCATCATTGCCGTGGTGGTGCTTGTGAACACCATTCTTCTGGGAATGCTGTTCTATAGCGGCGATAATGTAAATGACTCGCGCCTTGTGGTCACCGCCTTGCACTATGCACTGTACATCGTTGCGGCAATGTTTCTCTGCTTTTTTGTTGTAGCGTTGAGGGGTCATTTCAGCAATGAGCGCGTCTGAGCTCGCAGTGAGAGCTCAAGGAGAAAAAAAGGCCCGGACCGATATGCATCGGACGGGCCTTCTTCATTTAATTAGAAAAAGCACCGCGGTGGTGCTTTTCGTGTAGAAGAGTGTAGCTACTCCACCTGCCCAAGTTCCCGTCGATACAAACAATAATCACAGTCTTTATCTGCCTTTGGTATTTTACCACTTTTTAGGCATTTCTTAATACTCTTCAACGTATCTTCTACCCAATCATCATTCCCAACATATTCAATCAGATGAACATCAAATTCCAACTTTCCATCAAATGCCTTTTCATCAGGTCTGCCTGTGCAATACACAAAATACCCTGTCCGTGACATTTTCAAACCGTTCTGTCGCAAAAGCCATTGATAGACCTCCATTTGCCTCTTATACCCTTCTTGCCACGCCTTATCCAGCACCGTAACCGCTTCTGTCTTTGCTGTTGCCTTATAATCAACCACAATATACTTTTTTGTTTTTGGATCAAACCACAAATCATCAATAGCGCCACTTACAACAAATCCTGTTGGCTTGTGTGTGTACTCAACCCCTTTAAAATTATCTCGCCAAATATCTAGTGATTCATGGGGCACCGGTATGGCAGCAATGCCATATTTTTTTTGCAGTGGATGTTGCTTTCCCTTAGCTCTATGAATATCAAACTCAGTCTTGAGCAGGCTATCCACGGCTGTATTCAGTGAAAATGGGTATCCGGGTGGGCGTTTTAGTCCCAGCTTGTTATCCAAATAAAAACAGCGTGGACACTGTTGAAATAAATCAATTTTTGACCGCGAAAGTCGCCAGCGTTTTCCGCCGTAGTTCCAGTCGGCCTGGCGGGGGATTGAGTAGTAGTCGGACATATGTTTTTTTTAGTAAATTAGGGCTAGGTTGAGCTAAATTCTCTGATTTTTATCCCCAAACCATGTTGACAAATCATCCTTTTTGGAATATAGTCTATACATCAAGACGAAAAGGGACCCTGATGCCGTAAGGCTGATGGCCCCCTTTTTTATTTATATTCAATTAGATGTTTTATGTTCACGAGATAATCAAAGTAATGTCTCGTGATTTTTTTATACAACGAAGATGCAAATTTTTTGCTAGGAAATAATATTTTCAAAAATCTTTGTTCTTCAATTAAAAAATCTACAAGCATATTATAATCTCCATCCCCTGATACCAGGATTATTTTATTTGAAACTTCATTTTTATATAGCTTTTTCATCACAGAGAAGACTATATCAGTATCTACATTTCCTTTCTTCTTTCCAAGCATTGCATCATTGTGTTTTTTAAATACCAAAATAAAACCAGCCGCTTGGATTGATTCATATAGGTCTTGATTCCGCTCATCGACATATCCTAGAAAATAGTATGCCTTTTCCACTGCATATTTCCGGGTTAAATATGCTCTAAACTTTGCAAGGTCAATATTCCACGGAGGTTCATCTGAGCGGGTTCCCATATAGAGATTTTGCCCGTCTACAAAAACTATGTTTTTTTTATTTTGTTTCATAATGAATAGTCGATTCTTGTGAGGTGCCTAGCTGATAACGCATCATCTTCCAGTCTCCTTCTGCGTTCATCGAGTATCTCATCCTCAAATTTAAAGTATAGGGTTCCTTGCGACCGCCGCTTGTAGCCAAGTAATTCCATTGCGAAGCCAAAAAGACTATCAATTTTTCTATCTTGCTGTATTTCGTCCATCCATGATCCCAGGTTGCTACGTGCGTAGCGAGGACAATTTCGGATATGGCTTGAAATATAAAATTGTTTGAGCTATTCGCATCCACGTCCTTCGTAACATTCTCTCCCGACTAACTTTTTATCTGTCACTTTCCAATTTTTATCCGTTTCTCTTTGCAATTTCAACTGATATTCCTCTTTGCGAATTACATCATCAGCAATTCCTTCTTCTGTATACGTAACAGTAAATGAAGAAGGATTAAATCCGGCTTCCGAGTCACTTTCTATACGAATATTTGTAAGTCGAGCATACTCGCTATTTGGTTTCCCCACTTGTAAGTGATCTAGAAGGGCAGAAAGTGGGCTATTTATATTTGCGTTATAGGTTTCTTCCACTTGGGCGTTGGTACTGTCATTAGAAATTATGTTTTGGCTAATTTGTTCTTTTGCGCATCCGCTACCAAGCAACAATAACATGACTAACGATAAGAGATATTTTTTCATACCGCAAAAATATAAAAATAAGGAATAGGTATAATACTTTTAATTAACGTATGAATAACTAAACTAACATATTTAACTTTCAA
>PFCB01000033.1 GCA_002773135.1 Candidatus Magasanikbacteria bacterium CG10_big_fil_rev_8_21_14_0_10_47_10
TACTCGAGGATCGAGCCCGTTCGGTTCCAGCCTGTCGACCCCTGATTCGTCACGAGAACATCACACCAGATTTTGCGCACAACTGACTACGCCACCAGCAGATCACTTGGCGTAGGGCTAGACTTCAAGCACTTGCCTCCGATGGCGACTCTGGTATTCCTTGTTTCTGTTCCTCTCGCAGCAGCAGGGTTCTAACTTCAATCCACGCACGCCGCAAAAAAGAAGCTCGCGAATGCGAGCTTCTTAAATCCGTGGCCTTTTAGTGAGATGAGGCACTGTCTGCTGTAATCGGATCACCAATGACGTAGTCACTAAAAAATATTTCGTTCACATCGTCTATCAGTTTGTTCCATGCCGCACCGTACAACTGTTGCGCAATAATTTCTGTCGTAATCCAGTGTAAAACGCCGCCCCCAGATATGGCATAGGTTTTTGAATCTGAGGGTAACTTCAACATACGTACACCCGGTTTATAGGTGACTGGACTGCCAATTGGTATTGCATGCAGGATGCTATTGGCAACTACTTGTACTGCCGTATAATCTGAATACCATGTAAAAAATACTTTGGAGTGAGGAAAGGCATGCTTCTTTCCATCTCGACCACAGTAGTAGATAGCTCCGTCGTCGGCTGTTTTGAGAAGACTCCCAACATCACATAGCAATCGTTCCACAGTGGTTACAAGCGATTTATCTTCATCAATGCTGGTTGCACTGTTGGCTTCTTGAATAGGATCATATTTGCGCTTTTCGCTTGGTGTTGTGGTTGTTTCTATTATTTCTTCCACGGGAGGTATGATGATAGGCTGAGTTCCGCATGAAGTAATTGTATCAAGGGAAACCGATGATGAGAGAATTTGTGATGTGTGGCCGGTGGATGATCGGAATTGTGCGTAGACGTTTTTTTGTCCATCCGAATTCGGTAATTGCCATGTCATGTTGGCGTCTGGGCCATTAAAAGGTAGCCAGGTTCCTTGTTGGAATGCTTCATCATTGGTTACAAATACTTCTACTGCATCAATAGCATGCAATGTGAGAATAATCTCCCTGCTTGCACTGCAAGGGTGACCGTCATTGAGTTGAATGCCGGTTTGCTGGGGGAAAAAGATTTGTGAGGAGACCTTCCCACGCGGCATGTCCGTCACTGTCACACCGCTTGAGAGTGTACTTTCTTGGTCACTGCCGTTTATGGTGCCATCATTATTTGTGTCAATTCTGGAGCTTGCACGAAACGTGTCACCTGCTATGAGTAATGTAGAGGGAAGAGTAAAAGACCAGTTGCCGTTTACGGTAACACCACCAGAATAATAGATTCCGTTTCTGTAGAGGGAAATCTGAGTGCCTGTTCCATTTTGCACCAAGCCTGATATGCTCACTGATCCGGAAAATATGGGTGAATTAATTTGCGGGACTGGAGAAATTTGATGCCCAACAACTATGGATGTCGAATTAGAACTTTCTATATCAGAACCGTCTATGGATCCGTCATTATTTGTGTCTTTCAGTGCTGTCGCAATAATGCCTTCGTCAGCTTGTAATTCCGAGGCGCCAACAGTGACAGACCAACTTCCTGAGGAAACTGTTCCAGACCCAACCATGGTGCCGCCGACCCGAATATAAATGACGGTTCCGTTGGCTTCAACACTTAGGCCAGTAATAGTCGTTGCTGCTGCAATGACTGGGCCGGTAATTTGTGGTGCTGCAGCAGGTGCCGTATGACTTACTACAACGGCTGTTGATGCAAAACTTTGGTTATCATTCACATCGATTGTCCCATCATTGTTTGTATCAATAGTCGCCTTTGCAGTGACAGATTCCAGTGCCTGCAGCTCGGATGTTGATACTGATAATGACCATATACCAGACAAGACAGTCGTTGAATCCACTGTTCCAGCATTAACAAATACTTCTATTGTTGTTCCATCGGAATCGTTACTCGTTCCGGATATCGTGGTGTCTCCGGCAACAATTGGAGAGTTAACCGTTGGCACTGCAGAAATTTTTGATAATACCGTAACAGTGCTGGAAAATGCCGAGAGTATTTCTCCTGCCGCAATAGCGTTTGCTTTGACATGTTCTCCCGCTTGCAGTTCGCTCGAAGGAATAACAAGTGACCATGTACCACCGGTGACCAATGTTGTCCCGATAGATAGTCCATCTACAAACACCTCAACAGTGGTGCCATCATTTTCCGTGCTAAGACCTGAGACGGATGTATCGCCAGCTGTGATTGGGGAGGAGATATTTGGTACGTCAGTGGGAATGGGTGCAGCGTCTACAATTACTGTTGATGACGGAGCGCTTGCGGTGTCAGAGCCATTGATAATACCATCATTGTTTGTATCTATAGTGGCTTTTGCTGTCACGTGTTCACCTGCATCAAGTTCAGTCTCAGAAACACTCAACAACCATGTTCCTGCGGAAACCGTCGTCTGGCCAATCAGTGATGCATTAACATAAATGGTTATAACAGTACCATCCGCTTCAATGCTGGTGCCTGAGATGGTTGTGTCTCCGGCTGTGATAGGTGCGTTGATTGCCGGCACGTGTGAGAGTAATTCAGAAATAGTAATAGGCGTTGAAAAGGCGCTTGCATTGTCACTGCCGTTAATGAGACCATCGTTGTTTGTATCAATAGTCGCCTTCGCGGATACGTCTTCATCGGCTTGCAGCTCAGAGGCTGCAACGGAAATGGACCAACTGTTTGACACAACTGTTGTTGACCCAACAGGGTTACCGTCCACATACACGCCAATAACAGTGCCGTCAGCTTCGCTGCTGCTGCCGGATATGGTGGTGTCTGCCGCTGTGATAGGAGAATTAACTGATGGGGCGGGGGAGACTGCATGATCGGCGATTACTGTATTTGAAAATACTGAAATTGACTTTCCACTTGCAAGCGCGCGTGCTTTTATTTCTTCTCCTGCTTGCAATTCACTTGCTGCGACACTGCGTGACCACGCACCTGATGTCACCGCCGCTGTCCCAACGGAAATTCCATTGACAAATACTTCAACGGTGGTGCCATCAACCTCTGAACTCGTTCCGGATATAAATGTATTGCCCGCTGTGATGGGGCCTGAAACGACAGGGCTGACAGTAACGAGTTTTACTGTTATTGCTTGCGAACCTATATTGTTTGCAGTATTTGGGTCTGTTTGCCCCAGGAGGAGGTTGGATGTTGTGTTGGTAATGGTTTGACCGCCGGAGCCTGTATTCACCGCCGCAGAGATATGGAGGATAGCATTTGCACCAGTGGTAAGTGTGCCAATGGTCCATAGACCTGTGACACTGTTGTATGCGCCGCTTCCGTCATCAGACACATACGTCAATCCGGCAGGTACTACATCAACAAGTGATACCGCTGTGGCAGTTTCCGGCCCACTGTTTGATACGGTAAGAGTGTACTGAATAGTATCTCCCACTGAAGGATTGGCGTTATTTACTGTTTTTGAAACAGCAAGGTCAGAGACCACAGGAATACTTATTTCAGGAATAAATGAATAGGTGTCAAGCAGGGTATTATCACTTTTTACTATTCGAAAACAATATGATGCTCCTGCTGCAGCTCCATTATCCTTCAGTGAAAAATCCCACATCCCGTCTTCACCAACACCAATGGCCGCAGTACTATTGATAAAATTATTGGCTTCTTCATATGTCTGACGGCGTAAGGTATCGCCTCCATGAATTGGGTCAGATGCATTGAGTGTGAGGGCGATGCCATCTGCAACAGCGGCATTATCGTTATACGCGATTGTTGTTGCTGCGGTGACGTCTGAATAGCTTTCACCTGCAAAAGATGTGTCACATGTCCCAGAGCGTAGCGCATATTGGAGTTTAAAATTTTGTCCGCTGATGGGCAATCCGGTGGTATTGACATGTATTAGGGAACGAAGGCGAAACGCGGTTCCATGAGATCCCAGTGTCACCGCCGCATTCTGAAGGGCGAGCGGACTGCCCACAGCAGCTGAATTGGAGTTTTGGAAAATCCGATAGGAAGATTGTTCAAACGTGGGATTTGTTCCTTTGAATACAGCAATAACACCGGCCCAATTTCCAGAAGCGGAAATTGTCGCTGAGACGCCTTGCGTACCGGTGGATGATAGTATTTTTTCTTCAAACACGGTTGAGTTTCTGGTTCCTTGCGTGCTTCCAGTTGAAACTACCTCGCTGACTTCGGTAAAGGAATTCGTCTGTGCGGAAAATGTTCGGTTGCCGGATGTTGCTGATATCCCGGCAATGGCGAGCGCGTTTGCTTGAGATGTGATTGCTGTTGTTCCGGAGCTGCCTGTAGCACTATTTCCCGTGGCAGTGGCAATGACGTCAAGTGGCGCGCTGGTGGCAACGCCTGAGTACTCTGCAAGGGTCACAGTCGCACGATTTGTTGGCGTGACGCCCCAGGTTGACGCGCCGGATTGAGCCGGCGCATTTGCAATATAGTAAATTGCGGTTGAAATATTTGTTCCATTATTTGATCGTGTTGCCAGTATCCAGCCTCCTGATGGCGGTGTGATCGTTGTTCCAGATCCTCCACGGACCGCCACAATAGCAACCAAAAAATTTCCAGCCGTGGTTGCAGAAGGCCATGAGGCGGTTACTGTTGTGGCTCCCGCATTTCCAGCTGCAACAGTTTTAATACGGCTGGCCGCGGCGTTGACGTTTGAGATTTCAAATTGAAATTGAAATGCTGTAGCAATGATTAAACATACAGTAAAAAAGGCGACAGATCTTTGTTGCCTTTTGCCAAAATGTAATTTTTTCATAAAGAAGAAATGAATATAAGTATAGTATAGAACAGTTGGCAATATTATTGTTTTTTTGGGTTTTGTTTATGCACTGAACCTGTGTGGACAAAAGAGTGGATAAGGGTGGTTGTACATATAGGAAAAGTGGTATAAAATGGTAACTAGTGGAACAAAGTGGGGAATATCCCAAACATAGAATGTATGTATCCCCCGGAGAGTAACGTGCTTGTCTACTCACCCAATACGTATGGCAGCTATGTTCATAGGCGAATATTTCCACAATCTAGACGACAAAGGTCGTCTTGCCATCCCAAAAAAGTTTCGTGCTGCCCTTGCAAAAGGAGCGGTCGTAACGCGGGGGCTGGATGATTGTTTGTTCCTCTATACTATGGCTGAATGGAAGGTCTTGGCAGAGAAACTCGCAAGCCTACCGTTCTCTCAAGCAAACACGCGCGCTTTTGCGCGATTGATGCTTGCAGGTGCCATGGATGTAGCGCTCGATAAACAAGGGCGCGTGGTTCTTCCTGAATATCTGCGTGGTTACGCAGGTTTAAAGAAAGAAATCACAGTGGCCGGTCTATACAACCGCCTTGAACTGTGGGACACGCGCAAATGGAGTGATTACACCATTCGCACCGAGAGTGCCAGAAACGAAATCGCTGAGCAATTGGGAGAGCTGGGTATCTAACACACGCATATGCGGCATACTCCTGTTTTGTTGAGCGAAGTGCTCGAGTACCTTCGGCCAACACCGGGTATGCATGTTATTGATTGCACGCTTGGTGACGCCGGACATAGCGAGGCACTACTTCAAAAAATAGTGCCCCACGGTAAGCTTTTGGGCATTGATGCAGACCCGGAAGCATTGCTCAGAGCAAAGAATTATCTGCATTCCTTTGCGTCAGATGTGACGTTTGTCAGGGATAATTTTTCTGAGCTCCAAAAGATTGTTGATCAAGAAAAATTTACTCCTGTGCACACGGTTCTTATTGATCTTGGCTGGTCCAGCCCGCAATTTGAAGAGCGGGGTCGCGGATTTTCATTTTTAAAAGATGAAAAGCTCGATATGCGATATGGCGGTAGTGGATCACATGCTCGAACCGCCGCGGACATAGTCAATTCTGAAAGCGAAGAGAGATTGGGAAAAATATTTTGGGAATACGGAGAGGAAAAATTATCAAAGGAAATTGCTGCAGCAGTTGTTGCTGCGCGGGGTAGTAAAGAGATACAGACAACTGGAGAGTTGGTTGAAATGATTTTAAATACATACAGAACAAAGCTAAAAACCGATAAGGAGATACCATGGGTTGGCGGATTGCACCCGGCTACTAAGGTTTTTCAAGCACTGCGGATTGCGGTAAATGAAGAACTTGATGTGATACGTGCCGTATTGCCGCAGGCAGTGGATGTTTTGGAAAGCGGCGGTCGGCTTGCGGTTATCAGTTTCCATTCGCTCGAAGATAGAATTGTTAAACATTATTTTAAGTCCATAGACGGTAAATCCATCAAAATACTTACAAAAAAACCTGTCACTGCGGCCGAACAAGAGGCTGAGGAAAATCCTCGCGCCCGTTCTGCCAAACTGCGGGTCATAGAAAAACTATGACATACCACAGAGAAACAATGAGAGAAAAGCGTGAAAAATTGCAACAATTTGCGCGCGGTACCAGTTTTCGAGTTGGACTTATTGTACTGGTAGCCGTTTTGGTTGTCCTAGATGTCATGCAAACAAGCACTGTTTCAACAAAGGGATATGAAATAAGTCAGCTGCAGCAAGATATTCGTGAATTGCAGCAGGAAACAGGAAAGTTGGATTACGAAATTGCAAAAAATAGATCAATGGAAAGCATTCAGGCCCGCCTAGGAAACCTCGATTTGGTAGAAGCGGACACAGCGGAATTTTTGGCGCTTGCAGATAATCAGGTTGCTCAGCGATAGATTGAATTGAACAAAAAAATGACTCCCACATGGGAGTTTTTTTGCATTTTATGGTAGAATACAAGTCTATAGTTCATAGTTCATATATATTTTCTATGAACCATGAACTATGAACTTTGTATGTGGGTACTTTTACTCCAGCGGTTAGCATTGGACGCGATTATTGATATCGCGTATTTTCCGTTCTGGTGGTATACCGCAGGATTTATGCGTGTGCTAAATGGTGCGAAGAATTGGATTGCTGCTGCCAATATGAATATGGCACCCGGGTTATGGCTCCGAAATTTGTTTGTCCCAATGTTTGGTCAGACCGATGTGCAGGGGCGTATTATGAGCGTGTTCATGCGATTTGCCAATGTGATCGGACGAAGTATAGGATTGCTTATCTGGATATTGATAGTGTTGTTTTTTTTGATGGTGTGGCTTTCCTTTCCTTTGTTTGTCTTGTATATGATGATACGTGCTATAAGCGGATAATATGTTATTTGAAAAAAATATTCCGCTTGATATTACGACATGCGATACCTGCAAAGGTGCAGGGTACTTGGGCATTCATCGATGCAATACCTGCGGTACCATGAGCATGGGGCGATTTATTCGTGGCCATTGGTTGTATTTTGGGCAGCCGATGACCCGATACCATATCGCCTTGCGTCGCGCGCGCGAGTGGTTGTTCCGTATTGAAGTACTAGCAGCGCTCCTCTTTGTTTTTGTATTTTGGGCATTCTTTTTTACGCGATTGTATCAGGCACATCGGATAGACAGCATATTTCATGTCGCTTTTTGGAGTGCACCCATGAGTGGTTTTCAGCTGTTGTTTTGGGCCGGTGTTGTCATGTTCAGTTTTATTGTGTATCGCGTGACGCATCACAAAAAGGCGTCCGTAGAAGTGGAACAACAATCATATCAGGAGAATAATCTTGAGAATGATGCAATAGATGTAGTGACTCTTGATTGGGACGCGATTAAGAAAACACCAAAGAAAAAAAGAATAGATATTACTGAAACATTTACACCTGATGCGTCTGATGCGCTTGAAAACGCGTATGTAATGGCAGACGAAGATAATGCGCAAACAGTTACGGCCGGCCATATATTTCATGCATTGCTTTCTTCGTCTGATGTCCGTGGTATTTTTATTCGGTTGGGAATACCGGTTGATTTGTTGCAAGATAAGTTGGAAACGACATTTCAAAAACAGGATGTTGATACAATACCGGTTATTTCTGCAGATGTGCAGCAAATTTTGTTTCACGCGTATGAATACGCATATGAGGCGCGGCAATCGTATGTGCATGTAACAGAGCTGCTCTTAGCTGCTGTTCGACAATCAAATGATATACAAGAATTACTCTATGTACTCAATATTGATGCCCAAAAGTTGTTGAACGTCATAGAGTGGGTGCGCATTCGCGAAAAGTTGCGACGGCAATACAGCCTCGCGCGTGGTGCCGCCTCACACAAGAGTAAGCATGGGCTGGATAAAGCAATGACCGCCATCGCGACTCCTTTTTTAAATAAATTTAGCAAAGATTTGACCCTGTCCGGCATATATGGGTATCTGCCTCCATGCGTGGCGCGAGATAAGGAAATTGATGGAATATTTCGTATTATTGAAAGCGGTAGACAGAGCGTGCTGCTAGTGGGTGATACGGGTGTTGGGAAAAATACCATTATTGAAGGCATTGTGGGCCGCATGGTCGCGGACACTGTCCCCGATAGGCTCAATGATAAACGCATGGTGCAGCTCAACACCTCGGCCCTGTTGGCCGGGACAACGGTGAGTGGCGCGCAAGAAAGACTGCTGCGTATGATGAGTGAGATTACCAAGTCGAAAAATATCATTTTGTTTATAAATAATTTACACGATTTAATTGGCGGGGTCGGTGACTCAGAGGGACTTGATGTGTCGGAAACATTGGCGCAGTATATGAATTCCGGTCAAGTATTGGTATTTGCCACAACCACGCGCGAAGGATACAACAAACATATTACCAATTCCCAAATTGGAAAATCGGTGACGAGAGTGGATATTGATGAAATGGATGAAAATCAAGCTATTCGAGTGTTGGAAGCGAAAGTCGGTGGTGTTGAGTACAAAAGTCGGGTGTTTTTTTCCTATGACGCGCTGGCTGCGTGCGTGGAATTTGCCGCCAAATTTTTGCATGATCAAAAATTGCCTGAAAGCGCCATGCAGTTGATGACTGAGTCTGCCAGCTATGTAAAATCAAAAAAAGGTGAGGGAAAATTGGTAGAAAAAGAGGACGTGGCAATTATTGTTAATGAAAAGACCGGCATTCCGGTTACTGCCATTGGAGAGGATGAATCTAGCAAATTGCTTCGGTTGGAAGAAGAAATGCACAAACGTATGATTGGGCAGGAGGAAGCTGTGAGCGCTGTTGCCGCAGCATTGCGGCGTGCGCGGGCAGAAGTGCGATCAAGCAAGCGCCCTATTGCGAACTTTCTTTTCTTGGGGTCTACCGGTGTTGGTAAGACTGAATTGGCCAAAACGATTGCCGAGGTTTATTTTGGTGGTGAAAACAGAATGATCCGCATAGACATGAGTGAATTTCAAGATGCCAGCGGTGTGTACCGGCTTATCGGTCAACCGGCACAGCAGGGGACAGGACTTCTTACCGAGGCGGTACGACAACAGCCGTTTTCACTTATTTTGCTCGATGAAATGGAGAAAGCCGATCCAAAAATTTTGGATTTATTTTTGCAAGTATTTGATGATGGCCGTTTAACAGACAGTGTCGGTCGGGTCATTGATTTTACCAATACCATTATTATTGCCACATCCAATGCCGGCACGTCATTTGTGCAAGAAAGTATTCGCAATAATGTACCTATGGAGCAGGTGACCGAGCGGCTGATGCGAACAGAGCTCAAGCAATACTTTCGTCCGGAGTTTTTGAATCGTTTTGACGGCATTGTCACATTTATGCCGCTGACGCGTGACCAGGTGAAACAAATCGCAGGGCTTATGATTGCGCGTATTGCGTCTGACTTGGAAAAAAACAGAGGTATTGATTTTAGAGTAACAGAAGAAGGACTTGAGGCGCTTGCCGTGGCTGGGTTTGATCCGGAGTTTGGTGCGCGTCCAATGCGCAGAGCCATTCAGAATATGATAGAGGACAAACTTGCTGATATGATTTTGCAAAACAAGATGAACCGACGTGATATCCTCGAGTTTGATGGTCGTTCCATGCACATTTTGCCATAGCCAGTCATTCTGACATCACCTGTTATTCTAACATCACCCATCATTCCAACGCCAACCTGTCATTCCAACGCCAACCTGTCATTCCAACGCCAACCTGTCATTCCAACGCCAACCTGTCATTCCGAGCGCAGCGAGGAATCTCAACAATGTACATTCATTAATCATTAATACTTACATTCTTTATGGACAACCAATCTCCAATTTCGCCACCAATGGCGCAACCCCAAACCAGCGCACCCATGCCAGAGCCCAAGCATGGCAAACTGGGCATGTTTGTTACCATACTGGTCACAGCACTTGTCGTTGGCGGCGGTGTGTATGCGTGGCAGTATTTTGGTACATTTGCAGAAACCCAGCGCCTCAATAGTGCTCTTACATCAACACAAGACGAGCTTGGTAGACAAATGAATCGGGTAGCGGCATTGCAAACTGAAAACGATGATTCAATGACAACGTTGGAGGAAGCACAGAGGAATTTGATTGAGTTCCGAGTTGTAAAGCCTCAAATTATTTTGCCGGCAGATGGGGAAGAAGTACAGGGCCCATCAATAGTTGTAAAGGGGACAGCCCTTTCCGGCCAAAGGGTTGCCGCGTATATCAATTACGATACAAAAATACCGCGCTGCCTTGCTGGTATAGAAACATACGCAAACGGAGGTGTTGCTGTCGCTGATGCTGACGGGAATTTTGAGTTAGAATTGCAGGAGGCATGCTCACGCGATATAGCGCTATATGTTTCCGCCCCACCAAAAGCATTTGAATTTGATTTGTGCTACCCACAAGGATCCATCAGTAACGTGGTACAATTTACTATTGTCGGTGAGCTTCCAGCAGTTTGCAATCAGTAAATAGCATGCCTAAATTGCAAAAAATACATCTCTCAAAAGGCTATGCGATTCTTCTCATAGCCTTGGCTTTGGCAACAATAGGGTTGAAGGTGATGCAGTATCACTGGCCACGGGCGGTTTTGGAGCTCAAGGGAGAGCGTGTGGAGGTTTTGGTTGCAGGCACGCCTGTGCATTGGTATAAAGGTCTTGGAGGCAGGGACAGGCTAAAGAATGCGGACGCAATGCTCTTTGTCTTTCCATATGAAGACAGACATGGTTTTGTGATGCGTGATATGCGTTTTCCCATTGATATTATCTGGTTCCAAGATGGTCGTGTCGTTGATATTGCTCCCAATGTACCGTTGGATCCGGAGGTGGAACAGGACCTGCATGTGTATTTGCCGCGGAATGTGGCAAATGCTGCGCTGGAGATTCCGGCAGGGTGGGCGGTTGCTCATGATTTGAGAATCGGGGATCGCCTGGAGGTCATTTCAGACTAAGACTTGACGAAATAAGCGATTTGGCCTATACTATGGCTCATTGATTTCACTGGGCTTGCAGATTACACAAGTTTTGATATTGCCAGTGTAATCTTTATAAATCAGTATAATCCATGATGTATGATTGCAGTAATAGAAACCGGTGGTAAGCAGTATCTGGTGCAGGAAGGGCAGAAGCTGACGATTGAAAAAATTGAGGCTGAGCCTGGCACTGAGTATGTTTTTGATAAAGTATTGCTCACAGCCAACG
This sequence comes from Candidatus Magasanikbacteria bacterium CG10_big_fil_rev_8_21_14_0_10_47_10, assembly GCA_002773135.1. Taxonomy (GTDB): domain Bacteria; phylum Patescibacteriota; class Patescibacteriia; order Magasanikbacterales; family UBA922; genus 1-14-0-10-47-10. Next base: position 11,489 of record PFCB01000033.1, read on the forward strand.
ATGATGGCAGTGACGTAAAAATTGGTGCGCCATATTTGGGCGGTGTCACCCTAAAGGCCGCGGTAGAAACACAAGGCCGATCAAAGAAACTACGCGTTGTGAAATTTCATCGCAAGGTTCGATATACACGAACGCATGGTCATCGCCAGGACCAAACACAGGTCACGATTGGCGCGATTGCGTAAATAAATAAACGACACGAGACATTCAAAACGACACTAAACCTCTAAACATTTGTTTAGATTCTAGTGTTGTCTTGACTCTAGTGTCGTTTTTATTTTGTTTTGTTTTACTATTGCTTCTTTGTTCTATTTTTCAGCGCGCTTTGTAGTGTTATTTCGTCGGCATATTGCAAGTCCGAGCCCATAGGCAGTCCACGTGCCAGGCGAGAGATGATGATGTCCGGTGCTATTTCTGAAATATGCCGCTCCAGCATCATACGAGTTGTTTCGCCGGGCATATCCGGATTGAGTGCCAAAATAACTTCCAGAATCATGCCTTGTTTTAGTCGAACGAGAAGTTCGCGAATTTTCAATTGGGTCGTGAAGTCAGGATCTTCGGCTCGCACTGTCCCGCGCAGAAGATGATAGAGGCCATTGTACGCGCCTGTTTTTTCTATAGCCTGCAAATCTTGAGAATCACTCACAACACACAAGATCGCTGTGTCTCGGCCGGGACTGGCGCAAATGTGACAGGGCGAAGCATCGGCAAAGTCCCAGCACATCTGACAGCTTTTTACGGTGTCCATAAGCGCTTTGAGCGCTATGGTCATGTCGCCCACGTCCTTTTTGCCGGACTTGAGGAGGTAAAAAACAAAACGTTCGGCCGTTCTGCGGCCGACCGTTGGGAGTTTTGAAAAAGCTCGTATGAGTTGTTCAATCGAATTCGAGTACATAGGGTTCGTCATTTCGAGCGCAGCGAAGCAATGACATTAACCGAGAGCGCTGAGATCCGGCATGCCGCCCATTTCTTTCATTTTCATTGCCATAATACGCTGCATTTTTTTGCCTGCCTCTTCATGTGCTTTTTTTATGGCATCTTGAAGCTTTTCTTTGTGTTCCGGTGCAAGCAGTTCATCATCGATGGCAAGGGCTGTCATTTTGAGGTTGCCATCGATGGTCATCACAACTTTGTCGTTGGCGGTTCGAACGGTGACGCTTTCCTCTGATAAGGCTTGCTGAATAGTCTTGGCCTGGTCTCGGAGATCCTTAAATTTCTTTAATTTGTTTAACATACAAAACAGGTTAGTATTGGCGTATTGTAGTTTATTTGAACGAATAAATCAATGCTAAAAGGATGGTACTGCCGGTGCTGTAGGAGCAGGCGCGCGGGGTGGCATCCCGGCTTGCATGGATGGGCCTGGAGGTGGTGGTGTCATGCTTCCTGCATGAGAGATATCCAAATTTTGGAAACTAGCTCGTGATGCTTCAAAAAAGAGGCGTACCATGCCGGTAGGGCCATTTCTATGCTTGGCAATGTGAATTTCTCCAATATTTCTCTCATCGGGCGGAATATCTTCCGGCCTATAGTTTCTATCCGCCGCTTTTCTGTAAATAAACATCACAACGTCGGCATCCTGCTCAATACTTCCGGAATCGCGCAAATGCGATAATTTTGGAATGGCCGGTTTGGTTTGCTCCACGGCACGCGAAAGCTGTGACAAAGCAAGCACGGGTATATTGAGCTCACGCGCGATTCCTTTTAAATTTCTGCTCATTTCAGCCACCTCTTGTACACGATTATCACTACCGCCCTTTTTATGTGATTCCATGAGCTGTAAATAATCAATAACAAGCAAACCAAGTCCATGCTCCGCCTGCAATCTGCGGGCTTTCGCGCGAATTTGCATAACGTTGTTTCCGGGGTTGTCATCAATATAGATCGGTGCTTCGGAAAGGACACTCATTGCCTGGCCAATGCGAGGAAAATCTTGACTGTTGGGATTATCGGACAAGTTACCGGTACGCATTTTCCAAAGGTCCACGCCCGCCTCTGCACACAAAAGTCTATCAACGAGTTGTTCCTTGCTCATTTCGAGTGAAAAAATACCGACCGGCACATTGCCTTTCACTGCTGCGTAGCGAGCCAAATCCAGACAAAATGATGTTTTTCCGACCGATGGCCTTGCCGCCAAAATGATAAGGTCTGATTTTTGAAATCCGGCCAGCAACTGATCAAGATCTCTATACCCTGTGGGGACGCCGCGCAGTTTGCCCTTGTCCTTATGCAGCATGTCAATGCGATCAAACGTCTCGTGCAGCACATTTTGGATAGGGGTGAAGCTGGCCTTCATGTGTGTCTGCGAAACAGAGTATAGCTGCTGCTGCGCTTCGTCCAAAAGCTCTTCTACATTGTCTGCTTCTTCTTTGTACCCAAGCGCGGTGATTTTATCTGCTGCGCCCAGCAGTCTTCGGTGAATGGCCTTGCGCTTGACAATTTTCGCATATTCGTTAATGTGCGCTGTGGTGGGGACCGTATTTGAAAGACGCACGAGGTAGCTATGTCCACCGACTCCCTCCAAAAGATTTTTTTCTTTTAGGCGGTTACCCAGTGTCAGCAGGTCGATTGGTTCATTCTTACTATATAGGTCGAGCATTTGTTCATAAATTTTCGTGTGAGCATTTTTATAAAAATCCGCAGCCTCCACGTCATCAGCAATCTGAAACATTGTTTCTTTGTCCAGCAAAATAGCGCCCAAAAGTGACATTTCTGCTTCAAGGTTTTGCGGGGGAATGCGTTCAAATTCAGACATAGCGAATGTATGGTAACGCAGGAGCAATGCATTGGCAACCACGACATGTGCGTATGCTGTGCGTCAGTGTGTGGATAGTCTGATATACTATTCAGAGATATGAAAATTTGCCTTATAAATAACATATATCCACCGTACCACAGAGGAGGTGCCGAGCAGGTCGTGGTGAAGACGGTAGAAGGTCTTGTGGCGGCAGGTCATGATGTTGTTGTGATAACAAGTACACCGGACAGCGCAGGAGTCACAAGAGAGAGTGGGGCGACCATTTATAGAATAAGGGTTCCGAATATATTTTTTTATACCAATGCGCATGAACACGGCTTTTTGACCCGCTTTCTTTGGCATGTCATTGATATCGCGAACCTGTCTTGCTCTCATACAATCCGGACCATTTTAAATACAGAGCGTCCGGATATTGTCCATACGCACAATTTGATGGGGCTTAGCTTTTTGATTCCACGGACAATCCAAAACATGAAGATTCGTCACATCCATACTGTGCATGATGTGCAGTTGGTGGAACCAAGCGGCATTATTTATAAAGAAAAAGAAACATCGTGGCGCTACACTGGATTTCCGACAAAAATATACACCTGGCTGATGAAGCATTTAATGGGGTCGCCACAGGTTGTGATATCACCGTCACAGTTTTTGAAAAATTTTTATTCATCAAGAGGCTTTTTTCCTTCATCGCATCTTGCCATTGTTCGTAATCCAATGACCTTTCATCCTGCCGCATCGCATGCGCGGGAGGCGCACAGCACAGTGCGTTTTTTGTACATCGGCCAGTTGGAAAAACACAAGGGAGTGGAGACTCTGATAGAGGCGTTTCGCGCAATTCCGACGTCCAGCGCGGAGCTGCATATTGTAGGTGGGGGAGCCGCCTTGGAATCAATTCGAACCGCTGCCAATGATATGTATGATATGCATGTGCACGGGAGGGTGGAGCGGGAGGATTTGCCGCGCTTGTTTAGTCGCATGGATATGACCGTTGTACCGTCCCTGTGCTATGAAAATTCTCCAACTGTTATCTTTGAAAGTTTGGCATTTGGCTTGCCCGTTATTGCCAGTAATATAGAGGGCGTCGCCGAGTTGATTCAAGAAGGCGAGAACGGTCTTACATTTCCGGCCGGTGATGCTGCTGCTCTTGCATCGGTTATGCTGTGGTGCGTTGCGCACACAGATGCTGTGGTTGCTATGCAACAAAAAACCAATCAGTCGCTGATTGGTCTATCACGAGATGAATACATTGGACGGCTGGAGGAATTTTATCAAAATAATTACAAATGACAAAATTCAAATTAACAAGTGAATGTTCAATTATCAATTTGATCATTTGATATTGGACATTCACTTGTCATTGGAATTTGATGCTTTGTCATTGTTTTGTTCATTTACCTATAGTAGGTGAATACCATTACCTTCCCTCCGTCGACCGCATGAACGGCATCCGCCGTTTTCGCTGCACCGGAAACGATATCATCAAAATTTGCCCAATAGTTTGGGACGGCAAAGTAGGCAGTGTCTACGCCAGTGAGATCCATTGCTTCTTCCATAAATTCCCTTTTTTGTCCCTGATAAAGCATTTTTCCATGGATATCTCCCAGTGGGCCACCGCCGGGGATGGAATAAAAGTACAAACTGCCAAGCGCTGTGTCAAAATATGTGGAAAAACTGAATTTCGTTAGCGCGGCAGCGCCAACCAGTTGGTTTGCTATCACTACATACTGCTGGTCTGAGTGGAGCGACGCAATATACTCAACCGTGTGAACGTCCGCGTCCGTGACATTGTAACCCGGGAACCTCGCCTTGATATTACGTTGTGGATAGGCAAAATACAGGGACAGCATCAATGCAATTGATATAAGAGAAATAAATCCAAATTCCAGTATTTTTTGTTGGCTTTTTTTGTGTATCCGCTTTTCAAGCAGAGAATACACATCATATACGCCTTTGGCGGCAAATGGCAGCAAAAACACAATACTGATCCAAAGAAGGCGCAGCGGGTAGTTGGTCTGCTCGGCTTGCGTTACGTTTGGGAAGTATATAAGGGCGCTGAGTAAAAAACTCGCAAGGAGAAAACTGACAAAACCCAGTGGAAAGATATATTCTTCGCCTGATGTTTTCCATTTTCTTAGTCCAAAAATCGCGGCAAAAAAAATGACCGGGGCAATCATGAGCTGCCATGCGTAAAGAATTTCATATTGAAGTGGTGCGTGTGCCGCGTACCAGTATGGGCGCCTTAGGAGCTCCCAAAAAAGGTCTATTCGCGTGAACGGATTTTTCAAAACAGGCAATCCGGTTCCGGCAAGAAAATTATTCGCTGCAAAGAGCACTGTGGGAAGAGCAATGGTTGTCAAGAAAAAAATAATCAGTATGCCATATGAAGCTCGCTTTGTCCGTACATGTTTTTGCGCTACCGCACATACGGCAAAAACGGTAAGCGGCGCTCCAAGGAGAGGGTGGGTGGCCAGTGCGGCAGTCGCAAGCAGCAATGGGATCCATCCGGGGAATTCGCTTTTGCTGTAAGCAAATAGTGTAAAAATTGTTGCGATAAACAGTTCAATGACCACATTGTGCGGTGTGGTAAGATTGAGTGTGAGAAAATATAACAGCGGAACAAGCCAGACCATGTGTGTCCCCATGCGTTCAGGAATGTGCTTTGCCTGCTTCAGGCTGTACGCAATAACGGGCGGCAGCATAAACGCAGCGGTCAATGGTACAAAAAATGTATCCAGCCAAAATACGGGTGCTTGCGTTATGTGTGATAGCCACGCGATAAAACTGTATTGACCAATGTAATACAATGTTTTGGGGAGAATAAATCCATGTTGTACAATCCACTCTTCTGTTGCTCTGTGAATAAATCCGTCAAAGCCAAATCCATTGACATAAATAATGGAAGCAACGGAAAATGTCAGAAAAAGATGGATGGACGTCACGGTAAAACGCAGGAATGTATTATTTGATTTATGGTTGCGATAAAAGAGGAGTCCGGTTACAAGCGCATAGAGAAGAAAAAAAGAGGCGGGAAGCGCGTGCCAAGGTGACACAAGCACATTGACTGTCCGGGCGTGGTATACAAGTACAAATAAAAAAAAGTCTCCGACAATGACAAGCAGCGTGAGAACGTCAATTGATTTTTTTTCGCATACTTTTGTCAGATAGGCGTCTTCCACTTTTTTTGGTAGGGCAAAAATCAGAAGCGGGAAAAGCATGAGGAAAAGAGAGAGGGCCGGAGTGATACCATGGGTATAGTACAATATCGTCGTCATGAGCATAAACGCGACAAAAACAACCACGCGACCCCAAAATTGACGCTCCAACTGCTCAAAAATGGTACCAAGGCTTTGACTCACTCGTATGGAAAGAACGACGCCGTAGACCAGCAGGGCCAAGAGCCCCAGGAGCCATGAGTGTATAAAAAACATGTTCATTGCGACAACAGCAATGCACACCCACGCTCTGTGTATAGGTTGCGTACTTCGGTTTTGCATATCCCTGAGTGTAGCCCAAAAAAACCCAAATGACAATCATTTGTGCTTGAGTATTTGATAAGGTATACTAAGCCGACTTTTTGGTGGCCATATCCCCGGGGAATCGTCACTGGTATCATTTCCATTCACTAATCACAGAAGTATGCAGGACTTGCAAGAGGTATTTCAAAGGCTTCAAGAAAATAAAAAAAAGTTGAAAGATTTGAAAGCATCCTATAGGGATGCCCTTTTGACCTCACAGCAATACGTTGAGGTCTCTGATGAATTGAAGGTTTTCAAGGAAAAGAAAAAAGAAATTGAGAATGTCACGCGTGGTCAGTTTGCCGCTGAGTTTATGCAGATTGAGGATTTGAAGATTGACCTTGCCAGCGACATGGAGTTGATCAGTGACATTGCCCTGACGCAAATAATGAAGGGAGAAACAGTTGCGGTAAAAGATGAATACGAAAACGAGTATGAGCCCATTATCAAGGTGAACTTTAAAAAGTCTGCATAATTCGTTAATGATGTTGGGTCTTCTCGGACTGTAGAAACGTTGGTAGAGTGTATATGTATTTAATTGAATTTGAGTATGAAATCAAAAGCAGGGCTCCTCTTTTCCCTTGTTTTGGTGGGTGGAATCATCTTCGCCGGACTTTCCGTACTCAGACCGGTAGAAAAGCCAAGTGAAGACGTACAAAATGTAGATAGTCAACTGCAAGCGCAGGATAGTGTGGGGAGTGATGGAAGCGTGCCGGGTATGCGGCTATATCGTATCTCACAAGGTGAATCTGCCGTTGAGTTTGAGATTGATGAAGTCCTTCGTGGCAATGATAAAACAGTGATTGGCACAACAAATCAAATCGCCGGGGATATTCTTATCAATACGGAACATCCATCAGACTCTATTTTGGGAAAAATCCGAGTAAATGCAAGAACACTGAAAACAGATGATGATAATCGCAATAGGGCGCTGAATAATTTGATATTGAAAACGGATGTGGAGTCGAATGAATTTATTGAATTTTCACCGCGAGCAGTAAGTGGCTGGCCGGAGTTGCTTGAACCGGGAGTGTCATTTGACGTGCGGATTGAAGGTGATTTGTACGTATCCGGAGTGACAAAAACGGCTGTGTTTGCCGGAAGCGTCGCTTTGACGGAAGACGGTACCATCACAGGGGATATAGAAACGTCTGTACCATACAGGAATTTTGATTTGTCTATTCCAAATCTGCCGTTTCTTGCAAATGTGGAAGAAGATGTGACATTGCGAGCACATGTGGTTGCGCTGCCGGTGGAGTAACAATGGATAAAAAAAATCGCCGGGAAGGCGATTTTTTTGTTGGTGTGAGGTTCGTGGAAGCTAATTTGTATACCATCAAAACGCGGACGAATCGTCTGGAATAGAAGAACCGTATTTTTTCTTTTTCTCCCAAAATTTGAACCGATCAGGCCACGCATGCATAGCGATTGCCATGGATGCGGCCAACAGTCCTATATCACGGACAGTGCCACTGTTAATGCCGGAGGTTGTAAAGACCACGAGTATATGCAGCACAGCAAAAAGGGCGGCGACCCACGTGTATGCGTTGAACACAAGAAAAATTCCAATACTGATATCGAGCATGCCGGTCACAAGCATAGCTGATCGTAGTGATCCGGGTAACAGATCCTGTGCCCACGGTTGTATATATGATCCCCATGCCACCGGATTTGCAATGATCAGTATACCTATCCACATAAATGTGATTGCGAGGCCAACGCGCAAAACGTGGAATGCCGAGGTTTTCATACGTGAAGAATAAAAGCATGAGTTAATACGGCTATTTCCATACAAAAAATGACGAGCGCAGACATGACACACCAAAAACACCAGGATTTAATAATTTTCCACTGGAGGATGATTAAACCGAGCGAGAGCACCGCGGCGGATGAGACAAAAATTGTAATAATCATTGTCCACCACTGCAGATTTCCAATACCTATGACTATAAATGAGCAGAGAAGCGCGATGATAGTAAAATATATCAACCCAAAAACTTCGTTGTGAATTCCTAGAACGCTATTATATTTGCTTTCCAAAACCACGTGACAGTCTTTTCCAATGACACAAACCGGTTGTTCCTGCTTTGCACGTGTATTGATCAGGTAGGCCGTGATGCTTACGCCAATAGAGGCGAGAGCGAAGAGGAGGGCATAGAATGTCATAGTCCGCAGGCGAAGAATATTGGAGCATATAGTATATCACAAAAAATGTCCGTCCCCGCGTAAAACAGCGGGGCTGCTCTACCGGGTAATCAGTTTATACATTCTATTATGGCTTTTCCATCTTTTTACCTCTCTCTCACGGGCGCGGGCTTCCTCCAGTTTGGTATAGCACTCGGTATAGACGAGCTTCCAAGGTTTTTGTTTTCGAGTGCTTTGTGTATGACCGCGAGCATGTTCGGAAAGACGTTTTGTTAAATCGCAACAAGAGCCGATGTAATATCCATCGGTTTTTTCGCTTTGCAATATATAGAAGAACCCCTCCTTCATAGTGGGCCGTGGAGGATTCGGACCTCCGACCGTTTGCTTAAAAGGCAACTGCTCTACCAGGCTGAGCTAACGGCCCATGAAGTGGAAATATGATATACTAGACTTTCACCAATGTCAATATTTGGCTGAATTATGCAGTATCACGCAAAAAGTATAACACAGGTTTTACGGCACCTGCAAACCAATGGAACTACCGGCTTAACCAAAATGCAGGTTGAAAAATTGGAAAGTGAGCATGGGGTCAATAAGTTGCCGCAAGCCGGGATCCATTTTTCGAGAGTTAAGATTTTTTTTGATCAGTGGAAAAGTCCACTGATTATCATTTTATTGATTGCGGGCGTCGTAAGTTGGTTGCTTGGGGAAACATTGGATGCGCTTATTATTTTAATAACAGCAGCCATAAACGGTTTTATCGGTTTTTTTCAAGAGGATAAAGCAAATCGAGCGCTCAAGCAGTTGCAGTCAATGGTAACATTTCATGCGTTGGTGCTACGAGATGGCGTTAAAAAATCTATTGCCAGTTCCGAGTTAGTCCCCGGTGATATTGTGTATGTTAATCCAGGAGATAAGGTTCAAGCTGATGGAAGGCTTATAGAGGCGCATGTGCTTGAAGTAAACGAGGCGCCACTTACAGGCGAATCAGAGCCTATCAAAAAACATGCCAGTGAGATTGATGAGGGTACCATTCTGGCAGACAGGACAAACATGCTTTTCAGGGGTACTGTCATTGAAAATGGGAAGGGGTTACTGGTCGTGACAGCGATTGGAGGCCAAACAGAAATTGGTCGTATCGCAACTTTGGTTCAAGAGACATCGGATGAAAGAACACCGCTTCAACAACAGCTCAAGTTGTTTGGTCAGGTTTTGGGGGCTATTGTTGTTGCCATTGCATTGTGTATCGTATTGATAGGGATATTTTTTCGGCCGGGTGAGTATGGACTCTTGGAATTATTCGAGACGGCTGTGGCCGTTGCGGTTGCCGCAATTCCCGAGGGCCTTGTGATATCGCTGACGGTTATTTTGGCAGTGGGCATGCAGCATATATTAAAAAAAAATGCATTGGTGCGGCGGCTTGTATCCGCAGAAACACTTGGTTCCGTAAGTGTCATTTGTACAGATAAAACCGGAACATTGACAGAAGGAAAAATGGCTTTGACGCAGATCATAAGCGCAGACGGGCAGAGAGATGTTCGGTCAATTGATGGGAAGAATAATGGATTTGATTTTGCAAGCAGGGCGTTACAAATTTCCGTTCTGTGTAATGAAGGGATCCTTTCAAATCCGGCCGATTCTGAGCAGGAATGGCTTGTGTATGGCGATTCAACAGATACAGCCCTTATTCGTGCCGGAATGACGCTTGGCTTTGAAAAAGATCAGTTGGAGATACAATACAAACGGATAGGTGAAATTCCATTTTCCAGTCTTCATAAGTATGTTGTTACGTTAAATGAGATGGAGAATGGGAAAGAAATGCTTATGAAGGGAGCGCCTGAGATTGTATTATCACGCGCAGCATGGTTTGAAAAGAATGGAAAGAAAACAAAAATGACAAAGAAACAGCATGTTGATTTTATACGGAAGGCAAATGATTTGGCAGCGAAGGGATACAGAATTTTGGCAGTTGGTCATTCATCATGGAATAACGACCAGACTGAAATTACTGATAAGGATGTGCAAGATATAACATTTGTCGCACTGCTTGCATTATCCGATCCACTTCGGAAGGATGTTAAAATGACAATGCAAAGGGCACAAAAAGCAGGTATTCGAGTGATTATGATAACGGGCGATCATGCCAATACTGCGCAATCAATTGCAAAGGAATTGGGACTTCCTGCCGGCGCAAAAAATATTTTGCAGGGCAAAGATATTGATAAAATAACCGATGATGAGTTGGAGCATCAGATTAATCAAATATTCATTTTTGCGCGGGTGAATCCGGAACATAAAATTAGAATTGTCAGAGCATTACAAAAAAATGGCGAGGTGGTTGCTATGACAGGTGATGGGGTGAATGATGCTCCTGCACTGAAAGGGGCAGACATTGGCGTGTCTGTTGGCTCCGGCACGGACGTTGCCCGCGAAACATCAGATATGGTGCTCCTCGATGACAACTTCTCTACCATTGTCGCGGCAATAGAGGAGGGGAGGCGGATATATCAAAACATAAAAAAAGTTGTGTTGTACTTACTGTCAAGCAGTTTTGCAGAGGTGGTGCTCATAGCCGGAAGTCTTATTGCCGGATTGCCATTGGCTGTATTGCCGGCACAAATATTGTGGGTTAACATCATAGAGGATTCGTTTCCCAATATGGCTCTGGCGTTTGATAAAGGAGACAAGGAGAATATGAGCGATCCACCCAGAAAAAAAGATGAAGCCTTGATTGATAGAGAAATGAAACTCATGATTGCGATTATCAGTATTGTGTCAAACTTGGTACTTCTTGGACTGTTCATCTATTTTTACAAGACAACAGGAAATATTGCACTGAGTCGAACACTGATGTTTGTGGGACTGGCGATTGATTCCCTTCTGTATATCTATTCAGTACGAAGTCTCCGTCACATGATTTGGCAAATCAATCCATTCAATAATTCATACCTGACAGGAGCTGCGGTGTTTGGTTGGTGTATGCTGTTATCTGCTGTGTACCTTCCGGTTTTACAAGTCCTTTTGAAGACTGTTCCACTTTCGGTTCATCATTGGATTATTATGGCACTGTTTGGTATGCTCAATGTCGGTATTATTGAAATTATTAAATGGATATTTATTACAAAACATAAAACAGCCTATGCTCGATAAACAATACATGAAAAAATTGCATACATCGTTTCATGCGTACGCAAGTGTGCGACGCGATGTCATCAAGGTTGCCGGCGATGCGTTGCACCATGCCAAGCGTGCTATTTTTGATATGCACCGAGATGATATGAAGGCGGCAGCGGCAAAGCTAAAGCAATCAGAAGGACTCTTGAAAGCGCTTCAGAAGAAACACAAAAATCATCCGGCAATGAAGTCAGAGGGTGCGTATCGTGCGGCAGTGGAGGAATATGTGGAAGCATCATTGTTTCATCAGTTTGTGACACGAGGTTCTATTGGGAAGGTTGCGGCTTTTTCAGTAGAAGAAGAAGTTTTTTTAGCCGGAATGTGTGATGTGCCGGGTGAGCTATACCGCTATGCAATTCGGGCCGCAAGTCGTGGAAATAAAAAAACAGTCGAAGACTGTGAAAAGATGTCAAGTGAAATTATTGGTTCACTTATTGAATTTGATTTGACAAAGTATTTACGGACCAAGTTTGATCAGGCCAAGCAAGCACATCAGAAATTGGAAATTGTTATCTACGAATTGAGCATGCGCGCGTAGGGGGTTGGTTGGCCGGCAACGCATCCTTTTTTTGGAAAGGGGCTGCCGGCCAATGTGGTGGGGTTGGAGCGATTCTAACCGCGCGGTGGGTGGATGATCTGGCCGCAGCGATCGCAGATGACTGTGCTCGCTTGGATGCGAACGAAGTACGGAGCCGGGTGGCTCACGATGCGCTCGCGTCGCTGGGTGGAACAGCCGCAGGGCAGCTGCGCCTCAACAAGCTTGTCAGCTCGAGGAAGCTCTCGCATGATGGTGAACTCTTGTTCGCCCCCCTTCTTCTTCCAGCGCCGCCGGCGTGCTGCCTCAGCGTTGAAATCTTCGATGGCCTTGCTCACCCATTTGGCAAGCGGCACTTTGGTGATCTCGCTCAAAGCGATTCCTCTTTTTTTCCACCCTGCCCCCGCGGCAAGGTATGGATGACAGCATAGCAGAAAACAATACTATTGTCAACCCAGCCAATTTTTTGGTAGAATCATAGCCATATGACACTGATAAAGTCCAAAATTCCCAAATGGCTTCTCAATACCAGGCACCTCTACTATGCCTGGCGAGGGGCAGTAAAATATAACCATCCCTCCGAGCAGTTGTTTGTTATTGGTATTACTGGAACCAGCGGTAAGTCGAGTACTGTATATTTTTTACGTCAAGTCCTGGAGGCTGCCGGTTTTACAGTCGGATCTCTGTCTACCATTGATTTTTATATTGCAGGTAAAAATAAGTTAAATGACAAAAAGATGACCATGCTGGGCAAAATGCAGATTCAGAAATATTTGCATGAAATGGTCGAAAAAAAATGTGATATTGCTATTGTTGAAACAACATCAGAGGGTAGGATTCAGCACAGACATCGGTTTATCAATTACGACATGATGGTGCTGACAAACTTGTATCCTGAGCATATTGATTCACATGGATCATTTGCAAAGTATAAACAAGCAAAGCTGGATATTTTTACATATGTATCAACGAGCACGCGTAAGGATATCCAAGGGAAAGCAGGGCTCGTTCGTTTTGCTGGTGATGCTGGTCTAGTAAAGAAAACTGCCATTGTAAACACAGATCACGACTATGCCCGCGAGTTTCTTAAATTTCCTTTTGATAGACAGTTTACATTTGGGTTGGAGAAAACAGACGCATCATCTACTGCAACATCCCTCATTGCGACAAATAGAGAAGTAAGTCCAAAGGGACTTCGTTTTGATGTAGATCATGAAACATTTTCAGCACCATTGTATGGTGAATATAATTTTTCCAATGTGCTTGGTGTCATTGCCGTTGCGCAGGCGCTTGGTGTTGACCAAGATGTCGTTAAAAAAGCAGTTCAGTCGTTGAAACCCGCACCCGGGCGCATTGAGTGTATTTCTGAAGCGGAGAAATTTGGTTTTACTGTTATTGTGGATTATGCATTTGAACCAGTTGCTATTAAAGCCTTGTACAAGGTGGTCCGGCTGCTTAAACCGGCGCGAATTATTCATGTTTTTGGATCCACAGGCGGTGGTCGAGATATTTCTCGTCGATCAACAGTTGGGGAGTATGTGGGTAAAAAAGCCGATATATGTATTGTGACTGATGAAGATCCGTATGATGATGATCCTGAAGAGATAATACATGATGTTGCCAACGCTGCTATGCGGTCTGGAAAAAAAGAAGGGGTTGATCTGTTCCAAGTTCTTGATCGTGGTGAGGCCATTCAACAAGCGATTCACATGGCTCAAAAAGGGGATATAGTTTTGGTGACAGGCAAGGGGAGTGAGCAGGCAATGGTTGTCAAAGGCAAGCTGGTGCCATGGGATGATAGAGAGGAAGTGAGAAAAGCACTAAAGAACTAGGGCAGTATCATCTAGCTACCGCCACAATTATTTGCTATACTACGACTCATGAGCCGTCAAAAACAACACGGAGTATTTCGGCGTTTTTTTGGGTCACGTCTATTTTTGATAATAGCGCTTATTGTGCTTACCCTGATTGCTCTTAGTTTTGCCAGAGCATATTATCAAGATTACAAGATCCGTCAGCAGATAGCAGAGCTGCGTGAAGAGGTGCATCAACTTGAGAAGCGGAAGCTGGAGTCAATGGAGATTTTGGACTATGTAACGAGTGATACATTTGTGGAAGAAAAGGCCAGGACAGAGCTGAATATGAAAAAATCAGGCGAAAATGTTGTTGTTATCAGCGATCCAGGGTTGCAAGAATTTTCCGGCCGCGATATCATGCAAGAACCTCCTGATAGTCAGGCAAGCGCAGACACTCCAAATCCGCTTAAATGGTGGTATTACTTTACACATAACTAAATATTTACTATGGAAGACCAACAAAAGATGGTGGAGCATGTGGAGGAAGAAAAAAAGGAGGATGAGAAGAAAAGCGCACCGGCCCAAAAAAATGTGCTGGCCTTGCTGGCAAGCTTGGTCGGTTTGGCTGTCCTTGTGCTCGGGGGTGGTTATTTTATTGTTGATGGTCAAGTTCAGCGCCTGTCTGAAAATGGTGCGGTTAGAACGGCATCGCGACTCTATCAGCTGCCTGCGGCTGAAATTAATGGCAGCGCAATATTGTACGCGGATTACATTGATGATGTCATTACGCTGCGAACATTTTTTGCAAATTCTCAGGATTTTGGTGCTGTCAATGATGGTCAGCTTTCTGATATGACAATCAGCCGACTGCTTGCGGCTGAATTGGTGAAGCAGGTCGCAAAGGAACTGGATGTAACCGTGACACCGGAAGATATACAAGCTCGACGCGATGAAATCATTGCAACGTTTGATAACGAAGAAGCTGCTGAGACGGAGGTGCAAAATATGTACGGATGGAATTTGGACACATACATACAAAAAGTTGTTGTTCCCATCATTCGCGAGGAAAAAGTTCAGGAAGCGTTTCAAGCAGCAGCGAGCATTAGCGGTCTTGAAACGTTTGAAGAGGTGCGAGCCAGTCACATTTTGTTCCCTGTTGAAGACGAAACAGAAGATGGCATTGTCAGACAACAAGCGCAGGAAGTTATTGATCGCCTAAACAACGGCGAAGATTTTGCTGCGTTGGCGGCTGAATTTGGCTCGGACGCGACAAAGGATAAAGGCGGAGATTTGGGATGGTTTGGTCGCGGCGTCATGGTCCCTGTTTTTGAAGAGACAGCCTTTGGTATGGAGCCGGGAGAGATTTCACAGGAGCCTGTTAAGAGTGAATTCGGCTATCACATTATTCGGCTTGATGAGAAAAGAGATTCCAAGGATTTTCTCGGATATATGGACGATCGATTTCGTAATTCAGAGGTGAAAATTTTAATCCCGATCAATAATCCATTTGCCCAGGCCGCGCAACCGGAAGGACAAAATGAACTGACTCCCGCAGTGATAGGTGAAGATGGAATTTCGGGTACTGATGGCGTAAACGTTCTCGAGTAGATTTCTTTTTTATGAAATAAAGCAGGGCTGTGCACCCAGTACAGCCCTGCTTCACGCGGGACTCGTATAGTGGTAGTACACCAGCTTCCCAAGCTGGTAGCGCGAGTTCGATTCTCGTGTCCCGCTCTATGCTGGTAGAATCAGAATATGTAAAAATACAGGTTGCCGTGCCGGTAGCAAACGAGGCGGCAATTCTTGATGCTTTTGGGAAGCATGGTGCAGGGCGGCAAGGAACGTATTCATATTGTTCGGGAACGTATCGTGCAATCGGAAGATTTATTCCGCTCGACGGATCTCACCCCGCGATTGGGACGCTTGGGAAACTCGAACAGGTGGAAGAAAGCGTGGTTCAAGCCATCTGTCATAGAGACAATGTTGAAAGGGTGATCATCGCTGTGAAAAAAGTGCATCCGTATGAGGAACCGGCGATTGACATTATGCCTCGGTTTGACTTACAATGAAGCCTTCTTAGGCCATCTTAGCTCAGTTGGCAGAGCGGCACATTCGTAACGTGCAGGTCCGGGGTTCGATCCCCCGAGATGGCTCACAACGAAACAAAAATAGAGCGTACGACATTATGGCGGCCCGGGGTTTTCCCTGCGGGTGACCGGCCGGAGACCGTCGTCAAAAAAAAGGAACCAACCGGTTCTTTTTTTGATAACCGTCATATGGTATACTTTTTTTTGTATGATTACGTTGAAAGAAATAACAAAGCAATACACGCGAGACAGTGTTGGGCTCAAAGATGTGAGCATGCATGTTGGGGCGGGTGAATTTGTTTCAATTGTTGGACAGAGCGGAAGTGGTAAAACCACGCTGATAAAATTGCTTATTGCAGAGGAGCGACCGTCAAAGGGGCATATTGAAGTTGGCGGCTGGGATATCAGCCGTATCCATTTTCGGGACATTCCCTTGCTCCGAAGGCAAATTGGCGTTATTTTTCAGGATTTTAAATTGTTGAATAAAAAGACAGTCCATGAAAATGTTGCTTTTGCGTTGCAGGTAGCGGGCGCTCCATACAAGCGGATACGAGATGTTGTCCCGCGGGTGCTTGATATTGTCGGATTAGCACACAAGTCGGGTCGGTATCCGCATCAGTTGTCAGGGGGAGAGCAACAGCGTGTCGCTATTGCTCGGTCGTTGGTGCACCGACCAAAAATTTTAGTGGCGGATGAACCGACCGGGAATTTGGATGCGATCAACTCCCATGAGATAATTGAAATTTTAAAAAAAATAAATGATTTTGGCACGACCATTGTCTTGGTCACGCATGACAAAGATATTGTGAATCACCTTCATAAGAGGGTGGTAACGCTTCATGATGGAAAAATTGTGGTGGACAAACACCAGGGAAAATATCAGCTCTAGCCTATGGTATCCATATTACGTATTATAAAATTCGCCCTTCAGGATATTGCAAGAAATATCAGTCTGTCATTTATGACGGTACTGATTTTGGTGCTGATGCTGCTTTCTGTGAATACCCTGCTGATTGTCCGAGCCATGACACGCCAGGCGGTTGTGACTGTGAAGGATCAAATTGATGTAAGCGTCTATTTTAACCATCAGGTGAATGAGGAACAAGTTCAGGAAGTCCGGTCGTACGTTGACTCGTTTCCCGAAGTCACTGATGTTGAATATTATGACAGAGATGCGGTTCTGGAAGAATTTCGCGTGACGCATAAGGATAATCCGGAGATAATTGCGTCTCTTGATGAATTGGGTGAGAACCCGTTGGGGCCGACAATGGTGATAAAAACACGGGAACCGCAAGACTATCAAAAGATAATCACAGCGCTTAGCATCCCCGAGTACGCGTCTATCATAGAGGCAAAAACATTTGCCGATACGGAAAAGGCCATTGAAAAGATTGATACGATTACGCGGCAACTGGAACAGGCTGTTTTGGTCTTGAGCGCTTTTTTTGTGGTTATCGCTTTTTTTGTGATTTTTAATACAATACGCGTGGCGATATACACACAGCGAAGAGAGATCGCCATAAAAAAACTTGTTGGCGCGACAAATTGGTTTGTCAGAGGCCCGTATTTGATTCAGGCGCTTATTTTTACTACCATTAGCGTGGCTGTCATAGGAGTAGTATTGTATGGAGGTTTGGCCTTTTTGGATAAGTATATTGATGTTATTTTTAGCACGCAATCATTCTTGACAAATTACTTTTCTTCAAATATACTAGCGATCGCTGGAGCGGAGTTTGGCGGTGTGTTGCTACTAACACTGAGTACCACCGGCCTGGCAATGCGCAGCTATTTGCGAACATAAGTCGCTTCGCTGACTCACATTCGGGGATCGTCTAAAGGTAGGACTCCAGGTTTTGGTCCTGGCTATCGGGGTTCGAATCCCTGTCCCCGAGCTCGGCTACGCCTCGTTGCACTTCGGTTTCGCCGAGCAAGCAGGATATGTCGAAATTCGAAGGTAGCTTCCCGATAGGCCTCGTTACACTCGGCTATCGGGACAGGCAGTGGTAGAGTCCGCCTAGGCGGATTAACCAATTGGAATCAAATTCGAAGGTAGCTCAGTGGTAGAGTCCGCCTAGGCGGATTAACCAATTGG
>PFCB01000012.1:0-6879 GCA_002773135.1 Candidatus Magasanikbacteria bacterium CG10_big_fil_rev_8_21_14_0_10_47_10
TGGATTCTTGGGTTGCGGATGAAAAAATTATTTATGGTGTCACAACCGGTTTTGGACCAATGGTTTCAACGCTTATTCCGTCAAAGTATCAGACAGACTTGCAAGAGAATTTGATTCGCAGTCATAGCACAAATGTTGGTCCTGTTTTTTCCGCTGAGGAAGTTCGCGCTGCTATGCTGCTGCGCATGAATGCATTTGCAAAAGGATATTCTGCCATTCGAGTGGATGTTGCCAATTTGCTTGTATCCATGTTGAATCATGGTATTCATCCGCAAGTACCGCAGTGGGGTTCTGTTGGGGCAAGCGGTGATCTGACACCGTCTGCGCATATTGCACTAGCTATCATGGGAGAAGGAACTGTGGAGTATCAAGGAGAGGTGATGCCATCTGCTGATGCGTTTGAGCGGACAGGATTGACACCGGTTCGTTTTGTGGCAAAAGAAGGGCTTGCGCTCATCAATGGCACCACCATGATGACCGGAGTGGGCTCATTGCAAGTGCATGATGCCTGGACGCTGCTAAAATCGGCTGAAATTATATCAGCACTTTCCATTGAGGCGCTGCGCGGATCATTGGAACCGTTTCATCCGAAAGGGCATGAATTAAAACCGCATCCGGGTCAAATTCAGACAGCAAGGAATTTGCGAGATTTATTGGAAGGCAGCAAACTTGTATGGAACGCCGAGATGTTGAATAAAATTCAAGAAGAGTTGCGAGCAACAATGAAAACCAATGGCGATGTGACAGACACGGGCTTGCAGATTCAGAATGCATATTCATTGCGTGCCACGCCACAAGTGATTGGCGCGGTTCGTGATGCACTAGCATACATTACCGCGCGTGTGGAAACGGAAATGAATTCTTCAAATGATAATCCGCTTATTTTTCCGGATCTTGACATATCCTATCAAGGGGCAAATTTCCATGGGCAAACATTATCACTTCCAATGGATGTCTTATCCATTTCACTTACTCAAATTGGAATCATTTCAGAACGTCGGCTCAACCGTATGCTGGATGCGGGGAGAAGTGGTGGTCTTTCACCGTTTTTAGCACGCGGAAAATCAGGATTGCGATGTGGATTTGAAGGAGCGCAGTATATCCCAACTTCACTTATCGCAGAGTGCCGAACACTGTGTAATCCGGCTTCTATTCAGTCCATTCCATCCAATGCTGAGAATCAAGACGTAGTCAGTATGGGACTTATCGCCGCAAGAAAAGCGCGTGATATCAAAGAAAGAATTTCATACGTTTTGGCAGTCGAATTATTAGCCGCGTGTGAGGCATTTGAAGAACGGGGTATCTCACAAGTAGGGCCAATATCTGAACAAGTTTACCGTATTGTCAGAGAACTCGTTCCAACATTTTCTGTTGATCGGCCTATGACCGCAGATATTGAAAAAATAAAAAATATGATTTTGGAGGGCCGGATTGTTGACCCGGTTGAGACAACCCTGCAACGATCATTGTAATGCGACTATTTTCTGATACAACCAAGGCGCTTTCGGCACTGGGTTCGCAGCCAGCCGCATTCTGGCAATCTCAGGGTGAATTTCAAGCACTTCAAACGTTTCATGAAGCAGCTGAGCGGGTTCCGGCATATAAACATTTCTTGAAAAAGCATAATGTTGATCATTCGCGTATTCATACCATTCAAGATTTTCAATCATTTGTGCCCATCACGACAAAAGATTCATATATTCGTCAGTACTCGCTGAGTGAATTGAGTTGGGATGGGCAATTAGCCTCAGGTTCCATTATTTCGTATAGCTCCGGCACTTCAGGTGCCCCCAGCATGTGGGCTCGCTTTGTTGAGCAAGAAGAACATAGTGTGTTGCTGCACGATATTATGTTGCGGGGGCTGTATGATATTCATGAAAAAAAGACCCTTATGGTGGTCTGTTTTTCGTTTGGCATACATATTGCCGGTATGATTACAGCGCAGTCTATTGCTGGTATGTTGTCCAAACAGTATCCGTTTTCCATGGTGACCCCCGGCAAAAATCTTGAAGATGTTGTTGCTATTGTGCAGCAGCTTCATCCGCAGTATGAGCAAATTATTTTTTTTGGTCATCCTGGGTTTATCAAGCAAGTGGTAGACGAACTCTCTCGGCATGGTTTTGACTGGTCAGCTCATTCTATCCGTCTTATTCTCTCAGGCGGCGGTTTTTTTGAAGAGTGGCGTTCATACATGCTTGCGGCAATCGGAGAAACAAATCCTGTCAGTGTTATTGGGCTGTATGGTTGCACGGATATGGGTTTTTTGGCGCATGAAACACCGGCATCCATTGCGTATAAAAAACAGCATAGTGACACAGTAGATTCATTTGTATTTCAATATATACCAGGGTTCCGATTTATTGAAACTGTGCGCGATGAGTTGGTGTTTACTGCGAATGCAGGAATGCCAACAATACGCTATAATATACATGATAGGGGATCTGTGATTGAATGGAGTCAAGAATGTGATTCATCCGCCCGAATGTGGCGGCTTCCATTTGTCCATCTCTATGGCAGACAGGGGACAGTTGTCTTGAATGGCGCAAATATCTATTCAGAAAATATTCAAAAAATATTGGAGCATCCAGTCCTTTTGTCGGGAGTTACCGGACGATTTGTGCATGAAGTGGTATACAATGATACATATAATGAAGAGTTTGTTATTCATATAGAGATGAAGCAGGGCATGCGTATTTCGGAGAATGCGGTTCAGCGTGTGCAACACCATTTTTTTTCTGCGCTTCAAACAATGAATGCCGAGTATGCTGACTGTGTTCGTGCGTTAGGAATGAAAATGGCCCCTGTGGTTCGTTTTTATGAACATGGGCATCACGTGTTTGACAGGAGTACTGTTGCCAAAAAAAGATTGTAACACCATTTTATGAAAGACATTATTGAAAAAGTGATTGCAGAGGGGATTTGTGCGCCATCCGGAGAAAATAAACAGCCGTGGGAGTTTTATATTCGTGAGGACGGATTTGATGTTTACAATCTGCCAAATCGTGATGTCTCTTTATACAATTATGCGCAACAGGGATCATTAATGGCACATGGTGCGCTTATTGAAAATGTGGTATTGAGTGCAAATGCAAACGGGTATGAAGCGCATATACAGCTGTTTCCCAATCATCAAAATGAAAATCATGTTGCGCGCGTGACACTCACTCCGTCAGAGATCCGTCGGCAGCCCACGCACGAGTATATTTCTCGCAGAACAACCAATAGAAAACCCTACAATGGCAGACCACTTACCATTGCAGAGCGACAAGCACTGCTTGCGGTGGCTGCACAGGAAAAAAGTGCACGCGCAGTGTTGATAGAAGATAAAGAGTCAAAAAATGCACTCTGCCAAGCGGCAGGTGCCAGTGACCGTATATTATTTGAAAATAAAACAATGCATGGTTTTTTGTTCTCAAACATTAACTGGTCAGAAGCTGAGGATGATAGCAGAAAATTGGGAATGTATATAAAGACGTTGGAGCTACCGCCACCTGCACAAAAAGCATTTCGTTTGTTTAAGCACTGGCCAATCCTCAATATCCTGAACAAAATTGGTTTTGCAAAAAATATTCAAAAACAAAATGTTAAAGTTTTTCAAACCGCGCCACTTGTCGGCGGTGTTCTTGTCAATTCCGCATCACCGCAATCATATATTGACGCCGGACGCATGATGCAACGTATGTGGCTTACCGCTACGCGTCTTGGTTTAAGTTTCCAGCCGATTACCGGTGTCCTTTTTTTGAAGCACCGAATTGACGGAGATGGAGGAGTGTCATTTTCAGACACTCACAAAACACTTATTACACAGTCATACGCAACCATTGCTCGTTTGTTGAAGGCCAAGGATACTGAACGCGCGGTCTTTTTGTTTCGTATTGGCGAGAGTGATGCTCCAAGCGCTCGATCGCAGCGTCTTCATGCCCAATATGTTTCATCGCCGTCGGTTGGCAGTGGGCCGGTCGAGCCACAAGCTCCAAGCGACCGTCGCGAGCAGTTGCGGCAAATACTTGCTGATTTGCGTTCACTGGAAGGAGACTCTTCTTTCCAAAATCAGTATGCTGTCAAAGAAAATATCATTTTTTTTGAGCATTCGAAATCTATTCCTGCATATGTGCGTTGGCTGTTTACGAGGTCAAAAAAACTCGACGGAACACAGCTTATTGAATTGAGTGATTTTCCTTTCTTTCGTTGGGATGAGCAAATGCATAGAAAATTGGTAGCACTGCAACAAAAACCGTTTCCAGGTCTTATTGCGCCACTGGTTGAAAAAATTGTTGCAGAAGTTACTGCTGGGCAGTGCGAAATGCACATTGTTAATTTCGGCAGTGGTGGAATGGAGGTCGAGCGACAGGTGATGCAAACCTTGAAACAAAGGAATTATCCGCACCGGGTATGTTTTGTTGGATGCGATAGATCTGATGCAGCACGCAGAGTTGCAAGAGATAATTTGGCCTCACTCAAACCTGCTCTCGAAATTCATGAAGTAACCGGAACACTTAGTGACGCTAGTGTCCGCGCGATCATGGATGAGACGAAGAGTCAATTTGTTGCTATACTATGTGCAAATAATATTTTTGAACTTGATAAAATGTTTGGCTCCAAGCAATTTGATATATTATTTCATTCGTTGTTTAAGCATCATTTAAATCGGGATGAAAAAAATAGGATTGATATTGTTGCAACACATGCCGCACGGACCGTACTTGAGTATGATGGGTACAAAAGCTTCCCACATATCTTGCCGCAAACTGTCACAGGGTGGCAATTTCCTCCGCTGCTGAGTGGTGCTGTATTCTCCAATTTGCGATATTCGACAAAAGAGCAACTTATGGCCGAGAGTACTGATATCACATTTTATAAAAATACGGGTCATTATCTCAAACGCAGCACATAGCGTAGTTATTCATAGCCTGTCATGGAAATTATTACAAATCTAGATCTTTTTTCCGTTGGAATTACTGTCGCAGCCATTGGGGTGCTTGGTTTTGGTGTGTATGTAAGTAACAAGAATAACGACACGAATAAAGCATTTTTGTTCTTTGCCTTGATGACAATCCTTTACGGTATTGTCAATTACATTTACTATCATTTTAAAGATCCACAATTTACTATCTGGTTTTTGCGGTTTACCATATTTGCCGCAGTGTGGCATTCGCTAAGTTTTTATTTGTTGTTTCGTGTATTTCCGGACAGAAAGTTGCATCTTCATAAGTGGGAAGCCATGTACTTGTTGCCGTGGACCTTGTTTGTCTCCATGCTGACACTTACGCCATTTGTATTTCCGGCAATTGATGTCTTGGGCGGCGAAGGCGAAGCCTCTGTGGCCACCATCGGCCCCATGGTACCGGTGTTCGGTATGACGACGCTGTTTCTTGTTGTGAGTGCACTTGTTGTTTTGTTCAAAAAAACGCGGGATGCATCAAAGGGACAAAAAAAGAAGTATCAAACAGTCCTATTGGGTGCAACGTTTTCATTGTTGCTGATATTGATTTATAACATGATTTTGCCGCTTACTTTTTTGTATGTGCGGTTTATTCCACTTGCAGCTGTTTTCTTTTTTCCATTTATTTTTCTTACGGCGTATGCCATTATGCGGCACCGGCTCTTTAATGCAAAGCTTATTTCAACCGAAATTTTGACATTTATTTTGGCTATTGTTTCTTTCTCTGAGGTGATATTGGCGAATACAAGACTTGCCGTTGTGTATCGATCAACTGTTTTTATCTTGGTACTGTTGTTTGGTCTGCTTCTTATTAAAAATGTCTTCAAGGAAATTGAGGAAAGAAAGAAAGTCTCGCGGCTTGCGGATTCACTTGAGAAAGCAAATGAAAAGCTGAAGGAACTTGATCAATTGAAAACAGAGTTCATTTCAATCGCGTCGCATCAGCTGCGAACACCACTTTCAATTATTAAAGGATACGGAGAGCTGATGGTGGATGGTGCGTATGGCCCCGTAACCAAGCAAATGAAACATATTTTGGGAAACATGGATGAAAGTAATGAACATTTGATTAAATTGGTTGATGAATTTTTAAACATTAGTCGGATTGAGCAGGGGCGAACACAATTTACATTTGAGCCATTTAATATTAATGATGTTATAAAAAACGTCGTCACAGAGTTACAGCAAATAGCAAATAAGAAAAATATTATCATTGATATAAAAGCTGGAAAGCTTCCACAAGTAACAGCAGACGGAGATAAAATTCGACATTGCATTTACAATTTTGTTGATAACGCTATTAAATATTCGCCGGATGGGTCACATGTCTTGGTGAGTGCGTTTAGTAGTATTGCCGGCGTTACGGTCAGTGTAAAAGATAGTGGCGCCGGATTGGATAAAAAAGACATTGAAAATCTATTTTCTAAATTTTATCGATCACCACATGTGATGCGTGATGTGCAAGGAACTGGATTGGGGTTATATGTGGTGCGGCAGTTTGTTGTTGCTCATGGTGGAAGAGCTTGGGCAAAAAGTAAAGGTATTGGTAAAGGGAGTGAGTTTATATTTTTCGTTCCACTGGCTCCGTCAAAGCGCGCTTTGACGGAAGCAGAAAAGGCAAAAAAAAGGGTCGGAAAAGGGGGAAAACCGGAGTTGCCAAGTGCTAGAAAATAACGTATACTTGCTTGTATCTTAGTACTAGAATTTTGTATGTTCCAAAAACCAACAGAATCCTCTTTTTCATATGATGCACAGCCTCAGCACGATGATGTAGAGACCGTCGTAGGTCCATCTGTGCACGTTGAGGGTGATTTTGCCTCAGAGGGAAATATAGTGGTAAAAGGTTCAGTGGCGGGAAGTGTCAAAACCTCCCGTCAACTTACTGTAGTCGAAGGCGCAAAAATATTAGCAAACGTGAAGGCCGGCACGGCGCTTGT
>PFCB01000012.1:6920-8393 GCA_002773135.1 Candidatus Magasanikbacteria bacterium CG10_big_fil_rev_8_21_14_0_10_47_10
CGGCAGGCGCACTATTGCATGGAAAGGTTTCTATGCAAGGTATTGATATTGAAGATGTTGGTGTTGCCAAGAAACGTGTATCCAAAACAAAGCGAGTTGAAATGGAAGATGATGAAGAGTTGGACACTGTATCTGAGTAGTGGAATATTTAAAAGAGGTATCATTGATTTCAGAACAGTAAATAGTAAAGGGTGAAAAGATAAGCGAATACGTTTCTATTCACTGCTGACTGTTTACTGTTTTTCTGTCTTTGTATGTACGTGTATTTGTACGACGATTATTTACGACTCAAGCAATTTGATCCCGTTCTCAAACAAATTGAAACACGGTTGACTGATTTTGGCATTGCTGGTAAAATCATTCGGCTTCAGCAGTTTACCAATCCGCAAGCCGTGGTAGAAGAGGAATTGCAGCGAGGTGCCACAACAGTTGTTATCGTTGGAAATGATGCAACGTTTGGCCGTATTTTGTCGCGTGCTGCCACGAGTCAAGTAACATTTGGTTTTTTACCGGTTGGTACAGGAAACAGCATCGCTGAGGTTCTTGGCATTCCGGTAGGCTTTGAGAGTTGTGAGGTGTTATCAAAAAGAAGAAAGGTAAAATTGGATGTTGGCTGGGCCAACAACCGATATTTCATTTCACAATTGCATATATTTCCGCATGATATCAGTGTTCAGTATGATGAGCGATTTACTGTTTCATCAAAAGGTGGAAAAATGGAATTGGTTGTGTGCAACTTGCAGCCATTTATTTGGAAAGATGGCAAAAAGAAGGAATTTGTTGTACATCCGCAAGATGGCAAGCTGGAAGCATTTTTGCGTCCGCTTGAAAAACGTGGCATCCTAAAAGCACGGTATGAAGAGCCAAGCATATTTCCATTTGAAGAAATGACTGTGTGGAGCGAGAAGCCGTTTGAAATGGAAGCCGACGGACGCATGTCAAAAGAGGTAAAAGTGACTATCAGACTCGCGCGTGGTCGCGTGCATATGATTGTTGGGAAAGAAAGACATTTTTAGTGCGAAATACGAAATATACGAAATTACGAAAAGATATAATGTGCGAACTACGAACAATACGAAATTACGAAATTGTTTGCCCCTATTTTTCGTAATTTCGTATTTCGTACTATGCGCGGGTGGTGAAATGGTATACCTGCCTGCCGGCAGGCAGGCACGCCAGCTGCGTGGGAGGGGAATATGTATTATGTATACGTGTTGCAGAGCCTAAAACGGAACTATATCTATGTCGGTTTGACGAATCACGTTGATCGTCGTTTTGCGGAGCATCAGCGAGGAAAGCAGCGAGTGACGGCTCCATATAGGCCTTTTTTGCTCATCCATGTGGAACAGTATCAAACAAGGCCAGCAGCTCGTACACGAGAAAAGTACTTGAAGTCTGGCTGTGGGAAAGAATGGATCAAGAAAAACATACTATGCGCGGGTGGTGAAATGGTATACCTGCCTGCCGGCAGGC
>PFCB01000007.1 GCA_002773135.1 Candidatus Magasanikbacteria bacterium CG10_big_fil_rev_8_21_14_0_10_47_10
TGCCTGCCGGTAGGCAGGAATCCCACTCCCTCCGCTTTACAAGGAATTTTGTTAGCAGATCTGGTTGAAACATTTTTTCTTGAAAATGGCTGTGAATAAAAGTCAGTTGTGAGGCCTCCGATTGAGGTTTTTTATGTGTACCCAGTGTTGCAAATGTAACAATTTTGCTATACTACGCTCAATATGCAAAAATCTGATCCACAACCAAATACTGTTTTTGAGATGATTTTGGATAATGAGAGAGACGGTGCTGCCGCGGTCCCGACAGAAAAGAACAGGGTTGATACTGTTGGCTGGGAATCCGCCGAGCCGGAAGGGCAGCTTGCCATTGATGTTGCGCAGGATGAAAAAGATATTATTATCGTTTCAACCCTTGCCGGCGCAATGCCCGACCAGCTGGAAGTATATGTCCATAACGATTTATTGACGATTCGTGGTGCACGGTATAATCCCCTTGAACCACAGGAATATTTTTATCATGAGTGCTTTTGGGGAAAATTTTCTCGGAGTATTGTGCTGCCGGTTGATGTAAAAGGAGATTTGGCTCATGCGGAATACAAAAATGGCGTGCTCATTGTCCGTATCCCAAAGGTACAATCCCATAAAAAAATCCAGGTAACTATTGTTGAAGAGTAACTGCGTTTATGAATGAACAGTTGGATAAAGTAGTGCATCCGGAAAAACACAGAAGGTGGCAACGAGTGTGGCTCACCTTGCTTGTGATTTTTGTTGTGTTGGGTTCTACTGTCACAGGCCTGGTCGCATATGGAAATAGCTACGCCGGCGTGGTTGTTCCTGGTTTGCACATTGGAAACGTGCCAATTGGTGGCATGGACCGCGAAGAACTCAAATTTTTTTTGCAAGACATGAATGATAAGCTGGTAACGGACGGATTCCATTTTTTTGTGAAAAGACCGGACGGGCAGACACAAGATTTTGTCATGTATCCGGTGGTTGCGACAGAAACAACGTCATACGAGTTGATGGTCATTGACATTGATGCGGAAGTGGATCGATATATTGCCTATGGGAAGACAGGGAATTTTTTTACGCGTGCAGGAGAAGTATTAAGAGCACGAGTCCAACAGCCGTCTGTGCGCGTTCGGTCAATTTCCGCTGCCGAAGAGAATATCCTTTCAACGCTGTCGGATTACGTATCACCATTTGAGCAAAAAGCGGTCAATGCCGGTGTCCGTATAGATACGGTTCAGCCCCTTGCTTACAAGATTGTCACCTCATCGATGGGTATTGAATATAGCTATGACGGGGTTGTTGACCAATTGATCGACAGCTGGTCGATGCTAAGTTCTCCGCAGATAGAATTGATTCCGGAGGTGACCGAGCCGTCCATCCGTGAACCGGATGTCGCGTCTATTGTGTCACGATTGGAGCAAGTGCTTGACCATAACGGACTTGTGATTGAGTTTTCAGATAGCCTGGGTATTCCTCACCGATGGAACATTACCTCACGAGATGTTGCTGATTGGCTTGATGTTCAATCCGTGGAGAATGATACCTTTGTGTTTGGACTCAATAAGGAACGGGTTCAAACATTTTTATTTGAAAAAGTTTCGCCCGATATCACGGTGGAAGCAAAGGACGCAAAGTTTCAGATTAGTGGTACGGGTCGTGTAACAGAGTTTCAGGGGTCTCGTGCCGGCGTGACGTTGGATGTTGACGCCACATATGACCGTATTAACAAGGCTATTTCCGATAGAACCTTGCATGATGAAGGCATCGCAACGACAATTCAGGCTGCGGTAAAGACGGTGGAGCCCATGGTGAGTACGGGTGAAATCAATGACTTGGGAATTACAGAAGTGCTTGGGACAGGTGTGTCCAGCTACGCGGGCAGTCCGGGGAATAGAATAAAAAATATTAGAAACGCGGTCCGCAAGCTCAATGGCGTCATTATTAAACCCGGTGAAAAATTTTCTGCCATTGAACAGACACAACCATATACAATCGAGGGTGGTTATTTACCTGAACTCGTAATAAAAGGCGACGAGATCAAGCCGGAAATCGGCGGGGGCTTGTGTCAAATCGGGACGACGCTGTTTCGCATGGCAATGAGGTCAGGCATGCCAATCACTGAACGCCGGAATCATTCACTTGTTGTCAACTATTATAATGACCTATCAAACGGTCTGCCCGGCACGGACGCCACTATTTATGAGCCGTCTCCGGATTTCAGTTTTTTGAATGACACCGGTCATCATGTGCTTGTTCAGACGGTCATGGATGAATCAAAACAAGAACTCCGGTTTACGCTTTGGGGTACCAATGATGGAAGAAAAGGGACATACTCGCCGCCGGTTGTGCAGCGGTGGATTGGATATGGCGAGACAAAAATTATTGAAACAACAAAATTGGCTCCGGGCGTGAAAGAGTGCCAACATGCCTATACCGGCGCAGATGCCAGTTTTACCTATACGAGAACACTAGCAGACGGCACTGTGGAAAATAGAATTTTTGAAAGCCACTACCGGCCATTACCACAGATTTGCTTGGTTGGGATTGACCCAAATGCCGCCCCCGCCTGCCCAGAGGGGGAGGAATGCATCACACCGGAGACTTCTTCGGAGTCTGATTCTGCCGCTCAAAAAAACCAGAGTGAGCAGTTGCTGAGTGATTTGAAGCAGGATGGACTCATAGTACTGGAATAAGGGCCAAGACGGTCAAAACAACACGAGAGTCTAAACATTTGTTTAGGCTCTATTTTATTATTCAAAATATCCAGTCAATTGTTTAGGTTCTAGAATCTTGACTGTCTGGATTCTGTATCTGGTTGTTTGGCTCTTTTTTTTGTCCACAGGGGGTAAACTTGACAAATGCGCTAAATACAGCTACATTTGCTTGTTGCCCCTTGGGCATGTGGTGGCCGCGGTGGCCCCACGATTTTGGGGCCGGTGCCCCGCAAAAAGAGGGGAAAATGAAGAAAAAGGAAAGCGGTCCGGTCGCGCCACCGCACACGGTGGACGATTTGCGCCGCGTGGCACAGTTTTTGCTCGTCCCGGAGCGTTTGGGCAAGACGCTCGAGCAGTGCCTGGACGAGCCAACGATTCGAGCCAAGCTGGTGCAGCATTGGCTCAATGGGATTTACAACGCAGAGCGTCTGGTCGAGCTGACGTGCCTGGAGCAGGCGCTGAGGTTCGAGTACCGGCGGCGCGTGCGCGGCGAGGCCTGGGTACTCTCCTACGGAGGGGGAGCGTACGAGGTCACAAGCACAGATGTCCTGGTAGAGTCGGATGCGGGCGATCAGCCGAGCCGCTGGCCGAACGACCGGCAGGTCGTGGCAGAGATCGCGCCGATCGCGCGGGACATGCTCGGGCGATCCGGCACCACTCTCAACCTCATCGTGTGCCTGACGGATAGGCCCGTTATGAAGCAGCTGGTCGCCTTGTGGAACCACCAGCTAGAGGTGATTGAGGCTATTCTGCCGGCGCTCGATCTGCTCGGCTGTGGCGTCACGCCGCAGAGCGCGGTGATCAGCGGCTGGCGAGTACTGCTTGTGACTGCGCCCCCCCCGGATCAGTTCTCCGACGAGATCTCGGAGGAGGTCGATGAGGACGCGGTTCTTCCTTTGCCCCCCTCTTGCACCCCCCCGCCTATCCGGCTCTCGTAGCCGGTGGCAGACAATTTTTCCTTGTAGTCTGTAGAGTCCCTTTGCTGGGATTCCGGACTCATTTCCATGCGCGGCCCCCTACAGGCCGCGCGAATCATTTTTGGCTTATTTCAGCCAAAAATGAGGTTGTTCACAGTGTCAGACTTGACATATTAATCGTTGTGTGGTATGGTATGGCGTCGTCACAGTTGTGAGATGATCAGACGACTTCATCAAACAACACACTCTTGAGCCTGAGCGAGCGTATCTCAGAATTTGAACGATATGGCTGCAGTGCTCGAGAATATCCTCCCCGTGGATATAGAGATGATGTTTACTCGTTGTCAATATCTCTCTGTATCCACGACCCCGCGTAAGATTCGCTTTGCTCATCTTTGCGGGGCTGGACGAGGATTTAGAGACATCCGGTGTAGGTTGGGAATTATTTTCCACCTAGTGCGGATATCTCTGTATCCACGACAAGCATGGAGGTCAGTGTTCGGCCTGTGCCGGTTCCGACTTGCACCTGTCCCAATACTGACCTTCTTGGATACAGATTTCGAGCGCTCTGCGCTCAACAATATGCTAAAAAAAATACCTGCCAAAAGGCGGGTGTTTTTTATTTGTAATAAATTTTGGATTGCCACGTCGTTCCGCTGCTCGTGGGTGGTGGGACTCCTCGCAATAACGGACAAAAACGTTACTATTCATTACTCCTTATTCCTTATTCTTTACTTTACCCAATCACCTTATCGATAATCCCGTACGCGACTGCCTCCTTAGCGCTCATGAAGTAGTCACGATCTGAATCCTTTTCTATAACCTGCAGTTTTTTCCCTGTGTGATCTGAAAGAATTTTGTTCAATCTATCTTTTATGCTCAGAATCCGCTCCGCATGAATTTTGATATCACTGGCTTGTCCTTCCATTCCACCCATGACTTGGTGAATCATCACTTCTGAGTTTGGTAGTCCAAATCGTTTCCCTTTTTCACCGGCAGCCAAAAGGACTGACGCCATGCTGGCTGCCATACCAATGCAAATGGTTGATACATTTGGTTTTATATACTGCATGGTGTCGTAAATCGCCATGCCGGCACTGACAGATCCGCCGGGAGAATTGATGTATATTTTAATGTCCTTTTCAGGATCTTGATTTTCTAAAAAAAGCAGTTGTGCAATCATGGTGTTGGCAACATGATCGTCAATTTGGCTGCCCAAGAAAATAATTCTATCTTTGAGCAAGCGAGAATATATATCGTACGCGCGCTCGCCATAGTGCGTCTTTTCAATAACCGTTGGTATCAAATGTTGTGCTGTCGGTGTATTTGTAGGCATAGGATAAAATATTATGTGAATATAGTATAACAGATATTAACAGAACACATAACAATGGTGACGTAACACGCGACACTGATAGCCAAACACAATTGTGTCACGTTACCAGTGTCGCGTGTTTTGTAATATGCTTTGTTTTGAAAAAAGAACCTCTAATTCAGAAAGAATATGTTCAAGCGCCTGCTCAACAGGGCCCTCAACGGTGAAGCCTGCTGCTTTTTTGTGTCCACCACCGCCAAAGTGTTTGGCCATGTTCGACACATCAACATCATCGCGGGTTGTGCGGAAACTGCCTTTCACCGTCCCATCGGTTTGCTCTTTGAGAATCATGCCTGCATGACCATCGTCAATGGCATTCAAAAAATTAGTCACACCGGAGATGTCATCTTCAGCCAAGTCAAATTCCAGTAAATCATCTTGTTTGAGATAGGTATACACAATACCCAAGCTGTTGTGCTTGGTCAAGCGTGAAAAAATTCGCCCCCAGAGCTGAAAGGCAGTGAGTGGGGTGTTTTTGTAGATAAAATATTTGATGGAATCAAATCGTGCGCCTTTACCAACAAGTTCACTGGCTACTTCAATCGCACCTGCCGACGTGGCCGAATTGGTAAAGTTATCCGTATCCGTAATAATGCCGGTCAAAAGACTGGTTGCCATGTCCGCAGAAATCGTTGCGCGGCAGAGTGTTAAAAGGCGATACACAATTTCTGATGTTGATGATGCGTGGGTAATAACCAAATTGAGCGCACCGTAGTGTTCGTTTGTAATATGGTGGTCAATATTAATAATGGTGGCATTGGGTTGTTTTTTCATTAATTCTTCTACACCGGCATAGCGCAGGTCACCTGAGTCGCACACCACTATAACATCAAATGGTTTATCCCAAATGGCTGTATCTACAATGAGTTTGTTTTCGGGGTTGAGGTACGATAGCTGCTTTGAGACGTCGGTCGCACAAAAAATTGAGTAGTTTTTTTTCATTGATTCAAGCCAGCCGGCAAGCCCACTGACTGCCCCCATGGCGTCTCCGTCCGGGTTTTTATGAGGTACCAAAAGAATTCTATCTGCGTGTAGAATTGCGTCATGGATTTGTTTGGTAATATGCTTCATATATAATTAGGGTCGAGACGGTCAAGACCCCAGAGCCTAAACAATTGTTTAGACTCTTGTGTTGTTTTGAGCGTTTAGGTTTTACGTTTAGATGCTTGTGTCGTCTTGATGGTCTTGGCTCTATTAGAGCCGATGCGCTAGTCTACAGGACTTGTTTGAGACTGTCAAGGCTGTTATACTAGATGGCATTATGTATCTCAAATCCATTGACATACAGGGTTTTAAGTCGTTTGCGCAAAAAACGACTCTTGATTTTTTACCCCCAAAAGATACCAAAAACAGCATTACTGTGGTGGTGGGCCCCAACGGCTCTGGAAAGAGTAATATATCCGATGCCATCCGGTGGGTTATGGGTGAGCAGAGTATGAAGCAGCTTCGGGGGAAAAAGGGATATGACGTTATTTTTTCCGGTTCCGAAGGCAAAGGGCAAATGAGCATGGCCAGTGTTATGATGACGCTTGACAACAGTGATGGCCGCGCGGATATTGATTATGACGAGCTTGTGATAGGCCGCAAATATTATAGAGATGGTGAAAGCGAATATATCATTA
>PFCB01000027.1:0-5664 GCA_002773135.1 Candidatus Magasanikbacteria bacterium CG10_big_fil_rev_8_21_14_0_10_47_10
AGTCCGTATTGATGAGCAAGTCTCAGACCACGATGAAAAGAAAAAGTTCACCGGCTACGAGCTCGACGACGAATCCGGCTTGTACTATGCGCAGGCAAGGTACTACGGGAGTGATATTGGACGGTTTGTGAGTGTGGATCCGATGCCGTTCAATAGCCCGGAAAAAATGTTGGACGATCCGCAGGCGTTGAATTTATATGCATATTCGAGGAATAATCCGCTGAGGTATGTGGATGTAACTGGGGAATTATATGCATTTGCTGAAAGTCTTAACAGACTTCGGAATACAAGTGACTCAGTGAATCGTCAGATTTCAAGTGAATTGCAGGGTGTCTCAAAAGCATTTAAGACAATGTTAGATCATACACCACTTACCAATATTCATGCGGTAGCAGATGGGACAAATTTTATGGGTGAGGAGGCGAACAGAGTTGATGCAGCTGTATGGTTGGGTATAGATATTATGACCTTGGGAGAAGGTAGTGCCGCAGTGAAGGGTGCTGATATAGCTGCGGATACTGGTGCACAAATAACAAAAGGAATCTTAAAGGCCTATAGCAAGAGTAATGCTAGTCCCTATGCGACCGACGGTGGTCTAATAAAAGGAGTAATAGAGGGGAGTAAAGTTATTGCCAATGGGGTTGATGGTAGTTTACGTCAGGCTAGTCGCCTTGCCTCCGAATACGGGGGTAAAGCGGAGCAATGGACAAAGAATGTTACTAGCGGTGTATTCACTAGTCCATCAGGTATAAAATATCAGCCACATTTTTATACAAATAAAGTTACTAGAGAAGTTGTTGAGTTGAAGAGCAAAATTATTAAAAAATAAGGCAGAAGTTTAAAAAGTATATGGCTACATCACTTGAACAATCATGGGTACACGAAATTAGTTGTATACAAAAGAATCCAAATGGATATTGGGAGCATTTACTTAATCTTGTCCAAATAGGTCATGAAATTGGGTTGACTGTGGAAAATAAAGCATTTGCAAAATTAATTGGTATAGCGGATGAGTTTGAAGGAATACCAAAGTCAGGTAGCGAGGATCTATATAGCGCCGATTATAAAAATAGGAAAAAAAAAGATCTTGATTCATTGGAGGCAGAATATCGTGATTCAGTTTTAAAATTGATACAGGGAATTGAGATTGTTTAACGATTAGGATTCTCCATGAAACACCTCCTCACACTCACAACACTCCTCACTCTCGCACTCCTGCCAGCGGCAGCAGATGCTGCTTTTACGCCCAGCCAAATTGATCAGGAAGCGGGTAATTCCAATGGCGCGTTGTTTGCTGATTTGAATAACGATGGTATAGACGATCTGCTGGTACTCAAGCGTGGTGCGAACGCGGTGTATTACAGAAATCAGGCCGGTGGATTTGTATTGCAACCAAATCATTCGCTATCAGAGAGCGAACACATGTCGCTTTCTGCTGTGGCGGCTGACTACGACAATGATGGGGTGACCGATGTGTTTGTTGCTGAGTATGGCGCTGACAATGCGTTATATCACGGAACCGGAAATGGAAATTTTGAAAAAATAGCTGAACCATTTTCCAATGATCCGGGATTTTCCAAAGAAGTCGTGTGGGTGGATATTGACGCAGACGCTGATCTTGATTTGGTGATTGGCAATTCATTTGGTTCTGTGATGGTATATGTAAATCAGGGGAATGGTACCCTTGTAAAGGATAATGATCATCAGTTTGCCGCAGCGCGTCGGATGTCTCATGTACTGGTTATTGATATGAACGGTGACAGTGCGCCGGACGTGTTGTTTGCCGGTGCGGGCATGAGTTTATTTTTGAATAATGGTAATGGCGGATATGACCGTAGTCCGGCCTTTGGAACTTTAAATAATGTGCTTATTCATGATATTGCCGTGGCAGACCACAATGCCGATGGATTGCCGGATGTGATTGCTTTGCATGGGATTCGTAAACAAACAGTATTTGTGCAGCAGCAAGACGGGCAGTATGTGACAGAGCAACTTGCCCTTGAGCCGCGGATGTATACGCGGGTTGGCTGGATAGATTTTGATGGTGACAATGATGCCGACTTGATCGCGATTGATGTCTTGGGAAAAGCGCATGGTCTGTACATGAATGAAAACGGTGCGTATGTGCTTCAGGCGCAAAGCGAATTGTCTGCAATTCAGTCACGACTCAGTGCCGTGGTGCTGCATGATGTCGATGCAGATGGAGATATTGATGTGTATCTGACCAATCCAACAAATGGAGCAAACACGTTGCTCACAAATCTAGCTGATTATGGACGTCTAGTGCTGGACGGAAACATGGAACAGCCTGCGACCGGTTCATGGGGCTCATATGGACTTCAAATGTATGAAAAAAACGTTGATGCTCACACAGGCTTGCAAAGCATGCATTTGTTAACACTCGGTTCTGGCGGTGGATTTCAGCAACGTGGATTGGCTGTTCACGCCGGACAGTGGTATAAATTTGGTTTTTATTACAAACTGGTGAAAGGAGATTTCCGAGTGCGACTTGGAATTCACACGTCGAACGCAGATTTTGAAAATAAGCAATTTGCAACAACTCAACCAACAGGTGGGTGGGTGTATTATGAGCGGTATTTTCAAATACCGGATACGTTTGACAGTGATTTTCGGCTAGTATTTTCAGTGCGTGATGGGGATGTCTTTGTTGATGATGTAGTTATTGAGTCCACTATGGCTCCATCGTTGATTCGTGATGGAAATATGGATGCTGCTCATACATCGTATTGGTTACCATATGGTGTGCCGGATATGTTGGAAAAACAAGATGAGTCGGGCAACAGATATTTGTTTGTCGAGCATTTTAATGGCAGTGCCGGAACATTCCAAAATAGCATTAGCATTGAACAAGGCGCGTCATATTTACTGCGATATCGATACCGGTTTCCGGTGGGAGAGCGCTTGCGTCCGGTCTTGAATATTCGGAATATTAGTAGGCAAGGCGACTTTGAGGGAATATATAAAGATTTGCCTCATACCGCTGCCGGAGAATGGAGCTGGTATCAGCGACAGATTGTGATTCCGGAGAACGCTGGCTCGGAAATGCGACTTTTCTTTACTATGAGAAGCGGTGCAAACGCCACCGGTCAATTTTCTCTCGATGATGTTACGCTGGAGTCTTTTGCTTCGGAGACACTGCTAGACGGTGATATGGAAGATCCTGACTTGGCTTCATGGTCAGATTATGGTGCCATTGGTACAAAACAAAAAGTTCAAGATCAGTCGCACGCTGGGCTGCAAGCTCTGTACATAGCGCGCGCAATTGGGGTCGAGGATAACATGGGTATTCAACAAACGCGGCTGCGCGTTGAGCCCAACACACAATACCGACTGCGGTTTTGGTATAAAAGCGATACCACCATTATCCCTCGCCTCGGAAATAGCGATTCCAATAATGATTTTGAATCAGCGCTCGTCTATCTGACCCCGCAATCCGATTGGCACGAATATGAACGGGTTTTTACAACACCGGCCATTATCAACAATACGGATTTTAGGTTTGTGCTGCTGGTAGACAGATTTTCGTATGAAGTGCCCAGTGTCGGACCCTATGAACAAATGTTGGTGGATGCTGATTATACTGTGTTTATTGATGGTGTCCCCACAGAAGGGTTAGGTCCAGAAGATATTAATGCTATTGAGCCTCCAAATCAGCATGTGTGGCTTGATGATGTTATACTAGAGGCACTTTAATTGATTCCATGAACATATCCATAAAAAATATATCAAAAGCCTTCATCCCACCCTCCGTGCTCTTTGCTTTTCATATATTTGCCATTGTCGTGTTTAACGTGTATGTTGTTATTCAAAATTTTGATATGCTCATGCATTTTTTTGGCGGGGCGAGCATAGGCATTACTGCTGTATTGGTGTACAAAGAGCTGGTACGAGTCAACATCATAAATAAACTTCCGGTGTGGCTTTTGGTTTTTTTGAGTGTGTCGGTCGTCGCACTGGTTGCCAGTAGCTGGGAATTTGCCGAGTATTTGGCAGACACATATCTGGGCACCTACATGCAAGCCGGTTTGCCGGACACAATGGGCGATATGGCGTTGGGGATTGTTGGTGGCCTTGTGTCGTCTTTCTTGATAAGTATGAGAGATAGGAGATAAAAGAGATAAATGGAAATGTCATGCTAGGTTGTCATGCTGAATTTATTTCAGCATTCCCGACGGTTTGAGATGCGATGAGATCCTGAGATCCTGAAATAAATTCAGGATGACAACTTGCGGGTTCAGGATGACATATCAGGATGACAACTTGCGGGTTCAGGATGACATATCAGGATGACAACTTGCGGGTTCAGGATGACAATAAAGAGGGGAAACGACTGCATTGCAAGTCTCGACACCGTCGGGGTTTTAGTTCGTCATTGCCAGTGTGCTGACGCAGTCGGGTTTTAATTCGTCATTGCGAGGAGTCCCGCTGCTTGCAAGCAGTGGGGCGACGCGGCAATCCCATGGATGAGGAAGATTGCTTCGCAATGACGCGCCAAATGCTTGTTCCTCTCCTTCTCAAAACTTATCCCCGTCCAAAGCCCTTTGTGGGGCTTTGTTTTTTTTGGTATACTAATACAAATTTCTGATCACAAGTTCTTCCATGAACGACGCCGATCAACACAGACTCACACGCGAGCAAAAAGTTGGGTTTACTCTTTTGCTTGTTTTTGGCATTTTGACGGTGGGTTTGGGTTTTTTACAAATGAGAAATACACTGTATGGGCCGTTTATTTCACGGGTTACCGCCAAGCCGGCAGATGATATATCGCAGCTTTTTTCCGACGATCAGGTACGCCTGCAAGCGATTGACACGGATCAAGACGGTATTAACAATTATGAAGAATTATTTTTTTATAACACCAGTCCGTATTTATCAGACACGGATTCAGACGGGATACCAGACAAAACAGAAATAGATGCAGGAACAGATCCACTGTGCCCGCAAGGAGAGAGGTGTAGCGACGTAGATAATCTTGGGCAAAACGCAACCAGTACAGGTGGGTTGTTTGCAGTGGATCCTGCAAATGCACCGCAAGCACCAAATTTGCCACTCTTAGGCGAAGGTAACCCGGCTGCGCAGATAACGTCTCCAGAGCAGCTAAATGCCATTGTGAGCGATGCAGATTCTATTCGTCAGCTCCTAATGCAAACAGGGCAATTTTCCGCAGATCAGCTGGCGCAAATACAGGACGACGAGTTGTTGGCATTGGTGCAAGATTTTGTTGCAGAGCAACAAGCAAATGATGCGGCACTTCAAGACGTTGCACCAATTGATAACTCTATAGTGGTACCGGACGTGACCCAATAAGTATGAAAGTACGGGCATACATACAAAACGCAAAAGCCAGAGCATTGGTTTTTGTTTTGATATTGAGCACTATTGGGAATGTCCTTTTACCTGTAGCTCCTGTGCATGCGCAAGCTGTTGTTTATGATGCGCAGGCGTGGGTGCAACGTGATTTTTTGTTTAGGCAACAGGAAATTAAACAAACCATTGCCGGATCACTTACCGATGCGAGCCTCGGCGCTTTGATGCACGCGGCATCATATTTTACGCGTAAATTGGCATATGATACCGCCTTATATGTGGCCTACGGCGGAAACGGGCAGGGCGCATTGGCATTTCAAGATGGGTGGGGGACCT
>PFCB01000027.1:5766-6355 GCA_002773135.1 Candidatus Magasanikbacteria bacterium CG10_big_fil_rev_8_21_14_0_10_47_10
ATGCCGATGATGGTAATGTAAAAAGTTTTATAAACCTTGTAGCAAATGATGTGATAAAGGTTGCAGGAAACGATTCTTACTCACAAAAACAAAAAGCTGCTCATATGATGGAAATAATGAGAACTAATTTTAATGTCAAGTGGATGTCTAAATTTGTTCTAGGATCCAGTTATAAAGATCTAAATGATAAACAAAAAGATGAATACTACAATAGCTACCAGAAATATCTTCTTTATAGCTACCTTCCAAACCTACTACAATACTCTGATGAAACATTCAAGATCTTGGAGGTCCGTAGAATGGGTGATAGGGACTACACTGTTGACACTGAAATCATTCGTCACAATGGCAAACCTCCAATTAAAATTGGCTACCATGTCAAAACCAGTAAGACGGGAGACTCTATGAAAATAGTGGATATTATAGCCGAAGGAATTAGTGCAATATTATCTCAAAGATCTGAATTCAAAGAAATTACACAGAATTCTGGTGTAAGTGGTCTTATAAAGTTGATAAACAACAAAAATGTTCAGTTTAATCAGCAGTACAGTTAAAGTCTTTTGTTTGCAAAATGATTTTTGAGCAATTC
>PFCB01000027.1:6377-6560 GCA_002773135.1 Candidatus Magasanikbacteria bacterium CG10_big_fil_rev_8_21_14_0_10_47_10
CCCGAGTAAATGTTTGGCTTGAATAGGGATAAGTTAGATTCAAATATCTTTACATTACTTTCTACAGCACCAAATTTTAGATCTCTTGCACCATAATACAAATTTTTTAATCTTGTGTAAGAAATCAGAGTCGCGCACATCGGACACGGCTCCAAAGTAATATAAATAGAGCAATTATAAAGT
>PFCB01000023.1 GCA_002773135.1 Candidatus Magasanikbacteria bacterium CG10_big_fil_rev_8_21_14_0_10_47_10
GGCAATTGTCATTCCCGCGAAAGCGGGAATCCAGCGTTCGATATCAAATAATTGCTAAAACCGAACAATACAACTGCCGCCGGTTTCTTCCTCCATCCACTCCAAAACGAGTGGATTTTTTTTCAACACATCGTGCACTGCTTGCGCCATTGCCCCGCTCCCGATTCCGTGAATGATGCGACAATACGTATGTTCACTGCTAAATAAAAATAAGTGTGTTTCGAGTTCATCCAGCGCGGACTGAATATTACTAAAATAATGCAAATCAATTACAGGAATATCTTCATGATATTGTGCAACATGTAATAAAGATTCTGTCATACATAATGGAAAAGGCCGCCGGGTGGCAGCCTGTAGGGGGGGGGAGAGGCCACGGACCGCATCAGCAGTCGGGGCACTCGGGTTCTTCAAAGCGCCTTTTGTCAAAGTGCTCCTTGACAGGCACACCGCACTGCGGCAAGTCGGGATCCACGCAGCATGGCACCGCCTCCCTGAGAAGACGAAGCACATCGAACGCGTCCACGCCAGAGATGATAATCCCGGCACGCATGCTCAGGCATTGCTTGGCAACATACTGGCGCGCTTTGCGCGCGTCATCGGCCATCCGCTGCTCGTGCCCATCGAGCGGAGTGGCCATGCTGAGCATGGGGACAAAGAACACAGCAGCGAAAAAGACTCGCTTCATCAGATGACTCCCTCTGTGCTCCATGCACAGTCGTTGCGTTGTGTGTACCATGCGGACCACCGCATGTCAAGACAGTCTACTGCAGTGTGTCCATGGTTCGCGCACACCGCAACAACTGTTCTCGCGTCACCATGTGCATGTTTCCTCGCGCATACCCTTCGGCAGCAATCAACACCGCAGGATACAGCCGCACGCAAATCTGCCGCATGATCGGCTGATCATCTGTCAGGAGCGAACCGTTGGGAATGAGCGGCAGTGCATCATTCACAGCCAGCGTGACATGACGGGTCACATGCTGCATGCCAATCTGTTCGTCAAAAACTAGATTGCCTACAGTTAACCCCCCGTGCTCATCCTCCACAATGTTCAAAACGCTTGACCGTCTCCAGGCAGGCAGAAGTTTGCTGAAGAGATTCTGAAGTGACAACGCGTCATACAATGGCTTTGCCGGTGCCACATGCACATACACGTATTCCCACCAGTAGGTGTCTCCATAGTCGGTTCGATGATCGTCGCGACTCGTCCCAAGTGTGTGGACGCGGGTATCTTGATCCAATTCCGCCAAAATGTTTCCCAGCTTGCTCACGTGTTCCCCCTCTTGTATAAAATCAGGAAGCCGAAAGCTTCCTAATGTGTGCCGCGGGAGAGACTCGAACTCTCACCCCCGAAGGGACCTGCTCCTAAGGCAGGCGTGTATACCAATTTCACCACCACGGCATGTTTTGTCCTATAAACGAAAAAAACTATACCACAGAGGGTATAGTTTTTCAAGAGACGTATGATATTAGTGTAGCCGCACCATTAACTTCGCATAGCCGGAGAGTAACCAGCCATTATTTATCTCTCCTGACTGAATGGCGGTTTCAATTTCAACAATGGACAACCAGTGCACTTCGTGAAGTTCACCGGGCTCCGGAGCGCCCCGTTTTCCTTCTGTCAGACCTGTCGCATAAAAAAATTGTGCTGTATGTTTATTTTTACCCGGGTCTATTCGCAAATCACCCAAGTCGTCCCAATGCACTGCCTCGACTCCTGTTTCTTCTTTTAATTCTCTTTTGGCAGTTTCAAGCGGTGTTTCATTTTCTTCAACGCCTCCTGCTGGAAAACACCATGTCCATCCTTGAATTGGATATCGCCATTCTCGCAAAACTAAAATTTTCCCATCATCTCGTTGCGCAATGACAAACGCGCCGGCAACCGAATCCAAATAGGCATACGTACCAAAAGTTCCGTCCGGCAACGCAACATCATCCAGATGAATTTTTTGCCATGTATCCTCGTGAAGGATATGCTCGTTTATTTTTTTGATCATACCCGAATCACCACCGGCAGCACCATTGGTCGCTTTTCTGTTTTACTAAAAATAAACTGACCGATTTTATCGCGAATATCATTGCGAATTTGATCTGTGTCCGCCCATGTTTTCGGATCCGATTCCACGACCATCTTCTTTACTTTTTTTCTGACATCTTCAATCAGTTGTTTGTTATCTTTTAAAAAAACAAACCCGCGAGAAATAATATCGGGATTTTGAACCAACTGTCCGGTATGAGAATCAACCGTGGTAATAACCACAATCATTCCTTCCTCTGCCAATACTTGCCGGTCTCGCAACACCACATGCTGTGAATCCGATAC
The DNA here is from genome assembly GCA_002773135.1 of Candidatus Magasanikbacteria bacterium CG10_big_fil_rev_8_21_14_0_10_47_10. GTDB lineage: Bacteria > Patescibacteriota > Patescibacteriia > Magasanikbacterales > UBA922 > 1-14-0-10-47-10. The sequence continues at coordinate 2,324 of PFCB01000023.1, forward strand.
ACCCAAACCATCCACAAATACATACTCTGTTGGCACTTTTTCTTTTCGCAGTGTCAGCCCTTTGCTGGAAAGTTCAAACACAGATCCATTGTCCGGTACAAAAATTTTATTACTGTTAAAGCCTTGTTCCTCGGCCAACCATTTTGCTTCTTTCAAAAAGAAATGATTGGCATAGACCGGCATGTAATAGTCCGGCTTTGTCTGATCAATCATGTCAATAATATCCTGACGCGTGGCATGTCCGGAAACATGCACGTCCATAAGATCACCATGAATAACATGGTCAGCTTGTCTATAAATATTATCTTTTATTCTCTGAATAGTCCGCTCATTGCCGGGAATAACAGAGGAAGAAAAAATGACCGTGTCTGTTTTTTTCAACTTAATGGTTCGGTGCTGCCCACTGACAATTCTATTCAGAGCTGCGTTTTCTTCACCCTGCGCGCCGGTGCAGACAATCACCACCTTATCGTCGGGATAATCCTCACTTTTGTGAATATCAATCATTGTTTTTTTATCCGGCTTGATATATCCAAGCTTGCTGGCAAGCTCAATATTTTTTTTCATGGAATATCCATCAAGTGCCACACGCTTCCCCAGTTCTCCGGCCGCGGTAATCACCCACTTCACGCGCTCCACTTGCGATCCAAATGTAGCAATGATAACGCGTCCTTTTGCCTTTTGAATAATGCTGATCAAGTTATCGTACAGCTCTTTGTGTGTCGCATGCCGACCTTGCTTTATGGCGCCCAAACTTTCCAACATCAGCACACTAGGCCGTTTTACATCTTTCAGCTGCGTATATTTTACATGCGTACTACCATCTTCTTCACGCTCCATGGTCCAGTCTCCGGCATGGATAATGGTGCCTAGCGGTGTTTCCAACGTGGTACCAACGGAATCCATGATGGAATGTTCAACTTGAAAAAAACCGGCAGTAAATTTTCCAAGTTTGATTTTGTCTTTCAGCGACTTTACTTGCAACACTTTCAATAGCTTCAAATCATTGCGACTATAATCTTCCACTCGGTGCTTGATCATTTCAATAGTAAGTGGCAACCCAATCACTGGTGGATACCCCAATTTTTTGAGCAATATGGGCGCAGCGCCAATATGATCCAGATGACCGTGACTAAAAATAACACCTTTTACATTTTTTTCTTTCCCTTCAAGATACTTTATGTTGGGAATAATGTAATCAATTCCCGGCATGTTTTCTTCCGGAAATTGTAACCCCATATCCAAAATGACAATGTCATTTTCGTACTCGAATATGGTCATGTTGCGTCCCACTTCTTCGCATCCACCAATTGGAATAATGCGAACCGTACCCTTGGCATTCTCCGGAACACGAACTCGACTCTGACCCTGAAACCGTGGAGGAAATGAGTTTTTTTGATTTCCTCCTCGATGTTGTCCACCCCCTGATGATGAACGACGATTTCTGTGTACTTTTGCCACGCTGTTTCGAGAACTTCCTCTCTGTTGCGATCCTGAATGAGATCGCCTGCGTGGTACTTGTTGTTCTGTCATATACATGAATCATGATGCACTTGATGCATCGCTTTAAATAAAATCCCCCCAAATGAAGAAGTCCAAAATAGACTAATTGTGCCGGAGAGAGGACTCCCTGCCGGCAGGCAGGGAACCTCCACGGGATTGCTCCCACATCCTGATGCATTGTGCTGGAGAGAGGACTCGAACCTCCACGACCTTACGGTCACTAGCACCTGAAGCTAGCGCGTCTACCAGTTCCGCCACTCCAGCACAATAATCGGCATGCGTGTATACCAGTTTCACCACTCCGGCGCTTTACGTTATTACTCACTCTTACTAAAATTCCACTCGCCTTTTGTCTTAATATACCACTGTGTCACGTTAGCAAATCGATCTGACGGATGAAAAATTCTTTCCACGTGAATTCCTTTGATCTTGTCTGACGTGGCGTACCGATATGTCGGTGTGTGCAAAAAAATAGCCGGTCGATCCTTGAAAATCTTTTCCTGAAATTCCGTGTACACTTTCGCAAGCTCTTCCTGATTATCTGTTTCACGCGCTTTCACCAAAAGCTCATCAACAGAGCGATTCACATATTGCGATAAATTGAGACCAGGAAAGTCAACTTGACTGGAATGCCAAAACGGATACTGGTCAGGATCAGAGCCAATGATGAAGCCATACAAAAGTACATCATAATTTCTCTCGCGTAGGACTTCCCGAGGGATCTCTTTTGGTGAAATAAATCGAATATTCGTTTTAATACCCAATTCTTGCCAAAATCCCGCTATCAATCCGGCGGCCTGCCTATATTCCGTCACATCCGCCGTAACCAGGTTAAGCTGCAGGACGTCCCCATCCTCATTTTGCCGATAAAATAGCTGCGCCTCATTTAACTCCAATGCCAGTCGAGCGTCAATAGTGGACTCCAACTCAGCATTCATCGACGTTGTGTTTTCCTCGGTCGAGGATGCCATGGGAAATTGATCTGCCAATTCCAGTCGTAGTCGTTCACGCTGTTTCTCCGCATACGCGTCAGAAGAAACGCGTTTCCATTTTTTATCCAACAGCTCATTTGCCTGCTCCACCGAATACGGCGTTTTTTCTATCTCTTCCGAAAAGCCGGGGAAACCGGGGAGTACAGGACTATAGATGACCCGGCCTCCCTCTTCCAAACTTTCACGCAATATACGTTCTTTGTCCAGGGCATATGCCAGTGCATTGCGAACATCCACGTCAGCTAGATATGGCTGCTTCTTTTGATTGAAAAAAAGTGCGGTGTACTGTGGAAGCTGCAACGTGTGAATTTGAATATGTTTCCGAGTCACCGAATCTTTTAGATCGGCCGGAACAAAGTGAAGCCCATCGACTTTTTGCTGTCTGAGCGCCTGAATAGCGCCAAGATCTGTTCCATAATCACCAAAAAATTGAAACACAAATTCTTGGATATACGGCGGATTCCGATAATATGACTCATTTCTACTTAACTCATATCTGAATACAAATCCTGTATCGTCCTTTGCCAACTTATGAAACGTATATGGACCTGTACCAACCGGCTGCAAATTAGTCTTTGCCAGCTTTATTTGCTCGTATGGAATATTGATCCATATGTGCTCCGGTAAAATGCCCAGTGTGAGGCTCGACAAAAACGGCTGAAACTGATCTGCCAAGACAAAGGATACAGTATAGTCATCAATCACCTGCACATGAATCCCCTGAAAACTAACCTGGAGCGGACTGCCAACATCCGGATCTTGTATCGCCTCAAAGGTAAACGCGACATCATGCGCGGTAAATGGTTCTCCATCATGCCAGACAACATCTTGACGCAGTGAAAAAGTGTACGTTTTTTTATCCTCACTAATGGTATACGACTCGGCAAGATCCGGCATGAGCTGCAAATTTTCGTCGTAATACATTAAGCCGGAATACACCAGACGGACGAGGTCGCGGTCAACATCGTTCACATTTGCGAACAGCGGATTCACTAACTTGGGTGAACCCACCACGGCTTCCACATAGGCTCCCCCAACAGCCGGCACTTCCATTCGATAAGCTCCGGTCACCTCAATTCCCGACCACACAATAGCTGCTATGAGAATGACGGTTGCGCCTCTCAAAATAAAAAACTCCTGCCGAGTCAGCACTTTGCGAACATAGCGCAACTGACGAAACGCAGGCATTTTTTTGCCACTCACCTTCTTGAGCAGTTTCAAATCATGACGCTTGGAAAGAAGCGGCTTACTTTTCTTACTCCGAGAACGTCGCACTTTGGACGCGAGTGATGAAATAAAAGAAAATTTCACATTGGTACGTCAACAGACTATGGTAACAGCACCCGGCTGTTAACCAAAACCTGCTGTCAAGTTAGACGAAAATGCGCGCGACAGCGAGCGCAAAGAAGACAATCGCGATCACAATGGTCGCGCGGTGTAAAAAGAGGTCGACACCTCTTTTTGTATGAACAATCGGACCACTGCCGCCACCAAAACCGGCACCCATACCCGCCCCCTTTTGCTGGATCAGGATAACAGCGATAAGCACAATTGATGTAAAGATTTGCAATGCTTGTATAACCGAAACAATTGACATAAACAGAAGTTACATTCGTACACCAGAGTATAGCCCAACGGTCAAAAAAAATCAAGCCCCGACGCTAAATATGTGTCAGCCGTCATGAATGATCATACCATGTCTTATGATTATTTGGCTTCATTAACACATATATGGCGTGTATTGACATCCAAGAAGCTCTGTAGTATACTTTTGCCACTATTATCCTATGAAACAAGATATCCATCCAACAACCCATCCCGTCATTTTTGTCGACACCTCCTGCGGAGCCGAATTTATGACACACTCAACACTCAAATCCGAGGAAACTCGCTCAATCGACGGAACAGACCATTATATTATTAACGTCGAAATCTCTTCCGCGTCTCATCCTTTTTACACCGGCAAGCAAATTCTTGTCGACACCGCGCGGCGGGTGGAAAAATTCGCTGAAAAGATGAAAATGCAAGAAAAAAAGGCCGCGGTTAGAAAAGGAAAAAAAGTAAAGCGAGCCACTCGGGCCAAAGCAAAAAATTCTGAGGCGAATAGCGAGGAAAGCAAGGACTCAAAATAGCGAAATACATAACAAGCAGGCTCGTTTGAGTCTGTTTTTTTATAGGAACTCTATAGACAACAACATATGAACAATAAATACACCGAATTCCTCAAGACATTTAATCAACTGGAGGCTGATCTATCCGATCCGACCGTGCTTCATGACTCCAAAAAATTGCAAAAAACGTCAGAAATCTATAGCGAGATGAAAGAGACAGCACAAAAAATAAAAGACTTGCTTTCACTCGAATCACAACACTTGGACGCGCTGAAAATGGCCGCAAGTGACGATCAAGGAATGAAAGAAATGGCAGAGCAAGAAGCGGATGAGCTACAGACGAAAGCCGATCTGCTTGAAAAAGAACTGGAGGAAATGACTCGGTCAGCGGACCCAATGGATAAAAAGGACATTATTGTTGAAATTCGCGCGGGCGCAGGTGGCGATGAAGCCGCACTGTTTGCCGGTGATCTCATGCGCATGTACATGCGCTATGCCGAACAAAAAAATTGGAAAACTGCTTTGGTTGACGCCAGTCAAATCGGTCTGGGAGGCTATAAAGAAGTGATCTTTGAAATACACGGAAAGGATGTCTACAAAAACATGAAGTATGAAATGGGCGTCCACCGCGTGCAGCGCGTGCCGGAAACAGAAAAACAAGGCCGTATTCATACATCCACCGCGAGCGTCGCGATACTGCCGGAGGTGGAAGAAACGGAAATTACCATCAACCCGAATGATTTGCGAATTGACACATTCATGTCCGGCGGCAAAGGCGGGCAGAGCGTCAACACCACCTATTCCGCTGTACGCATCACGCATATACCCAGCGGCATTGTGGCACAATGTCAGGATGAACGCTCTCAGCAACAAAACAGAATCAAAGCCATGAATGTGCTTCGCGCGCGCTTGTTCGAGATGGAACAAGAGAAGAGGCAGTCAGCAATTGACGCGAAAAGACGCAATCAAATCGGATCGGGCGACAGAAGTGAAAAAATTCGCACGTACAATTTTCCGCAGGACCGAATCACGGACCATCGCATCAAAGAAAGCTGGAATAATATTGTAACCATTTTAAACGGCCAGCTTGAACCGGTAATAGACGCACTACGAGCGGCTGACTATAAACAAAAAGACGCCGGGTAATGAGCAAATGATCAACTACCGTTCCCGTATCCACTGCCACGCGCTCACATGAACAGTGTACTGCGCATGCGAATTCCCTTCCGGACTAAACACCTCGAGTGACTGGGTCTGGGGGATGTACGGCACAAAGAACGCCAGTCCCAACGCCACCAGCAGCGCGGCAACGACACAAAAGATGAGGATATTTTTTTTCATAGTGGGTGCAGGGACTGCCGCCATAGGCCGCAGTCATGCTCTTTTAAAAAATAATTATTCTACAATTGCTTTATTCATTTGCGCGTCAATTTCTTTTTCCACCTGCTCATACCAAAATCCATAACCAATTGAGCTGGGATGAAAAAAGTCAGCGGCATAATACTTGTCAGCATACAGCTCAAACGGATCTTTGTCAGCTTCTCGCCAGATATCAACGTAGCGCGCGCCGTTGGCAGGCGCGATGCGCTGGTATATGGCGCGAACGCGCGCCGTTCGATACGTGTAAAGTTTGCGAAGAGGCAGCGGGAAAAGCGTCGCGCTCCCAATGTTGCCGCCGTGCAGCAAAATGACAGCATCCGCCATGGAATGAGCCGTTTGCAGTAACGATAACGCCTGCTTTTCAATCTGTGAAAAAGGCGTGAGACGAACAATATCGTTTCCGCCGGCCTGAATGACAATCAAATCAAAATGCTGACCCTCAAATTCTTGAAACTGCGAGAGGGCATCATGTACCTTGTCGCCATTGTGCCCACGATTGATAATGTCAGCAGTCGGAAATCGAGCACCAAGCCTCCCTGCTACACTCTCTAGAGGACTACTCGCGCCCACGCCAACTGCAGAGCTGTCACCGATAAACAAAACACGTATTGTGGAATCGACAGGATGTTGCTCGTAGGCATTCGCGCGCGCCGCGAGTTCCGTGCCGATGGAAACCAGTGATCGAAATCGTATAACGTTCCACGCAACAAAAAAAAAGATACTGATCCCTCCACACAAAAGTATTATTCTGGTGCTGCTCATCATTTTATGATAGCACAAGGCACGATGGAAATTAACGTCCGTTGTCAACACTGCCCTCTTTGAAAACAACATTTACAAACGCGAGGTATGGCTCGCTGGCAAATGAAAATGTTTTAACGTCCGCAGTCCCTGACACGAGACTTCCATCTTTTGTTTTGAGGCTTTGCGAATCTTTCCCGTCCACGTCCCAAAATAAGTGATTGATAAGCCCGGCAATAAGCGCGGGGTGGACGTCAAAAACAGAACGCAAACTTTTATCAACCATTTCGTCCTGCGTGTACCCCAGGCGTCCGGCAAACTGCCGACTCACCCAAATGAACTGCATGGTAAAAACACTGACTATCACATCCAAACGATCAAACTTCTGCATCGCGTATGACACAACGGCCGTTTCACCTGACATAGAATCATCAATCACTAATAGATAAAATAATATGATCACAGTGCATTCCATTTTGGAGCAGCACGCCAATGTTCCGATCTTCGAAAAAGAAATGCTTCTTGCTTTTTCAACGCGCCATTCGCGCGAATTTATTATGTCACACCCAAATGAAGAAATACTTAAGCGTCAGGCCCGTGCGTACGCGCGGCTTTTAAAAAAAAGAGAAGCCGGATGGTCTGTGGCACATATTTTGGGAAAAAAAGAATTTTTTGAGCTGAATTTTTTTGTAAATAAACACACGCTTATTCCGCGCCCTGAGACGGAACTATTGGTCTGGCTTGCACTGAAAAGACTTGAGTCGACAGACGGCAGACGGCTGACAACCGTGATTGATGTCGGCACCGGAAGCGGCTGTATCTCAATTGCAATTGCGCGGTCAATGCGGAAATCCGGTATATACGAACATATTGATTTTTTTGGCATAGACACATCCCGCCCGGCCCTGCGCGTCGCAAAAAAGAACGCGGCGCTCCACGACACACATATCACATTTTTACACGGCAACCTGCTCGAACCAATCACAAACAAACAGGCGGCAACTGGCAACGAAAATCTTCTGATTACAGCAAATCTCCCCTACCTGACGCAGGAGCAATTTGATGAAGAACCGTCCATTCACCGTGAACCGCTGTCCGCGCTTGTCGCAAAAGAAGGTGGTCTTTTCTTTTACAAAAGGCTTCTTAAACAGCTCCGACAAATCATGGTTGACCGCACGCCGTCCACCGTCACTTTATTTATGGAGATCGACCCTTCTCAGTCTCGCATGCTTTCACACATCTCGACATCTATCTTTCCAAACGCGGCAGTTGCCACCCACAAAGATCTTGCCGGTCATGACCGAGTAGTGGAAATATTGATTGACGCCACACCGACAAAAGTTCTTTCGCTCGCAGAATAAAAAAACACTCGCAAGAGTGATTTTTTGTATTGAATGGTTGCCCCCGTGTCTGGCGAACCGCATGAGGTTGCGGACACGGGGGAGGCGGGAGGGTCAGGACGCCGGTCGGAACTGAATCGTGATCGTGTACACGTTCGGGAGCGTATCATCGGCAGCGCTCTTCGATGCCAGGACCTTGAGCTCACTGACCAAGCGGCCAGTGGGCAGCTGAAGCCCGTTCAAGACGCTGACGAACCAGGCCGCAATCGCCTCCTCATGTTTCGAATTGATGTCCGGCACCTGCATCAAGATGATGGCCGTGCCACCGCGCGACGCACACGCGTAGTTCACAACCGCGGCAACAGCCGGAAGCAGTGTTCCATCCTCTTGAAGGTCGGCCGCGGCGATGAACGGCATGTCCTTCTCGAGCAGCTTCTCCCTCACGTCCATCTTTCATCTCCTTGTCTAAGACGCCCGGCAATACCGAGCGGTCCAATGGACGTAGGAATGTAACACGCCCCCGTCTTATTGTCAAGACACGGGCGCGCGTAAAATTCTGGACGATCATGCCTTGTGATGATAGAGTTATATATATGATAAAAGCCCTCTTGTTTGACGCGGATGGAGTCATTGTCCGCTCTGAAATGTTCAGCCATCAATACACAAAAAAGTTTGGCATTCCCACAGACGCCATGACTCCTTTTTTTAAAGGAATTTTTCAATCCTGTCTTATTGGCGAGACCAACCTTAAAGAAGTAGTCGAACCGTATTTACAAAAATGGAAATGGCATGGAACAGTTGATGAATTTCTGAACTTTTGGTTTGAATCGGAACATGTGATTGATCAGCAGGTGGTTGCTGCAATAAAAACATTAAAAAATAATGGTGTCCGTTGCTTTTTGACCACGAACCAAGAGCAATACCGAACAGATTACATGCGACATACCATGGGTTTTGGTGAATTGTTTGACGGTATTTTTTCTTCTGCCGAAGTTCGCAATAAAAAACCCGAACCGGATTACTACGAATTTGTAATCCAAGTCTTGCAAGCGCAACACGGCATTGAAAAAAATGCTATCATATATATCGATCACACGGTACCCAATATAGAGGGGGCCACGGCTGTGGGAATAAAAAGCTATCTCTATACAGAATTTGATGCATTCAAGCAATACCTTTCTGAGCAACACCTGCACGTATGACTGACACATTTGAACACGGAGCGCTCAAGCTCCAAAAACGAAAACCGATAATTTTTGCAGCACATTCAAAAGCAAGTTTTTATTTTCGGGCGCATATTTCCAAATTCATCTTGGAACAAGGCGGCGTGCCAATCAATCCGTTCATGAGCTTTGACTACTTTCTGACGGACAGTATTGATCGAGATATTGTACGCGAAGCCAATAATAACCTAGTTCGAATATCAGAAGAATTGTGGGTCTTTGGGCCAATTGCAGATGGCGTGCTTGCCGAGATTCAGCAGGCAAAAAAACAAGAAAAATCAATCAGATACTTCAATATCGTAAAATCGCGTGATATTGTGGAAACATCTTCTTCCGATGCAATAATGGAAGAAGGATTGGAGCAGTATCGTGGGCAGTTGTAGACCTGATAACACACTTTCTTATCTCAAATGTATGCCACTTCCACCAAACGCAAAAAAGGTTTTCACCGGAGAAATTTTTGATGTCTACCAATGGGAACAAGAATTGTATGACGGATCAACCGCCACGTTTGAGATGCTCAAACGCCCCGGCACAGTGGATGTAATTGCGGAAAAAAACGGCGAATTTGTTATTCTGCACCAAGACCAGCCGACAAAGGAAAACTTTTACTCTCTGCCGGGCGGCCGGCAGGATCCCGGTGAGACGGCGGAGCAGGCGGCAAAGCGCGAGCTGATGGAAGAGACCGGTCTGATCTCGGACAACTGGGAGCTCTACAAGGAATGGCAGCCCTACAACAAAGTTGACTGGACCATTTCTTACTTTATCGCAAAAAATTGTGCCCAAACCGACGCGGCCAACCATGACGCGGGTGAAAAAATTCGCGTGGAATGGCACGATTTTGATGGATTTATTGAACGAGTGCTTGGCGAGCGGTATTGCGGCCATGAATTTGTTGAGGATGTGCTGCGAATGAAGCTGGAGCCAAAAAAATTGGAAGCGTTTAAGAATAAGTTACTGACAACCTAACTGTCATTGCCGCGCCCCATTCGACTCGCTGCGTGTTCTCGCAATGACGGACACTATGTATCAGAACCGCATAAAAAAACTTCGCGAAATCCTGGATGAAAAAAATACGCAGGCAATTCTTGTCACCAATGCCACGAATATTTTTTATTTAACAGGTTTTATTGGGATCTCCCCCACTGACCGTGAGTCCGCGTTGCTTGTGACAAATGAAATCGCCTATTTATTTGTGCCAAAGATGTATGAGCAAAAAGCGCGGAACCTGGCGCTTGAAACGTCCGGCGTCAAACGTATTGTAGATCATGAGCGGCATAGTCTTCTTACGCATTTTTGCGAATTTGTGGACAACGCGAAACCGGTTCTGTGCGAGGCTTTGGATCTGACGATATCGGAATATAAAAATATCGAGGAAAAAACGAAGATTACTTTGCTGCCCGAAAGTGGTGCGATAGAACGGCTGCGGCTCACCAAAGACGCTGACGAAATTGAAGCGCTCGCACAGGCTGTCACTATCACAGAGAGAATTTTTGAGGACGTTGTGGAAGTACTGCGGCGCGTTGACGATATTTCCGAGTTATCCGAACTGGATATAGTGGATAGCATGCGCGCGCTTGGCCGCCACTATGGCGCGGATGGCTTTGGGTTTGACCCAATTGTGGCGCTTGGTGCCAACGCGGCAGAGCCGCACTATGTCAGTGGAAACGCACAACTAAAAACAAAAAACTGCCTCCTTCTTGATTTTGGTTTTGCGTACAATGGATATTCCGCTGATCTGACGCGCACCATTTTCCTTGGACGCGCGGACGACGAATTCAAACGCGTCTACGAGCTCGTTCAAAGAGCAAATGAACAGTGTATTGCCGCGGCAATGCCGGGAGTTTCAACCAAAGACCTCCACCGGCTATCGGTCGATATATTCTCAAAGGAAGGGCTGTCCAAACACTACCTGCACAGTTTGGGGCACGGCCTGGGCCTCAATGTACACGAAACGCCGAGCGTTGGCCCGGGCCAAGACAGCATTCTTGAAAGTGGGATGGTCATTACTATTGAACCGGGACTGTATTTTGCTAAAAAATTTGGCGTCCGGATAGAAGATGACATTCTCATCACCGACACGGGCAACACACCGCTCACCCGGTCAAATAGGAATCTGGTCGAGATAGTGTAAAGATGATATACTGGCAACACCGGGATGCTTCACCCGGACACGCGCCATGATTCAAGATGAGGCACTGATACAGTATCTTATCATCTACTTATTTAAATAGTCTCTCTATGATAGAGGTCAACTATGTCGCGATTCTGGTCGCGGCCGTGGCAAGTTTCGTTGTCGGCTGGATCTGGTACGGGCCGCTCTTTGGAAAGCCCTGGATGAAAATGATGGGCATGACCGAAAAGGATAAAGAAGCCGGAAAAAAGAAAATGGGACAAAGTATGGCTCTTGGGTTTGCCGCGCAACTTGTGATGGCCTATGTGATTGCGCATTTCATTGGTGGGTGGTCTCAATCCGCGCCTGAAATTCCGGCGATGAAGATTGCGCTTCAAACAGCATTCTGGCTTTGGCTCGGTCTGGTTGCAACCATACAGCTTGGTGCCGTGTTGTGGGAAAACAAATCGTGGAACTTGTACCTCCTCAATGCCATCCACTGGTTGGTGGCACTCCTTGTCATGGCATCCACCCTTGTCTGGCTATCCTGATTTTTTACCGCATCTCTAAAACGACCTCGTTGACCACGGGGTCGTTTTCTTTTATACTTTGGCTGAATGGTAACCATTCTCATTATGAAAAAAGACAGCTATTTAATTGCCGATTACATGCAATCAAACGTCACACGGGTCAGCCCGGAGACTACAGTAAAAGAGGTCACTGAAATCATGCTCAAACGGAAAACAAACGGCGTGGTTGTCATTGACTCCATGGACGCGGTGGTCGGAATTCTCTCAAGCTGGGATATTATTAAACACATTGTTCCCGATTACTTGGAACAAGATAAACACCTGGCGCCATTTGAAGCGGCCCACGTCTTCGCGGACAGAATCAAAGAAGTAGCGAATGACCCTGTCAGTAAATTCATGACAAAAGACGTACACACGGCAAAAAAAGATGATAGCCTCATGAAAGCAATCACGCTTTTGTCCGAATTTCATATCCGGCAGTTGCCAATTGTCGACAACGACAACAAACTCATCGGATATATAAACCGCACAGACGTCAAACGCGCAGCAGGCGACGTTCTTCGTCTCAACTATTCAGATTAACTTTTTGAACGAGGTATGCCCCTCTTTTTTTATAGTACGATCGCTGTCTTTGTTCTCACATACGCGATTATTATTTCAGAAAAATTTCATAGAACCGTGGTTGCCCTTGCCGGCGCTATTTTGATGATTTTACTTGGAATCATCAGTCAAGAACAGGCTATTGAAGGAATCGATTTTAATACGCTTGGGCTGTTAATCGGCATGATGATTGTGGTGGGAATCGCGCGGCAATCCGGCATGTTTCAAGCCGTCGCCCTATACCTGGCACAAAAAGCAAAAGGCCGTCCAATTCCAATTTTCATCCTGCTTGGCCTCACAGTGGCAATTTTTTCAGCTCTTTTGGACAATGTTACAACCGTACTGCTCATGGTACCCGTGACATTTGTCATAGCGAATAATTTAAAAATATCGCCCTATCCGTTTCTTATCTCTGCAATCCTCATGTCAAATGTTGGCGGTATGGCAACACTGATTGGTGATCCGCCAAATATCATGATCGGAAGCGCTGCGAACCTTACATTCAACGATTTTCTGATCAATCTGGCTCCCATATCAATCATCATAATGGTCGTCACCATGGGCGGCTTGTACCTATGGTACAAACGCGAACTTGTGACCACAAAAGAAGCGCAAGCCGCCATTATGAAATTCAATCCAAAGGACGCGCTGACAGATATGCCGCTCTTACGTCACTCGCTTATTGTGTTGGCAATAGTGCTCTTGGGATTTATCATGCACGGAAGCACGGGACTGGAAGGCGCGACAATCGCGCTTGGGGGCGCAGCCTTGCTCTTACTCTTATCCCTGCATGATCCGCACGACCACTTGCGTGAAATTGAATGGACGACTATTTTTTTCTTCATTGGGTTGTTTGTGCTGGTAACAGGACTTGAGCACAGCGGGGCTATTCGGATGCTGGCCGAACAATTATTGGTTGCCACAGCCGGCAGCCCGACTGCCATGACACTGACCATATTGTGGGGATCAGCGATATTGTCCGCGATTGTGGATAATATCCCGTTTGTGGCAACCATGATTCCACTTATCCATGATATCGGTTCGCTTTCGGGTATTGCCCTTGCCCCACTGTGGTGGGCGCTTGCCATTGGCGCGGATATCGGTGGCAATGCCACGTTAATCGGCGCATCGGCAAACGTAGTCGTAGGCGGCATGGCGGAAAAAGAAGGCACTAAAATTGGATTCTTCTCGTACATGAAAGTAGCCCTTCCAATGACGCTTGTCGCACTCATTATTTCCAGCGTTTATATGTGGGTCCGATATCTTTAAATCTATGACTGTTTCCGACACCCTCTCTCTTGCCATCAATGCCGCCCGAGCCGCGGGAACAGAGATACTCAAAATCTACAATTCAAATTATGACGCATGGGAAAAGGAGGGAAACGCACCAGTGACAGATGCTGACATCGCGTCTGAAAAGATTATTTTGGATACGTTGCGCGCATCAGCGTATAGCGTTCTATCCGAAGAGACGGATGATGACCTTGCCCGTCTTTCTGAAAAAACTATCTGGGTAGTCGACCCGCTTGACGGGACGCAAGATTTTTTAAATAAAACCGGAGAATTTTCCGTCCTTATTGGGCTGGTACAGAATGAACACCCCACTCTTGGCGTCATCTATCAACCGACTGCTGACAAACTGTATTTTGGAGAAAAGGGAAAGGGATCCTATGTTCAGACAAACGGGGGCGATCCAAAGCGCATACATGTGTCAGACACAAAAAAATTAGCGTCATTCCAAGCAGTGATGTCCGGATTTCATTCCAATCCGCTCCACCTTGCTCTGGCCACAGGTCTTGGAATCGCGCACACAACACGCATGGGAAGTGCCGGCTTGAAAGCTGCGACGGTCGCCGAAGGCCAACATGATATTTATTTTCATACCAGTCATCACACCTGTGAATGGGACACCTGTGCCGGTGACATACTTCTCGCGGAAGCCGGTGGCACTATGACAGATTTGCTCGGCCAACCCCTTCTGTACAACCAAACCGATGTTAACAGAAGACATGGTATCCTGGCATCAAATGGAGTCATCCATGAGCAGCTCGTCGAGAAAATTCAGGATTATTTGCTGCGAGAACACAGCTCGAACACATAATATATCCACGATTGTGAGCCACCACCGAGCGTGCTATACTGACAGCACGTATTTTTTTTCATATGCCACGACCCGAAGAACTTTCAACACAAATTTTTTTGGACAGCGGGGATCCGGAAGACACAAAAAAAGCACTGGCGCTTTTGGGTTTTTTGGACGGCCAAACAACCAACCCAAGCCTGGTAGCGAAAAACCCCGCTCTTCAAGAAAAAATCGCTTCCGGTGTCGTGCTGAATGCCCGGGAGGTAGACGACTTTTACAAAGGCGTCGTCCAAGAAATCTCCAGTCGTATTCCAAACGGATCAGTTTCTGTGGAAGTCTTCGCTGACGCTGATACAGACGTGAATACAATGCTAACTCAGGCACGCGAGATGTTTGCATGGATTCCAAACGCGCATATCAAATTCCCCACAACGCGAGCCGGACTTGAGGCGGCAAACATTTTTGTGAAGGAAAACGGCCGCGTAAACATGACCCTTGTATTTTCACAAGAGCAATGCGCTGCCGTGTACGCTGCAACCGCGGGCGCGCACAGGGGCGACGTATTTGTGTCTCCGTTTGTGGGACGGTTGGATGATACTGGTGTTGATGGCATGAGCCTCATAGAAAACGCGCGTACCATGTACGCGTCCGGAGATGGGCATGTGCAGGTTCTTGTGGCCAGCGTGAGAAATATGGACCACTTTCTGTACTCGCTGCATTTGAAGGCGGATATCATCACCTGTCCAATGGGCATATTGGAAGAATGGGCGTCCACGGGGATGCCTCTTCCTCCGGCCGACTATGCGTATCCGGACGATGGGCGCACACCGATCCCCTTTGCCAACAGCAGTCTCACGGCGGACTGGCGTCTTATGAATATTACCCACGAATTAACCGACGCAGGCATTGAACGATTCGCGTCAGACTGGAACAAACTTATCGGCAATCACTAAAATGCTCACCATACTATGAAACACGTAACCCTCTATTCAACCCCAACCTGCCCATACTGTGCTCGGGCAAAACAATTGCTCACCTCATTGAACGTGCCATATGAAGAGATCGACCTGGCATCAAATGACACGCTCCGTGAGGAACTGAGTCTCAAATATAACTGGCAGACCGTTCCCATGATTGTCATAGGTGATGAGTTCATTGGCGGGTTCGACGATTTGGCAGCATTGCACGCGGACGGAAATCTCATGAAAAAACTGGAAGCATAATTTACAATTCACTATTCATATGTACTATGATGCAGGATGCCATTGAGGGATTTGCAAAACAATTTTTGTATAAGCCGGTCATTCAAAATAAAGAAAAATTAAAAAAGAAAAAAAGGGTTATTGTTCTTGGAATGGGAGGCTCTCACTTGGCAGCAGACCTCGCCCTTGCGTACGATCCCTCCCTTCCCCTTACCGTCCATACGGACTATGGTCTCCCAGCCATGCCAGCGCAGGATCTGCGTGACACGCTTGTCATTGCCAGTTCGTATTCCGGGAATACAGAAGAAATCATTGAAGGTTTTCAATTGGCGCTCAAACAAAAGTTGGCGGTCGCTGCAATTACCGTAGGCGGAAAACTGCTTGATAGCGCAAAACAACAAAAGATCCCCTATGTGCAAATGCCGGATACGGGAATCCAGCCGCGCTCAGCGCTTGGATTTAATCTGCTCGGCATACTGGCGATCATGGGGGAATCAGCGGCTATGAAACAGGCCGCCGCGGTCGCGAGGAGTCTGAAACCGAAAATGATTGAACCAAAAGGCGCCGCGCTCGCCCGAAAATTGAAAGATCACGTTCCGGTGATATACAGCTCTGCAAGAAATCAATCCATCGCATATAATTGGAAAATAAAATTCAACGAAACAGGAAAAATCCCCGGTTTTTACAATGTATTTTCAGAACTCAACCACAACGAAATGACCGGTTTTGACGTCCAGCCGAAAAGCCGACATCTCAGCAGACCATTCCACTTTATCTTTTTGAAGGACAAAAAGGACCACCCAAAGATTCAAAAACGCATGGATGTCATGAAAAAACTCTATGAAAAGCGCGGCCTGCCAGTAACCGCCCTGGAACTGATCGGCACAAATCCATTTACAAAAATATTCACCTCTCTGGTACTGGCAGACTGGACCGCATTGCATACCGCTTCCCTCTACGGACTTGAGCCGGAACAGGTGCCAATGGTAGTGGAGTTTAAAAAGCTCATTGCCTGAGTATGAAGAAAGATCTCTCACAATTTGGCATAGTCGGTTTGGGCACCATGGGATCCGCGCTGGCACGAAATATTGAAAGTCGCGGCCTGCGCGTCTCAGTGTACAATCGGCACGCCGATAAAACAGCGGCGTTTCTGAAATCATACCCAGACAGCGGCTTTACCGGATCCAAAAGCCTGCGGACTTTTGCCCTGAGCCTGGCAACACCACGAAAAATTATGCTAATGGTTGATGCCGGACCCGCGGTCGACGCTGTTATTGCGTCGCTTCTCCCACATCTACAAAAAGGAGATATTATTGTGGACGGGGGTAATTCCCACTATAGAGACACACAGCGCAGAGAAAAAGCGCTCAGTGAAAAAAGTATATTTTTCATAGGTTGCGGCGTATCGGGAGGAGAAGAAGGCGCGCTCAAGGGACCGAGTTTAATGCCCGGTGGAAACGCCGCTGCCTACAAAAAAGTCGCGCCCGTCTTCAAAGCAATCGCCGCGAAAGACTTTTCCGGGGAACCGTGCGTCACGCGTGTTGGCGCCAATGGCGCCGGGCACTATGTAAAAATGGTGCACAACGGCATTGAATACGGCATCATGCAGCTGCTTGCGGAAACGTATCACCTTCTCTCAACGGTTTACGGGATGCCGCCGCCTCGAATTGCGCAAATGTTTGCGTCGTGGAATCGGGGGAAGCATCATTCGTACTTGTTTGAAATTGTTCAACACGTCCTGCTAGCACAAGACGATACAAAAAAAGGATACCTGATCAACGCTATTTCTGACGTAGCGGCAGCAAAAGGAACCGGCATGTGGGCGTCTCTTGACGCGCTGGATCGCGGCGTCCCCGTTCCTACCATTACCGAAGCCGTGTACGCCCGCTACATTTCCGCGGACAAAACCCGCCGAGCCGTCCTGCAAAAAAAATACTCTCATTCCTACCGGCGAAACGGCCTCCCAAACAATCCCGCCGATCTTATTGGGGACGCGCTGTATGCCGCGATTATTTCTACGTTTGCACAAGGGTACGATTTAATCGCTCGGGCGGCACAAGAAGAAAAATGGCAGATCAACCTTGCTGAGATCTCGCGCATTTGGGAAGGCGGCTGCATTATCCGAGCAAAATTGCTCAAAACATTCCACGCGGCATTTGCCGCCTCTCCGCATGCCCACCTTTTTGAAACCAAACAAGTTCAATCTCTTGTACAACGCCATGCGCCAAAACTTGCGCTATTTGTCTCCGGAGCAAACAGTAGCGGCATACCGCTTCCGGCGTTTTCGTCAAGCCTGTATTACTATGAATCCATCAGAGAGCACCGGCTGCCATCAAACCTGATACAAGGACTGCGGGATTATTTTGGCGCCCACGGTTTTGAGAGAACAGACCGGTCCGGAACGTTTCACGCGGATTGGAAATAATCAAACCATATGCATGCACGCAACATAGAAAAACCCTTTATTCTCACCATTTATGGTGCGTCCGGCGACCTGGCATACCTCAAACTTTTTTCGAGTATATACGCCATTGCTGAACAGAAAAGATTTCCCAAAGATTATCACATCGTTGGATTTGGGAGAACCTCTCTTTCCAAAAAGGAATTCCGTGCTCGATTTGAGAAAGGCGTTCGCGACAATCTTGGGTATGCACCCAGAGAGAAAGTCTTACAATCGCTCTTACGCCATGTGTCCTATTTTCACGGAGAGTACAACAATCTGGAATCATTTAGACAATACAAATCATTTAGAAACGAACTGTGCGCGTCAAAACCTCACACACGAATAGAATATTTTTCCGTTCCCCCCGCGTTGTTTGGTGATATAGTAAAAAATTTGGCAGCAACAAAAAAAAGCAAAAAAGAAGACATCCGTCTTATCATGGAAAAGCCCTTCGGTCGAGACAAAGCATCAGCTCAGCAGCTGTTTCACTTTGTTTCCCAATACTTTTCCGAGGATCAATTTTATTTGCTCGACCACTACCTTGGGAAATCATCGGTTCAAAGTATTCTCAATATGCGACATACCAATCGCATACTTTCCAATATCATGCGTGGTGAAGAAATTGCAAATATTCAAATTACAGCCTTTGAAACAACCGGCGTGGAAAATAGAATCGATTACTTTGAAGAAACCGGCATTGTTCGGGACTTTATCCAATCACATTTGCTGCAAATATTTGCGCTTGTGACCATGAATATACCAAACCATCATGAAGCTGATAGTCTTCAACGCGAAAAAATGGCCATGCTAGAAGCCGCAGACTGTATGTGTGATGGCGCGAACGTGGTGCTTGGTCAGTACAAAAGCTATCGCAAACAAAAAAAAGTGAAGCGGGGCTCAAAGACAGAAACCTTTGCTGCTGTTCGACTTTTGATTGACAAGCAGGACTGGCATGGCGTTCCGATATATATCCGAACCGGAAAAAAATTAAAGAAAAAAAGCACGTACGTAGTCATTGAATTTAAAAAATTCCCATTTCAATCTGATAAGGAAACCCCAAATCGAATTATCATTGAATTCTTCCCGTTTCCAAAAATAACTCTTCAGATGATCAATTTTCAAGAAGGAATTGACACCTACCAACACCTGAATGCCAGCGCATCCATTGCCTGTGACATTGAAGGTTGTCTTCCTGAACATGCAGATCTCATATTAGACGCCATAAACAAACAAAAACTTCATTTTTTAAGTTTTGGTGAAATTATGGCTAGTTGGGATGTGGTCGATGAAATTGCAGACAATATAGAACAAGGGCATATTTCAGTGACGCCATATGCCGATCATTCAAACGGCCCGGCGAAACAACATATGCTCACCAATAAGGATGGTTTTGAGTGGGTGGAATTGCCCAGGTAAATACTTCGTATGCATGTTCAAACATTCACAGACAACAAGTCATTCATTCACAAAAGTGCTCAAATAATTATAGAGGCGTGTACGCAAGAAAAATCCTGCATTGGACTAAGCGGTGGGAAAACACCCATCCCAATATACCGTGAATTAACCCCACAGGATGTGGCGTCAGCGCAGCTGTATATGTTAGATGAACGGTACGTACCAGACAGTGACCCGAGATCGAATGTACATACTATTTCCATGGCGCTGCCACATGTACCGATTGAAAATTTTGATACATCGCTGCCAATTGAACAGTCATTGGCTGCGTATTCAAAAAAACTTCCCGAGATGTTTACTCTATGCATTCTTGGCATTGGGACAGACGGCCACGTTACGTCACTGTTCCCCCATTCTCCGGCACTTACTGAAAAAAAAAACGTGGCACATACAACGACCAACATTCTGGATGTTCGAGACAGATTGACAGTAACTTTTCCACTGATTGTATCTTCAAAAAAAATTCTTCTGGTAGCAGCCGGAAAATCAAAAAAACAAATAATTGATGACCTGCTCCATTCCAATAAAACAACGGATGAGTTGCCGGCAAAAAAATTGCTGGGACATCCAAACATCACCATCCATTATCTGCAATCCGTATGAAACCCAAGCATGATAGGCTTATCATAATGGACTTTGACCATACCATGTTCAATACAACCACATTTGTGGCCGCGCTAAAAAAAGAATTTCAGGAACAGTTTGGCATTGACGAGGCGACGTTCGCAAAGTACAGAGATCACATCAAAAAATGCAACAAAGTGATTGATATTGACCGGTTTGTAGAGCATATACCGCATACAGACAAAACAGGCATGCATGAAACAATCAGAGACCTGCTGCACCGATGCGCGGACAAATGGATTTTTGACGATGTTCGTGAATTTATGAACAGACACCAAGACCGCTTTGATATTGCCGTTGTCACCAACGGAGATATAGAGCTGCAGTCTGCAAAAATACACAATAGTAAATTGCCGGGGTCGTTTCACACTGATATATCAACCGACCCAAAGCAGGAGGTCGTTGCCCGTCTTATTGCCCCGTATAAAAAAATCTATTTCATTGACGACAAACCGCGTACAATTGAAGCGGTAAAAAAAGCGCATCCCACGGTGCTCACCTACTTTATGACCCGCGACGAAGATCATCCGTACAAAGACGACTGCCCATCATGCCGCGGGGCGGACTACGCGGTCGCAGGCCTTACCTTTGATATCCCATAACATGAAGGTTCGTATTTCTCTTATTTTATTACTTTTCACGGGCGCCGGCTGCGCTCCTGTTTTCAGACCGTCTATGCAACTTTCATCACCTGCTTTTTCGTCCAATCAATCTATTCCCGCAACCTATTCATGCGATGGAGACAATACAAGCCCGGAACTTCACATCAATGCAATACCGGAAAACGCGCAAAGTCTGGTGCTCATCATGGATGATCCGGATATACCGCAAGAAATAAAAGAAAACCGAGGCATAGATGTATTTGACCACTGGGTGCTTTTTAATATAGCCCCCCAAACCACTGTCCTCGAACAGGGAAGCACGGCCGGTACTCCGGGTGCCAATGGACGAGGCGAAAGCGCCTACACCGGTCCGTGCCCACCGACACAATATCAGCCCACAGAGCACCGATATTTTTTCAAACTCTACGCGCTAGACGCAATGCTCAATCTCCCGGCAGGCGCGAGCAAGACAGACGTTGAAGCGGCAATGGAGGGGCACATATTGGAGCAAGCTGAGTTGATAGGGACATACGATCGGTCATAAATCCATACCTCTAGGCTAACTCGGCTTTCCGGTTCATGCGCAGCCGGATTCGTTGTATAGCGTGCATTGCAGTTGTGACAAAAGCCGACATAATAGCCGCAATGCCCGTAAACAACAGACCGGCCTGGCCGCACGCTTCATACCCAACCTGTTTGGTAATTAACTCAATAAATGCCCAACATCCACGCTGTCCTCCATAATTCATGAACATCAGAAAACCGATAATTGAAAACAGGGTTCCTCCGAATGTCCCTGCAACAAACTGCACCAACCTAGCATTATTTGACATCATATATGAATTTCCCCCCCCTTGTATTTTGTTTCTTTGTCTCCTTCACCTACCACTCCACCGAGTTAAACTGACTCACGACCTGTACCCATATCTTGCCAGGATGAAACGATATTTGTTCACCGGTATCATCCAGCCATTTTGTGCGCTCACGCAATTCTTCCTTTTCCCACGTGCCTTCAATGGCTTGCCCCCCTTGAAAAATAACAGCCTTTCCACTCCCAATAGTATCAATGTTAAGGCGGCCGACATCATCTACCACGCGCGCGGTCACCAGCTGGACAATCACAGTGTCCGCATGAATTTCTTCACCATCTTGGTCAGCATCAACTCGACGAAACTCATACCTATCGTACACCCCGGTTTCACCATTATACTTCCACGATGGCTTGTATCCCCCACCACCATAACTCAGTGATATTGTTTGATCACAATCAGTCTCACACATATCAATATCATCTGAAAAATGCCAGGACTCAAACTCGTGTGGAGCGTCTACATCGGCATAGCGCTCCAAGGCTGCATTCCACAGGTTGCTTGACGTATACGCGTTGTGCGGCGCGAATCGGTCGGTGGCTCTCCAATAATACCAACCGCGAGAAAATTCATTCATGTCGAAAATGCTTTCTTTTTGAATTTTTGCCAACGCCTCAGGTGAACCCCCAACGTGCATGTACATAGTGCTTGGATATTCAAGCAACCAATCCAAATAATACGGTCGCGCGCTTCTTACCGGACCCACTTTCTCCGCTTCTTGAAAAGATGGGAAAATGGCCATAAGACGCGGGATGCTGCCTTCTACCGGCGCTTCATACACAAGCGATGCTTTGGCAATACCGGAAAGTGGCTGGGCGTCCACATGATTTTCTACCATCACGGCAACCAATTGCGGTGATTGCGCCCCGATATTGCCGACACAGACACCATCGATAAATCTCCGAAGCGCGCACGACCCTGTATTTTCCGTACCCTTATCACTGCGTGTTTCTTTGAGGCTTCTGCCTAAGTCTGTCTTTCTTGGTGTAACAAAAAACCACAGCGCGAGCATCACCGCAATGGCAATAATTATGGCGGACAGCACAAACATAAGCTGCTCAGCATCTTTTACATGCAACACTTTTTCTACCTTTCCCAAAAATGGATGCTTCTTTTTTGACATATATCAATCCTATCAAACTTTGGTAAAAGAAAAAAGGCTCATGCAGAGCCTTTTTCGCAATGTCCTATTTCCCTTTTTCCTCTTTTTTCGCTTTTTCATCTTTTGCCTCTCCTTCTTCACCTTCCACCTCAGCCTTGCCTTTTTCTTCCACCTTAATATCTTCAATACTGCCGGCTCCCTCTTCTTCCATGGCCTTCAACTGGTCTTCGGTCAACGGAGGCGTTACCTTTGCAACCAGAGCCGTTGCATCTTCCAGTAGAGTAATTCCAGCAGGAACGTGAATATCCGCAACAGTAATAGTATCTTCAAATGTTTTTAAGGTTGTTAAATCCACAGCGATTGATTCGACCAAATCTTTTGGTAAACACTTTGCTGACACCGAATCCATAAACATCACGGTTGTTCCTCCGGCTTCCTTCTCTGCAGGAGACGCCCCTTCAAACTCAAGATAAATGGTGACTTCTATGGCTTCATTCATGGTAACATGTCGAAAATCAACATGAATCATTTTTCCTTTTACCGGATCATATTGAATATCTTTCACCAAAACAGGAACTTTTTCCTGGCCCGGTATATTCAGCTCAATAATGGTCGATTCACCGGCATGTTCATACAATTTTTCAAATGCGACATATGGAACGGCAACAGAAAAAGCATCAATATGCGGTCCGTATACAACCGCCGGAATTTGATTGGCTTCACGAAGCGTTCCCGCGTTTTTTTCTCTTGTTGTTGCGTCAAGTGCCAAAATCATATTCTAGTCCTTCATGAAATGATAAATAAATTCTTTTTGTCGCTTGCGAATCATCTGGGCAAAATCTATGACAGCATTCTCGTCCAGACCGCTGCTGTCGCGCAGTCGCAGAACATCGCTTTCCGATAAATCAGTCAGCATGCCAACAGCGCCGACACCAAGACCCGGATCAACAATAAACGCAAGAACGGAATTTTGGCATTGCCCGCAGGTCATATGAACCAACTGAGCACCGCAATCCTCTTCAACAACGCGCATATTATCGATCACGTAGGCTGTTTTGCACAGCGGACAAGGCTGCAACCCACGCAACCCCGGTAAAATATCTGCCATAGTGAAAGTGGAAAGATGATACCAACTATTGATCGTTTTGTCAAGAAACAAGGGCCTCCTCACGATCGTAGTGAGTATACCACCCACGGCGCTCATGAGCTATCTTTTGTGGCTTGAACGCCCCAAACTCTGAACCATACCCAGCACACTATACCCCATTATAAGAGAAGAACCCCCATAGCTGACAAATGGCAAGGGAACCCCGGTAACCGGTAGCACCCCTGTAGCCCCCCCTATGTTTACCATTATTTGAACGAATAAAAATAGCAGCACCCCCATGATGGTATAGGCGGAGAAATCATCCTTTGCCATTTTTGCCAAACGAAGCAGGCGAAGCAACAAAATTAAATATAAGACAAGCAAAGAAAACAAACCAACAAATCCCAGCTCTTCGCCAATGACCGATACGATAAAGTCGGTCTGCGCCTCCGGCAAAAAATGCAGCTGACTTTGTGATCCAAAGCCAAGCCCGCGACCAAAAAATTGACCCGACCCAATGGCGATAATGGATTGCGTGACATTGTAGCCACTGCCAAGCGGATCCAGTTCCGGGTTGAGAAACGTCAACACGCGCTCTTTTTGGTATTGTTCAAAAAGGAAAAACCACCCAACCACCGCAATCACGACCGCGGCAAGAACTGTCATAACGATGTACCTTTTTTTTGTGCCGGCCATAAGTACAAGCCCGAACCATATGCCGACAAGAACCAATGATGAACCTAAATCCGGCTGTAGCAGTATAAGCCCCACATATAACCCTGTGGCAAGACCACTTGATACAACAAACTCCCACGCGTCAAAGCGCCTGCCCTGACGGCTGATCCACCACCCAAGCATGAGTATCAAGGATGCTTTGGCAAATTCGGCGGGTTGAAATGAAAAGCCAAAAAAACGAAACCAGCCGGTTGTACCACGAATTGTCACGCCAAAAAACAAAACCAGAGTCAGCAACAGCAGGCCGACAATATAAATAATCCTGGATGCGGACTCATAGCGTACTTTATGAATGTGGCTTGAAACAAGAAAGAAAATGAATCCAATACCAATGGCAACGGCCTGTGTTGGAAAATATAAAAGCTCTGTTCCGCGCGATAAATCAACACTGTAAATGGCCGCCAGGCCAAACAAGCTTAAAATAAAAAGAACGATTGTCAGCATCCAATCGTACCCTGCAAAAAAACCCTGTATTTGCCGCACATATTGCATACGCGCTATTGTCCGACAGGCAAATACGAATGTGAATCAAAAATATTTATCAAAGGTATCAATTCAATACGGCTGACGCCGCCAACGTCCTGATAAAGACGATAGTCAACAGATCGCCTTTCGCCGCCTCTAAACGTGGGTTCAGACATGTGGACGACCCCCACGACGTCATTCCCGCGGTATAACAAGACCAAAAAATCCGCCTGCCAATAACTGTAAACGGAATTGTTGGTCAAGTCAAATGTAAGCGTGCTCCCAATACCATCTTGGCTCTGGGTAAAAGCCAAATTTTCCGGTTCAAACGCAAGGCGCTCTTCTCTAAAACTTGCCGGGTCTGCAATGACATGTGTATCCAGACGCTCCCACACAATGTCATCGACAACCAATTGCGCGCGAGCCGGAAAGCTTTCATTTTCAAAACCCAACAGGGGCGCATACGACTCCGTCCCCGGCAAAATGGTCACGGTCTGTGCCGGTGTTCGTCCTGTTGCAAACTGATACTCATAATGAATATGCGCGACAAACATAGGATTGGGATTGGATACGGGTGTGACCAAATCATATGTGTTTCGCGATCCCTGATACACCTGTGGCTGACCAAAAATAAGAGGCCGTGCCTCATACATATTTTGTCGACTCTCATAATTTGGAAACTCCAAAACTTGCGACCGATACAGCGCCCTGTCCTGCCAGTAGTCGTACGCTATGTATTTCCCCCAAATTATCAGACCAATACCCACTGTAATTGCTCCCCAGCTGCTTAGGATAATAACGATAATTTTGCGGAGCTGCAGCTTGTGACGCACAAACCAAATACCACGCTCCAGCCCCTTGCTCGAGAGCGAACCTGATGTATCCTGATATTTTTTTAATTTGTCTTCCTGCTTTTTTCCAAACATGTACCGGTAGTATACACCAAAATGCCACTTCTTTCACCCCTTGTTTTCGCTGAGCACGCATGCTAAAATATCCCCAACTTAGACATACCTCTATGGCAGACAGCAAGGAAAAAAAATCAAAAAAACAAAATGACGCGGGTGACTACAGCGCCAAGAATATTACCGTTCTTGAAGGACTGGAGGCCGTGCGCAAGCGCCCGGGTATGTATATTGGATCAACGGGCGCGACCGGCCTTCATCACATGATATGGGAGGTCGTGGACAACTCGTTTGACGAGGCCATGGCAGGCTATTGCAACGAAATAACAATCCGTCTGTTGCCAGATCACAAGGTACGTGTCATTGATAATGGCCGTGGCATCCCGGTTGATATCCACCCGAAAAAAAAGGTCAGCGCGCTTGAGCTGGTCATGACCACGCTGCACGCGGGCGGAAAGTTTGGCGACAGCGGGTACAAGGTTTCCGGCGGTCTCCATGGTGTTGGTGTATCCGTGGTGAACGCGCTTTCGACAGAAGTAACCGCAGAAGTTCATAGAGACGGAAAAAAGTGGATACAAGAATATGCCGAGGGAAAACCCACATCAAAAGTGAAGCCGACCGGCGCAGTAAAAGGAACCGGGACAACCATTACATTCCGGCCAAGCGCGGCTGTTTTTGACACGATCGACTTTTCGTGGAAAACCATTATTGATCATCTGCGGCAACAAGCGTACCTGAATAAGGGCGTCCAAATTATTGTACAAGATGAACGATCAGAAGAGGAACGAGTAAAAGATAGCACCGCGAGCGCCTTCCTGAATAACGAATATAAATTTTATTTTGAGGGCGGTATCAAAAGCTACGTCAGGCACATCAACAAAAATCGTGAACCAAAACACGAAAATATTTTTTATGTGGAAAAGAAAGTGGATGAGGTCCTCGTAGAAATTTCTCTCCAATATACCGGTGACTACAATGAATCACTCCATCCCTTCGCAAACAACATCACGAACCCTGAAGGCGGCATGCATGTCGCCGGATTTCGCAGCGCACTCACCCGTACGCTCAACGCATACGCCCGAAACAAAAATATATTGAAAGAGAAAGATACAAACCTGAGTGGGGATGATGTGCGCGAAGGGTTGACTGCCATTATCTCGGTTAAGATTCCTGATCCGCAATTTGAAGGACAAACAAAGGGAAAACTGGGGAATCCTGAAGTTCGGCCGGCCGTAGATAATGTTTTCGGCGACGCCTTCATGATCTTTCTTGAAGAGCATCCAAAGGACGCGGAAGGCATTATAGGCAAATGTCTGCTGGCAGCAAAAGCGCGCCAAGCCGCTCGTATCGCGCGAGATGCGGTGCTGCGCAAAGGAGCACTGGAGGGCTTCACCTTACCTGGCAAACTGGCAGATTGTTCCAGCCGACGCGCTGAAAATTCCGAACTGTTTATTGTAGAGGGTGACTCTGCCGGCGGTTCTGCTAAGCAAGGCCGAGACAGAGAAACGCAGGCCATTTTGCCGCTGCGTGGAAAAGTGCTGAATGTTGAACGAGCGCGAATTGATAAAATCCTTGCGAACAATGAACTGAAGTCGCTAATCATTGCCATGGGCACGAATATTGGAGAAATGTTCGACATTGAAAAACTCCGCTACCACAAAATAGTGATCATGACCGACGCGGACGTTGACGGATCTCATATCCGCACATTGCTGCTCACGCTTTTTTTCCGCTACTTCCCAGACCTAATAAACAAAGGACATCTTTTTATCGCACAGCCGCCCCTCTACAGTATTAAAAAGGGCAAGGAAACAACCTGGATTTATACGGCAGACGCGCTCCAGCAGTACAAAGAAAAAAACGGTATCACTGATGAAGACTTGGAAGTGTTGGAAACCGAAGAAAACGATGAAGCGGCAGAGGAAACAGAAAAGGAAATAAAAAAACAAGCAAACAAGGACGCAAAGAAGCTGAATGTTCAGCGATATAAAGGTTTGGGAGAAATGAATCCGGATCAGCTCTGGGAAACAACAATGGACCCGCAATCGCGTATGATGAAGATTGTAACAATAGAAGACGCGGAACGTGCCAGCGAAATTTTTGAAATTTTAATGGGATCTGAAGTGGCTCCGCGTAAAAAATTCATCCAAACACACGCAAAGAGCGTGAAAAATTTGGATATATAAAATTTACCCGTTAACAAAAAATCACCTCGTAAGGTGATTTTTTGTTTGTCCTCCTTTCTCCTATGTAGTGGCGATGCGCACATGCCGCTGCTGATCAGTTGCGACAGGTGGGCGCGAATGTGTTTTCCTTGTCCGTTGACTTGGGCCAGACGATGCCATCGCTGTACAGGCAGGCCAGACGCTCCGGCAGATCAGTCCGAGAGGCATTCACGGACAGGATGAAGACCAGTCGCCTACCCCACCAATCGTCATGCCACTCCAGCGTGTGTCCCTCTTGCTTTGCCCTCTCAAGCACCGTGATCAGCCGGTCGGCCGCGTCATTGATCATGTTTCGAATAGTGATCCGTTCACTGGTCGACGTGCTGAGAACGTCGGAGCAGGCGATCCTGGTCAGGAAGTTCAAGTCCTGCGTAAACCGCCGGTACGCATGCTGTTCCTCGCCGTCAGAGCGCTGTTCGAGCTGCGCGGCCCGAATGGTGCGCATCCGGTCCGTGCACCCATCAGACGTCTCATCCGACATCTGTGGCTGCGCGCCGCAGCCCGACAGGGCCACAGAAAGAAGAAAACTCATCCTCGCGATCGCGCGCATGTCATCTATCCCTTCATTCGGTTAGAATCAGCAATTCCACGACAACTCACTTTGCCGCGGATCTCGTGTTATATACCACAGTGTGGCCCCCTTGTAAAGATATCCACTCCCCCCTTGACAAATCCGCTTCTTTCCCGTATACTTCTTTTCGAACTGGCCAAAGGCCTTTTTTTAATAACTTGGTCAACGGGCTACAGATGGTAGACTGTCGACCACAGACTGTCGCATGTCTATGGCATCCGCTTTTCAAAAAATCAAAGACTACTTTCACGGCGCAATCAGCGAACTGAAAAAGGTGACCTGGCCAACCCGAAAACAAGTTATCAATTATTCAATCATGGTTATTGCCATGAGTATCGGCATTGCCATTTTTTTTGGCGTGCTGGACTACATCTTTAACCTTGGCCTGGGCGCCCTCCTTTCATAAATTTGTTGCTTTTTTATGGCCAAACAAACCCTGGACCTCGGCAAGCGCTGGTATGTGCTTCACACCTACAGCGGATACGAGGAAAATGTAAAGAGAAATTTGGAACAACGTATAGACACCTTTGACATGAGTGACAAAATTACTGCGGTCATGGTTCCAAAAGAAAAAAAGATAAAAATAAAAAATGGGAAGCGAACAACCGTAGAAGAAAAAATATTTCCGGGATATGTCCTGGTTGAAATGGTCGTGACGGATGACAGCTGGTACGTGGTACGAAACACGCCTAACGTCACGGGCTTTGTCGGCTCCGGTACCACCCCCACACCCATTGATGCCAAAGAAATGATGTCTCTTCAAGGACGCATGCAAGTGGCTGAACCGTCTCACAAAATTGATGTATCAGTAGATGAAACAGTGCAAATTATCGACGGACCGTTTAAAAACTTTGAAGGAAAAGTCAGCGCCGTGGATGACTCACGCGGAAAAATCAAAGTACTGGTTAATATGTTTGGCCGAGAAACACCGGTCGAGCTCGACGCGCTGCAGGTGAAAAAGGTTTAATAAATATATATATGGCAAAAAAACTCGTCACACAAATCAAACTCCAAGTAAAGGGCGGTCTGGCAAATCCGGCGCCTCCCATTGGTCCTGCGCTCGGTCAGCATGGGCTGAATATTCAGGATTTTTGTACGCAATTCAACAACGCGACACAGGACAAAAAAGGTGATGTCGTACCGGTCGTGATCAATGTGTATGATGACCGAAGTTTTGATTTTATTACCAAAGTTGCTCCGGCCAGCGAATTGATAAAAAAAGCAGCCAATATCAAATCAGGCGCTGCCAATCCCCTGAAAGATAAAGTCGGTAAAATTACAAACGCGCAACTGCGCGAAATCGCTGAGACAAAAATGCCGGACCTCAATGCCAATGATATTGACGCGGCAATGAAAATAATCGCCGGCACGGCAAAGCAGATGGGTGTGAAGGTCGAAGGATAACACCACCACTAAGACCAAAAAACTCGCCACATTGGCGAGTTTTTTATTTGGAAAGAATATCTATGCACAAATGTTTCCACACAGGTCTCCCGCGCGTGTCAATCGCGCCTCGCCATCGTGCGTCTCTTTTGTTATACTGTGTACAACAATATGCATCGCCCATCCATTGCAATTATTGGCGCAGGCGCGGTAGGCTCTACCATCGCCTACGCGCTCACGATAAAAAACCTCGCGGCAGAGGTCATGCTTATTGATGTCAACGAAAAAAAAGAAGAGGGCGAAGTTATGGACATTTCTGATGCCATGTGTTTTGTTGAAACGGGTTGTGTTACCAACGGCAATTTCAGAGATGCGCGTGGCGCGGATATTATTATTATCACCGCAGGCGTCTCACAAAAACCCGGGGATACCCGCCTTGATCTGCTGACAAAAAACGCAAACATCGTGCGATCCGTTTTCAAGGGAATTGGTCGCCTAAAAAAGACTGCCATTATCATCATTGTCACCAATCCTGTTGACGTAATCACCTATCTCGCGCAAACAATATCCGGCCTGCCCCACAATCAAGTATTTGGGAGCGGAACCACGCTTGATACGGCCAGGCTGCGCAAGCATGTGGGGGAAACACTGGGAGTCAGCAGCCAAAATGTTCATGGATATGTTATGGGAGAACACGGAAACAGCCAATTCGTCGCTTGGAGTTCCCTCACCGTGGGCGGCATGTCCGCTGCACACATCAAAAAGTTATCCGCGCCAACAAAGAACGTAATAGAAAAAAAGGTACAGATGGGTGCTTACGATATTATTGAAAGAAAAGGCGCAACGTACTATGGCATAGGGCTGACAGTTACAGACATTGTGGAGGCCATTATATACAACCAGTACAAGATACTACCGGTCAGCGCGCGCCTGACACGCTGGAACGGAGTCTCGGATATTTGTCTTGGCGTTCCAGCCATTATTGCCGAATCAGGAATTCAAGGACAGTGGCCGATGTCTCTTCCAAGTGCGGAAAAAAAGAAACTATGGTCCTCAGCCGAAACAATCCGTGACCATATCAAAGCCTTATGAAACAGCGACTGACTGTCCCCCTTGCTGTCGCTCTCCTTATTGTATTGGGTGCCGGCTGCGGTAGCCCGAAGGATAGCGACAACGCACAGCCACAGATGCCGGAGAATCAACCTATTGATAATGAAACAGTTATTGAAGGGTCGGTACAGCAACTCTCCTATATTTACTGCGTACAGAACGGTCATCAAACCACCTTGGAATATTCCAACCAAAAACGGGCGTATGTTCTATACTGCGCGTTTCCGGATGGCTCCCGCTGCGACGCAAGTGCGTTTCAAAACAAAGAATGTACCGATGAAACAGCGGAAATGCCCGTTGATTTTATTGCCGTCAACAGAACAACGGTGGGGCTTATCAGCGGACCACGGTCATGCCCGCCTGTCGCAAATCCCGTATGCGGATCCGACGGACGAACATATACGAATGCGTGCACAGCGCAACAGCGACATATCGATATTCTTGCCGAAGGATCGTGTACAAATTTACCCGATATCACCCTGCCCAATGTCGAGCGATACCGAGGTTCTATACGCGTGAGCCCCCCCGAGGAACTTTCGACAACCCAAACAACAGACACAGCTCCTGTCACGACGCCCCCTCAAAACACGACGGAAAAAACCACCCCGACAAATCAACCGCCAAAAAGTGAACCACCGTCAAAGCTGGCGCAAGCAGGCCTGCCGGACTGGCTCAGTATTCCTATTTCACTTCTGGACGAAAGCAATACCTCCGCGCGCGCGACGATTGAGGAATGCCGGATAGATGGAAATATCTACTATGTTCAAATAGAAAATAATGATTTTTCCATTCTCTATGATGCAACGGGGAGCCTGATTTGCTACCCGTCCAATGATATAGACAGCTCCTGCCCCAGGGGCTTCACGTTGGCTACCGGATCATGTACTGTGGTCTGGGAGAAATAGCTATTTCCAAAACCGGCAAAAGGGATTGACAAAATCCCTTTTTTTATATATCATAGGGCACAGTACTTACTCAGTGGGACTCCAATCACTTGGGGGCTCGAACCACTACCATCCCAATTACTATGGGCAAACGAATGGAAGACCTCAAGACCAAGGTCGATAAAACAAAGGTCTATTCCCTTGATGAGGCTATAGCCCTTGCCAAACAAACAAGCACGGTCAAATTTGATGCCGGTGTGGAAGTGCACGCGCGGCTGGGAATTGACACAAAAAAGACAGATCAGCAGGTTCGTTCCACAGCGGTTCTCCCACACGGCACAGGAAACACAAAGCGCATTGCCGCGTTTGTGGGACCAAACGATGAAGCGGCTGCCAAAGCCGGCGGTGCTGATCTGATTTTCGGAGAAGAAGACATCAAAACGATAAAGGATACCGGAAAAATTGATTTTGATATCGCAGTGGCAACTCCGGAAATGATGCCAAAGCTGGCTGTCGCGGCAAAAGTACTCGGTCCAAAAGGACTGATGCCAAATCCAAAAACAGAAACAGTCAACAAAGATGTCAAAACAATGATTGAGTCGCTTAAAAAAGGTAAAGCGGCCTTCAAAACAGATGATACCGGAAACGTGCATCAGCTGGTTGGAAAAGTGAGCTTTGATGACGCTAAGCTCAAAGAAAATATTCTTGCCTTTATAGAGGCGCTGAAAAAGGCTAAACCGAGTGGAGTAAAGGGCATCTATATCAAAACCCTCTACCTCAGCAGCTCTATGGGGCCAAGCGTGAAGGTGGACACGAATCTCTAATCACCACAAACCCCCCTTTCGCAAAGGGGGGTTTTATTTGAATATGGCAGCGATACCGGCATCCAAATCTTCATCTGTTTGATATTCTTTGAGATCAATCCTCTTATCGCCCGTTATCATTGCCGATATCTGATACTCATCTTTTTTCAAGTACAGACAAACAATTCGTTTACCCATGTCAGCAGCTTTTGCGATAAGCACGCCAGCCCCATGGCTTGGAATACTCACCTCCGCGACAACAATGTCTGCTTGACCGAGACGCTGCAGCTCTCTTTCAAAAATTGCATCTTCCTCCAGCTCGGTTTCCCCATGCTTGGACATCTCTTGATCCGCCACATTGGGCGACAACACAGTCCCATAGTCAGCCAATCGCTGCGCTATGTATTTATATTGCGGTTGCATTCCTCTCCCCCCACGAATTGACCCGATAAAAAAAATATTCATACGGCATTATTTCCAAGCAAGTAAAAATAGTGTCTTCTGCATTTCATAAAACGGCCTGTCATCAATAAGCGTTACAATCGGTTCGCGCGCAGTAAAACGGGAGTACACGATCTTGCTGTTATACAAGCGCATATCAAAGTCATCTTGCCTGTCATCTTTCATGACACGGATCTCGGTAAGTCTGTCATGATCGTACTGCGCCGCGAGCACGTTCGCCGTCTCGTCATCCGGCACAAGTATTTTTTGGGCGATCCCTTTTTCAATTCTTTTTTCGTCAAATGCCTGACGCAAGGCTAGGCCGGGACGCTTCTTCCGGTTCGAAGGAACATACGCATACAAACAGTCTGCGCCTGAATCAAACACATCGTCAAGCGCGGCTTTATACTGCTCCAGTCCCTCAAAAAAACGAACGTCCGGTCGCCGGTCAGCCAATCGGTACACTTGGCGCAAAGAGGGAACAAGCGACTGAACGTCCGCAATGCGATCCGCAAATTCGCGCTGCCGCGCATCAAGCACATCATACAAGTGCTCCGGATTCTGTGCAATGTACTCGGTGCGCCAGCCTTCTTTTACTGACAATACCAATCCTGCCTCCTGCAGATTGCGGAGCACATAATACAGCATGGTTCTGGGAAACGAACTACGCTTCTGAAGCTCCTGCACGGTCGCCTTGGGTCGCTTGAGCATGAGTAGATAGAGCCGTGTTTCATTCTCACCCAGGCCGATTGCCTCCAAAGCCCGCTGCTGTTTGGTTTTATGTTTTTTGCTTTCTGTGTGAGCCATATACCCGCCATGAAGATAAAAAAAGGAGTATGTAAAATGTACATTTACACTGTGCAAAAATCCTAATCGACATCATCTTGCTTATAGTATACGATCAGCGTACCAACTCGGCGATAGGTTGTCAAATAGATACTGACAATTTATGCCGCAATGCGGAAGGAGAAACCATGAGCGAGAAGCTCGTGTTCCAGTTCAGCATCCACCCCACGGCCAAGGAGCTGGGAGCCCGGATGCCGGACAAGAAGCACACCGGCGACCCCCTGACGGCCGATGCCGGCTGGGACGTCTACCCGATCGACCTGTCGCGGCTGGACCCGAAGTGGCCCGGCTTCCCGTACACCCTCCAGCCGGGCGAGGCCCTGGCCATCCCCACCGGCCTGACCTTCGTGGCCCCCCGCGGCTGGTTCCCCGAGGTCGTGGCCAAGACCGGCCGCGCCCTGCAGGGCGCCGTGCCGGCGGCCATCGTCTTCGACTGGCAGTACCGGCCGGACCAAACCGATCCGGCCGGGTCGGTCTTCAGCGCGCGCAACGTCTCGAACAAGCCGGTCGAGATCCGCACCGGCAAGGCGTTCGCCCAGCTCATCCTGCGGCCGCTGTGCCCGGCCGTCGCGGTCGAGGTCGAGCACGGCCAGATCGACACCAACACCGACCGCGGCGGCAAGCGCTACGGCGGTGCCGATGGCGAGGATGGCGGCAACATCCTGGATCAGCACCTCACCAAGGGCTGATCGTTCACACGCGCCCATGCGTGTCGCTAAAACGGGGCTCTCGTAAGAGCCAAGGAGATCTGCCCACCCACGCGCACGCGTCGGTGGGCAAGGATCACAAGCGCATAATCGACTTTGTGTGCTTGTGCCCTAAAAGCCCCTCCCATTCTGAATATTGCTTCAAAACATGAAATAGCCCATACTGTATGATACATAAACGTGAGCCCCGTATGGCACAAAAAATTCCTGACATTTTGAAATTTCTTCATCGAATAAATAAACTGAAGGACGTCACCCGTTTTAATACATCTCTTTCAGAGAATGGAGACACGGTTGCCGATCACTCCTGGCGTTTGGCACTCATGGTCTTTCTTGTTGGTTCTGAACTTGAAATACCGGTTAACGTTTGCCGTGCCATGCAGCTTGCCCTTGTACACGATCTGGCCGAGCTTGAGACAGGCGACATAGACGCATACGACGCTATCGTGCAGGGGCTCGACAAAAGTGAAAAAAAGAAAAAAGAAGCCGCAGCGATGCAGGATATTCTCAAAGATATTTCTTTCGGTTCAAGCATTCACGCCCTGTGGGAGGAATATGAAGCACAAGAAAGTCCGGAGGCAAAATTTGTCCGCGCGCTCGACCGAATTGAAGCGTACCTGCATTTGGACAACGATAATACCGGTCTGTATGTACCGGAAGAATTTCACGGAGATTACGCCGATGACGCGGTGCAACGATTTGATGACGCGGTGAAACACTTTCCGCCACTCAAACAAATTTTGGACCCGGTGAAAACAGAACTAAAGCAAAAATTCGACACACTCGGCGTGAAGTGGGTTGAGAAATAAAAAAACCCCCCGGATTCGCCTGACAAGCTAAGATTCTCGTTTCCCGAAAAGCCAGCTTGCCTGACGTAACGCCTGCCGGCAGGCAGCGAAAACAGGAGGTATTTTTTGTTACATATCTTTCCACGAACGCATCATGAAAACATGTGTAGCGGGCGACGGCGTGTGTACTCACATGCTCGTGTGCTATCACCGCCGCCCGATGTTGTGTGTCCTCCTTCCCCTTGTTGCCGTTGTGGAACCGTGTTATGCCGCCTGTTGTTCACGCCGCTTCACGGCTTCGATGGCGTACTCCACACTGTGCGCGCGGACAACGTCCGTCCGCATGCCGCTGCAGTACAGCGCAAACCGACCCTTGCTCATGCGCATGAGCGTGAGAGTGCCATTACTGGCCATGTTGGCGTTGTGGATGATCCAGTCACCCTGATGACCCACGTCGTACATGAGGGACTGATCACTGCCTCGCGGCGTGGTAAGCACCACCGCGAGCGCTGTCAATCCCGCCAACAGAGCGAGCGCGAGTGCCCCCAGTAGGGCGCACGCTTCGGGGCTGGTTACCACCACCGTCACACCGCTTCTTCGGTGCTGCGGTCAGCGGCGTCGAACTCCGTCCAGTTACCGGGCGTGTAGCCCAGCAACCGATCCGCCCTGTCGATGGCCGGACGGATGTCCGTCTTCGGCATCGGCGGCCAGGGCAGCCCGTCCATGTCCAGCAGTGCCAGGAGAAACTCCCGCCCCGGCACGGGCTCGATCTGCTCACCCGTCTCACAGCGACGCGCCCTGTCGGGTCCGAGGATCTCCCAGCCCGCGTACATCTCCATGAGACGAACCTCGGGTGCCGGCGTCTGCGCCAACGAAATCGGCTGCCGCGCAGGCCGCTGCGCGTCGAGTACGCGTGGCCGGAAGCGTTCGACACGCCGCATCTCCTTCCGCCTCTGCCTGCGGCTGTCCCAAATCCACAGCGCCAGCACAAACAGTGCCAAGGCTACCAGACCGATTTTGAATCGGTCACTCATCGACTTCCCTCCTGTCCGACTATATGTCGGACTGCCTGTTGAAGACCATGGATAATACAGCTTCTGACCGATTTTGTCAACGGATAAAAAAATCCCTCTTGTACAGGGATTTTTCTGGTTCTTCTTTCCACGATCATCATGAAAACAAGAACGAATGGTGGGGAATTCCGCGCGGTTCATGCCGAAATGTCCCCCACCGTTCCTCATGCCATAAGCATGCTCCTTTGTCTGGACCCGAAGGTCGTTGTTGTTCAGGCAGTCGCCGGCGTGGACTCGGGCTTGGGGATGCCGACGGCTCCCCGCCCTCGGTCATCTCCGCGATCGAAACTGTCCTCCACGCACTCGCCGTCACGCCACAGGGTCGTCCTGCGGCTCGTCGCCGAGTACACTTCGAGAGTTGTTCCGTCCCGGTGCCTCAGAATGCCCGATCGCCTTCGACCCTTTTTGGGGTCCATGTCTCTGCTCCTCCCTGCCCCGGCAGGGTGCTGTTGCAGACACTCCAACCTATCACACAGTATACCATTTGTCAAGGCATGACGGAATTTGTTACACTGGTAACGCCTGCCTGTAATCAGATGCATATGCTGGAACACAAACGCCCAAGCTGGGATGAATACTTTCTGGAAATTGCCAAAATTGTAGGCAAACGCTCCACCTGCGATCGCGGCCGCCTTGGCTGTGTGCTGGCACGTGAAAACCAAATACTCGTAACCGGCTATGCCGGTTCTGCGCGAGGGCTCCCGCACTGTGATGAAGTCGGGCACCTGATGAAAACAATACGTCACGAAGACGGTCATGAATCACAGCACTGTTTGCGCACGGCGCACGCGGAACAAAACGCGCTTATGCAGGCCGCGCGCATTGGTGTCCCTGTCGAGGGAGCCACTCTCTACTGCGGCATGACTCCCTGCCCGGCGTGCGCGAAAATGCTGGTAAACGCAGGTATACGACGCGTTGTCTGCGCCAAACGCTACCACGCGGGAGAAGAAAGCGAAGAAATTTTTCGCATCATCGGCATTGGCCTGCACTTTATAGAAGAGACGGTCGAACAATATTCAAATCAGTAAGCAGTATATGAAAATTGTTATCGGCCTGGTGGGACAACTGGCCAGCGGTAAGGGAACGGCTGCCGCTTATTTAAAAGAAAAACATGGTGCGAGCACGTACCGCTTTTCTTCAATTTTAAGAGACATAGCCGACCGACTGTATTTGGATCAAAGCCGTGGAAATTTGCAGCTTATTTCTCAGGTACTCCGCCAAAATATTCGTGAAGACCTCTTATCCGAAGTCATTGCCAAAGACGCGATGAACGACCCGCATGAGCTGGTTGTTATTGATGGAGTCCGCAGGCCCGATGACGTCAAACACCTTCGTACCATTCCCGGCTTTATCCTTGTCCACATTACTGCTGACGCTGAAAAGCGCTATGACCGGTTAATTAAACGAGGAGAAAACACAGATGACACACAAAAAACGTTTGAGCAATTCAAGGCAGACCATGCTCGCGAGGCAGAACTAAAAATAAATGAAATAGCAACTCAGGCAAATGATACGCTTGATAATAACGGATCGCTTGAAGAACTGCACAAGCAGCTAGACAAATTGATACAAAAATATGCTCATACAAATCAAACGACTCCATCCTGACGCAAAATTGCCTTCCTACGCGCATCCCGGTGACGTGGGGCTGGATATGTATTCGCTCGAATCTTGCATACTGAAATCGAATGAATTCCGAATTTTCCCTGTTGGTTTTGCCTTGGAGTTTCCGGTTGGGTACGCCGCAATAGTAAAAGATAAGGGAAGCTTTGGCGCCAGCGGTGTTCATACATTGGGCGGCGTTTTCGACGCCGGGTACCGCGGAGAATATAATGTGTGCCTTATCAACCTTTCAAACACATCATTCCCAATTGAAAAAGGACAAAAAATAGCCCAACTTGTAATCTATCCGGTCATTATTGCTGAGCTTGAGGAAGTGGAAACGCTCTCTAACAGTTCTCGCGGAGAGGGCAAGCACGGAAGTACCGGAAAATTTTAATATGAAGACCTACCTCGACATTGTACAGCGCGTCCTCACTGAAGGCGAAAAAAAAGACGACCGTACCGGTACGGGCACCACCGCGATTGCCGGAGCCATGTTTGAGCACGATATGAAACAGGGCTTCCCTCTGCTGACGACAAAAAAAATGCCTTTCAGCATGGTCGCGTCGGAACTTGAATTTTTTATAAAAGGAATTACGGATAAACAGTGGCTTCAGCAAAGAAAAAATTCAATCTGGAATGAATGGGCCAACCCGGAAAAAGCGCCCTATGGTCATGATGAACAAAGCAAACAAAAAATGTTGGACGAACGGGATTTGGGTCCGGTGTATGGATTTCAGTGGCGAAACTACAATGCTCCCTATGAAAACTGGGACTCGAATTACACCGGCCAGGGGGTAGACCAGCTCGCGCGCGTGCTGGAAACTCTTAAGACCAACCCAAGCGACCGACGAATGATCGTCATGGCATGGAATCCCATTCAAATGAACAAAATGGCGCTGCCCCCGTGCCACTACGGATTTCAGGTAACGGTTATTCATGGCAGACTAAACCTCATGTGGAACCAGCGCAGCGTGGATGTCATGCTCGGGCTTCCGTTTAACATTGCCAGCTACGCGCTCCTCCTGCATTTGCTGGCCAAGGAGACCGGATATGAAGAGGGAAAGTTAATTGGCTTTTTGGGTGACGTACATATATACTCCAACCACGCGGATGGCGCGCGCGAGCAGCTATCGCGTAATCCAAATCAGTACCCGCTGTGTCGGGTGGACACCGATCCGTTCACGTCAATTTTTGACTGGGAATATACGCACTCAAAACGCGTTAGCTACGAGAGTCACCCGGGCATTTCCTTTCCCATAGCTGTATGATTGCCCACGTCGTTGCCATTGCCCAAAACAACTGCATTGGGAAAAACGGAACCCTCCCATGGCACCTGCCCGAGGATTTGAGGCATTTCAAAGCTGTCACAGACGGACACGTCGTGCTTATGGGACGCAAAACATGGGAGTCATTGCCGGAAAAATTCAGACCGCTTCCAAATAGAATAAACATCGTTATTACGCGCAATGCCAACTACTTGGTTCCTACCGGCGTAGAACTGTTTACGGATCTGGATGCCGCGCTCCGCGCGCACGCAAAAGAAGATATTATGATTATTGGCGGGGCAGAAATTTTTCGGCAAACCATGGATCTGGCTGACACTCTGTATATCACGCATGTGCAACAAACAGTGGAAGGCGATGCCTTTTATCCTGAAATTAATTTTTCAGTGTGGAAGGAAACGGAACGAGAGGACAGGGATGGCTATTCATTTGTCACATACGTCCGAAATGGTTAGTGGATAATGATAGATAATTCAGAATTGTATATGAAAGGACTCTTCATCATGCTTGAAGGCACCGACGGATCCGGGAAAACCACCCAGACCGAGTTGTTGTTACAAAAACTGCAACGTGAAGGACACCGTGTAGAGCAAATTAGTTTTCCCCGGTACGGAGAACCCAGCGCCGCCATGGTTGAGTCGTACCTCAACGGTGAGTTCGGATCTGCTCAAGAAGTAGGCCCATATCGTGCGTCCATTTTTTATGCTATCGATCGATACGCTGCCAGCGCCCAAATACGGGAGTGGCTGACCGACGGGAAAATCGTCATCGCGAACAGATACGTTGCATCAAACATGGGACATCAGGGCGGCAAAATAGCAGACCCCTATGAACGAAAAAAATATGTTGACTGGAACTACAATCTGGAATACAATATTTTTCAAATTCCGAAGCCAAACGTCAATATCATTTTGCACGTGACACCGAAAATCTCTCAAGCGCTGGTTGATAAAAAAGAGCAGCGCAGCTATTTGAATGGAAAAAAAAGAGACATCCATGAAGATGACCTCGACCATCTGCGCGACGCCGAGCAGGCATATTTGGAAATTGCCAAAGAGTATCCTGAATTTATGCTGATCGAATGTGTTAAAAACGAAACAATGCGAACGGTTGAAGCTATTGAGCAGGATATTTGGTCATCTATCTGCGCGCTTCTCCCTACCTAAACAAAATTGAATCAATTGATCAGGCTATGCTATACTACACGCATAGTTTTATTTTTTATACGACACTATGCTCATATCCGCCGGAGAAA
The DNA here is from genome assembly GCA_002773135.1 of Candidatus Magasanikbacteria bacterium CG10_big_fil_rev_8_21_14_0_10_47_10. GTDB lineage: Bacteria > Patescibacteriota > Patescibacteriia > Magasanikbacterales > UBA922 > 1-14-0-10-47-10. The sequence goes on from PFCB01000023.1 coordinate 43,403, forward strand.
TTATATCCAAAAGCATCACCTTATACAGAATGCATTGGAAATCATTTACCGAGTATCTTTTGTATATAGGAGCACCGCTGGTACTGTCAACCGGGCTATCCGCTCTCGTGGATCCAAATAGCATCGGACTGCTTGGACTTTTTTTTGTAGTGACAATTGCACTCTACCTCTTTCTCATGTTGGTATCGATTTCGTTTATCCGCGCAATTGCTGACGCCTACACAGGGAAAAAGATCATGCCGGTAAAAGAAGCACTCAAGGCATCAACAAAGTTTTTTTGGCCTGCGGTATTTGTCATGATTCTCACCGGACTTATTATTTTTGGCGGATTTATCTTGGTTATTGTTCCGGGCGTTCTTTTCATGGTCTGGTACGCCTTTGGGTACTATGAAGTTGTGCTCGACGGCGAACAGGGGTGGAAAGCGCTTCAAACAAGCCGACAGCTTGTACTGGGACGTTGGTGGGCAACGCTCTGGCGGCTCGTCGCCCCGGGATTCGTATTCGCCATCCTCTTATTTGTCGGTGAAGGGCTTTTTACTCTCTTTGGAAATATTATAGCCAAATCAGTCCCTTCGCTTGAGGATGCTGTGGTGCTCATTGTCGGTCTTTTCATTCTTCTGCTCAGCCTCGCCCTCAGTCCTCTGTCATCTGCCGCCCCAACAATTCTTTACCTCGAACTCAAAAAGACACCACATGCCAAAACAGCCAGCCCAAACGAGTAACAAAAACGCTGAACCCGATCCGCTCGTCTCAGCCCGGGAGCTCATCAAAAAAAGCGTCACGCTCTACAAAAACAACTGGAAGCTTTTTTTGAGATACATGGGACTTCTTGCCGTTCCTGTCTCTCTGGCTTCAGTCACCGGGACGTTGGGTGTTGATTTTGCTATTTCCAGCATGAACGCGGTGGCCATTGGCGTCATTGTTCTGCTGCTTGTCTTTATTTACTGGTTCAGTTTGTGGGTTTCCAATTCCTTCGTCCGTACCATTCGCGATATTTATACGGGCAAAAAACCGCGTGCCATTTCACAAGAAATGGAAATATCCATCCATCTGCTGTGGCCTAGCATCGTAATTCTTCTGCTATCGTCAATCACCATCCTATCCGGATTTGTTCTCCTCATTGTCCCCGGCATTATTTTTTCCGTATGGTATGCTTTCCCATTTTACGAGGTTATCCTGGATGGAGAGCGAGGATGGAAAGCAATGCGGGTAAGCCGCGAGCTTGTCCGTAATCATTGGTGGGGCTCGCTCTGGCGAATTATGGCGCCCGGTGTTGTCTTTGGTGCTCTCTTTTTTATTTTGGAACTCATCGCGCAGTTTGCAGGAGGCCTTGTACAGGCGCAAATCGCACCGGCATCGGCGGCAACGGTTGATATTGTGGTCCTTGTCATCATCGTACTACTGGGAATGCTTCTCACTCCGCTCACAACGGCAGCACCAACCATATTATTTTTGGAACTTCAAAAACTGCGTGGCATGACGCCGCTCAAGGATGCCAATCTGGAAAAAGTGAGAAAAAAAGTATTAAAAAAGAAAACAGATACCTACGTCGCAGGCCCCTGAAATGGGGTCTTTTCATTGTGACCCATTATTGCTACAATCACACATGGAAGGAAGCCTTTTGAATATAAACGATACTATGGCCCGCTATATCCCAATTATCGGCATGGAAGTACATGTTGAATTAAAAACTGATTCCAAAATGTTTTGTTCTTGCCCATGCAGTCCGGATGCAAAAGAGCCGAACAGTAACATTTGTGAAATATGCCTGGGCCACCCGGGAACATTGCCTGTCCCAAACAGGCAAGCCATTGAATGGGCTGTGCTTATCGGCAAGGCACTGGGATGCCGGATTGCCGATGTTTCAAAATTTGATCGCAAGCACTATTTTTATCCTGATTTGCCAAAGGGATACCAAATTTCCCAGTACGACGAACCTATTGCTGAATATGGCCGACTGCAATTGACGTTTCCTGTTGAAGACAACCCGCGCGATAGCGTGACTATTGGTATTCGGCGCGCGCATCTAGAAGAAGATACCGCCAAATTGCTCCACGGAACCGATGGCTCCACCCTTGTGGATTTCAACCGTGCCGGAACACCACTCGTTGAGATTGTCACTGATCCTGATTTTCAGTCCGCTGCGGAGGCGAAAAAATATTGCCAAGAACTTCGTACCCTGTTCCGTCATTTGGGTGTGAGCGATGCGGATATGGAAAAAGGTCACATGCGATGTGAGGCGAATGTTTCGGTACAAGAGGAAGGCGCATTTGAAATTGTTGACGGAGAAGTTAAACCTCGTGATGGCGCAATCCTCAACAATAAAGTGGAACTAAAAAATTTAAACTCGTTTAAGGCTGTTGAAAAAGCAATTGAATATGAAATTGTGCGCCAAACACGGATGATTGACGCCGGAGAAGACTGGTACCAGCAAACAAGAGGGTGGGATGAAGATGCTGGGGAAACAGTCATGCAGCGGATAAAAGAAAACGCATCAGACTATCGTTATTTCCCGGATCCTGATATTCCGCCGTTTCATCCCGCCGCCCTGGGTAAGACTATCTCTTTGCCCGAGCTCCCACAAGCAAAACGGGCCCGATTTCACGAGGAGTACGGTTTTTCATACGCCGACGCACAAATACTGACCAGCATCAAAGCCTGGGCGAATTTTGCCGAAGATGTTATGAGTGAACTGATAGACTGGCTGTATTCTTTGCCCGAAATCGCGGGCAGCAGCGATGCCATTCGCGAAGACAAAAAAAATCAAATCGCACGTCTCGCCGGAGGTTGGATGACCAGTAAACTACTGGGACAGCTCAACGAAAGTGGAAAAAATTTCAGCGATATGGCACTGTCGGCTGAGAATTTTGCCGAGCTGATTGCGCTTGTGTATACCAACAAAGTCAGTTCCACCAACGCACAAAAAATTCTCGCCATTATGGTCGCCAGCGACGCAGATCATGACCCCACGCATATTTTGGAAGAAAAGGGCTGGGGCCAAATAACGGACACGGCCGCCATTGAATCCGCTGTTGACGCCGTCATCGCGGATAACCCCGCGCAAGTGGAGCAGTTCGCAGCAGGCAAGGAAGCTGTTCTCAAATTTTTAATCGGCATGGTTATGAAAGCAACCGAAGGAACGGCGAATCCGGAAACCGTAGAAGAGATATTAAGAAAAAAATTAACCTAATTACAGTTGAGGTCAATTTGACATTGGTTTAATACGGTCAATTCAATAAGGCGCTCCCGCAGGAACGCCTTTTTATTACTCCTTCCCCTTTTCGCTCTGCAAGTATGGAACAACGCACGCTGCCCACACACGGTAGAGCCGCCTCTCCAAACCCCTATCATCACCGGCCAACTCGTCTGTCACAATCCGCATACGCACATGGACAGCCCCTGCCGGCCGCACACAGATTTCGCCCATGCGATCTACGTCACTAGTGTTCGCTGTGCAGACCAACACTACCTGCGCATTGCCCAGCCCTTTCAGCAATGCAGCAAGACCTCCGGGATGAGGGAGCATGGTCACTGCTGATATGGAACGAACAAGCTCGGACATTTCAGCATCATCGCGGTACTTTTCAAGCTTGCGATTACAGGCTCGTTCGCGCTTGGATGATGTTCCACGCGATCCATCGGGGTAAATCACTGGAGCACACAGTGCACCAAAGCGCTTCGGCAACGCGACTGCCCATTGATGAATCCGATCAACAGTATCCTGACCACCACTGCGGTCAATGCCAAGCCCGCCGGCTGCTTCAACCCCCTTGCCAAAAGCATTTCTATTGTGCCCCAGCTTGATCACCGGATGCAGTGTCCTACCTGTCAGGGCACTGCTAATGGCAACCACAAACCCAAACAAATCGAGCGTTCGAGGATGATTCCCAACAACCACAACTGGCCGATTCGGATCCAGTTGACGGCGGACAATGCGCACACCGTCTATACGAATCGTACGCAACCGCCATGGATAGCACAAAAATGCCCCCAACCACCCCCAACCATGGGTTGTCAGCATGTTACCAGCACGCACCCACTTGAGTCTACGTGCCAGCATTGCCCATGCCGCCACCAGCCCGGTGATGGCAAACGCAATAACCAGCATACACCCAAGACCGAGCGTACGCGGCACCACAAGCAACCACACAATCATCGTTTTCATGATGCTTTCCCCTGTTTCTTACAATTTTTTACCACACACAGCGCAGACGGTCAATTCTTCCACAAGAAACGGTTGCAGAGACGTAAACCGAGTGGTACTCTATGACAAGTATGTTTAAAGATTTTGAACAACAAAATATTGATCTCCAAAACGCGGCCACCCGATAGAGGTGGCCTTTTTTTATGCCTCCCGAGACGCAATATCCCCTACTTACTAACCTGTCTATCTATGACACAATGGAACCTCAAGGAACAAATGCTTGCGAGCATTCAAGAAAAAGGGGGATTCGTCAATTGCCACGCGCACTTTGACAAAGCATTTTACATTACAAAGGAAGGCCTTGATCAAACAATGGTCGACATGGAACAAAAATGGAACATGAGCGACGGAATAAAACGCGCATCGTCCGAAGAAGAAATCGCACAGAGGATTCGCCAAGGGCTCGACATGCTTGTGAGCCAGGGCTGTCGCCTCACATGCACCTTTGTCGACGCGTACAGCGCTGTGGATCACCGAGCAATGGATGCGGCCCTTCGTGTCCGCAACGAGTACAAAGACAAAATAGACGTACTCTTTATGACGCAGCCGCTTGGTGGCCTTACGAATCTAAATGAGATAGCACTGTTTGAATCAATCACTGCAAAAGCTGACATTGTCGGAGGGTTACCATCCAAGGACCGACCTCTCGACGAAAGACATTATGACATGCTCTTTAACATTGCGCGCAATCAAAACAAGCCCCTGCATGTGCACATCGACCAGGAGAACAATCCCAACGAACGGGATACGGAAAAATTGATCCACTACACCAAAAAATACGGATACGAAGGCCGCGTTGTCGCTATTCACGCCCTATCTATATCTGCACAGCCAAAAGAATACCGCAAAGAAATATATAAGCAGCTGGCCGATGCCGGCATTGGCGTGGTGGTATGCCCGTCTGCCGCGCTGGCTATGCGCCAACTGGATATGTACACCGCGCCGGTGCACAATTCGATTGCCAACGTCCCGGAAATGCTTGAAGCTGGTGTGGTCGTGGGGCTTGGTGTTGATAATGTCTATGATTTTTACCAACCCTTTGTGGACGCGGATATGTGGCTGGAACTGCGAATGCTGCAGGAAGCCTGCCGGTACTACAATTTTGAGCAGCTGGTAAATATTGCCACAACAAATGGAAGAAAAATTTTAAGCATTCGCTAATATGTCAAAACTCTGGCACGCAAGTACAACAAAACTTCATCCACTCGCTGAAAAATACACCGTCGGAAATGATTATGAGCTTGATAAACGTCTCCTTCCCTTTGACGTGCAGGCCAGCCGTGCGCACGCAAAAAATTTACATCGTCTGGGTATTCTTACGAGCGAAGAACTGGACACACTCCTGCAGGGACTCAACGAAATCATTGAAAAAAATGAAAAGGGAGAATTTGTGATCCAACAGTCAGACGAGGACTGTCACACGGCCATTGAAAATTATTTGGTGGATCACTACGGCGATGTCGGAAAAAAAATTCACACCGGTCGCTCACGAAATGATCAGGTGTTGGTCGCGACCAGACTCTACACAAGAAAAAAAATAAAACAGATAAGCACCGAACTTATAAAACTCCAACAGGTGTTTATGAACATGGCAAAACGGTATGAGTTCATCCCAATGCCCGGATACACGCACACGCGTCGCGCCATGCCCAGCAGCATTGGACATTGGGCAGCCAGCTACCTGGAAGAGCTTATCAACGGCCACATGATTTTGGAGACTGCTTACAAACTTAATGACCAAAATCCTCTGGGCGCGGCCGCCGGCTACGGCGTCAGTATTCCGCTCGATCGCGATTTTACCACACAAGAACTTGGATTTGAACGCGTTCAAATCAATTCACTGTACTGCGTGAACAGCCGCGGACTCACAGAAAGTTATATTCTTTCCGTCTGTACGCAAATCATGATGACCCTTGGCCGACTGGCGAATGAAATGATCTGGTTTACCACGCCGGAATTTGATTATTTTGATTTGCCATACCAATATACGACCGGATCCAGCATTATGCCGCAAAAAAGGAACCCTGATATTTTTGAGATTGTCCGCGCCAACGTGAATGTGATTGTCGGATTGCAGACACAAATTAAGGACATCTGTAAGAATCTTATCTCCGGATATAACCGGGATACGCAACTTACCAAAGAGCCGCTCATCAAAGGACTTGGCATTACAAGGCGCAGTTTGGAAATTGTCGCTCTGGTTATGTCCGACGTCACCCCCAAGGAAGATGTCCTCATGAAATCCCTTTCACCTGAAATGTTTGGAGTCAACGAAGCACTGAAAATGGTAAAAAACGGGGTGCCCTTTCGTGAAGCATACCAGCATGTGAAGGAACACTTGGACGAGCTGGAAGTCGGGGATCCGCAAGAGGCCATACGGGAAGTTGTTTCTCTTGGCGGGCCCGGCAATCTGGCGCTAGACCGATATGTAGTTGATACGCCGTTGTAGGAGTAAAAACTAAGTGGTAAGAACTAAGCAGTAAGAAATGCTCCACACATCTTTTCTCTCCATCCCCTTTCACAATCCCTTGGTCTTGGCCTCGGGGATTCTTGGCGTGTCCGCGGCAAGCATGAACCATGTGGTAGACAACGGCGCTGGGGGCGTCACGGTCAAATCCTTATCAAAAGAGCCGCGCACAGGCCACGCCAACCCCACCATGATCGCTTCAGACACCCATATGTTAAACGCAGTCGGGTTATCAAACCCCGGCATTGATCACGGCCTCGGGGAACTCCGGATGTTCAAACAGCGTTCTACAGCCCCGTTGATCGGCAGCATTTTCGCGAGCACGCCGGAAGAATTTGCCGATGTGGCAAAAAAAATATCCACCGCCCCCATTGATATTCTGGAATTGGATATTTCATGCCCAAACGTCTCCACTGAATTTGGCGAGCCATTTGCCTATTCTCCCCACGCCATTCTAACCATTATCAAAAAAGTAAAAGCCGTCACTGACAAACCCATTTCTATCAAACTTTCTCCAAATGCTTGGAACATCGCCGCGCTTGCGCGTGTTGCCGAGCAGGCCGGGGCAGATGCCATTACTGCGGTCAATACGGTGAGCGGTATGCAGATCAATGTCCAAGCGCGCATGCCGGTGCTCCACAACAAGTATGGTGGTGTGTCCGGCCCTGCCCTATTCCCTATCGCGCTCAAATGCGTGTACGATATTTATGCTGCCGTCAACATTCCAATCATTGCGACCGGCGGCGTCACTACGGGTGAAGATGCCCTCGCCATGATCATGGCCGGAGCCACGCTGGTGGGCGTTGGGTCTGCGGTCTATTACAGAGGCACAGGCGTGTTTCAAAAGATTGTCGTTGAGATGCAACAAATTATGCAAGATGAAGGCATCGCCTCACTTGATGAAATTCGTGGCGTTGCGCACGCATCATAACGCGTAACTCAGATAGTAAAACACATGCGTTATGGTATCCGAATTATGAGTTCTGTTTATGGATAATCCGATCATCCTGAAAATTTCCGCCATTACCCAGGAGAACCCGCACGTCAAAACGTTTTGGTTTGACTACGAGCTGCCGAGTAAGCCGGGACAATTTGTCATGCTGTGGCTGCCCGGGGTGGATCAAAAACCCATTTCCATTGCGTATGATACCGGCGAGTGCTTTGGCCTCTCTATTTTTGCCGTCGGGCCAATGACCCAACAGCTTTTTGCGCTCAAACGCGGGGATAAACTCGGGATCACAGGCCCATACGGCAATCCATTTTCTGTCCGCGAAAATACGCGCTATATCATGGTCGCGGGCGGCTATGGCGCCGGACCGCTTGGACTGCTCACCGAGCGGCTGGCAGGCAAACAATCCCCTGTCGACTTTTGCGTTGGCGCACGAAGCCGAGATTTGCTACTATTTGAAGAGCGGATAGAAAAAATCCCCTATGCCACGGTACATGTATCCACCAACGACGGCAGCAAAGGCCACAAAGGGTATGTGACCGAGATCCTTGAAAAACTTCTATCTGACAAATATCCATCGCCTCCTTTCGGAGATACCGATACAACCCAAAAGATTTTGGTTTGTACCTGTGGCCCTGAAATGATGGAAAAAGCCGTCCTAAACCTGTGCACCAAATACAACGTAGACTGCCAAATCAGTGTGGAGCGATATATGAAGTGCGGATTTAACATCTGTGGCCAATGCTGTGTGGATCCGCTGGGAATCCCCATGTGCAGCGTTGGGCCGGTTATTGACCGCGAGACAGCAAACAAAATCACCGAGTTCGGGCTGTATCACAGAGACAAGGCCGGACGGAAGGTAGAATATTAAACAGTCCATTTCATTTAGTATAATTGACGCATATGTTTAAATGACGTGGTGGTTGACTCAATCGTGAGCAAACTCGAAGCGTTAGAGGATTTTGCAACAAAAGCAGGAGATGAAGCAAAAAAAATAAAGGGAAGATAGTAGCCGCGATTCAAGAAGAAAAAGGACGCTATACCTAACAGAGCCCCCGTATGCCCCGCGTACTCGACATTCTCAAACAAGTCGGCGCTCTACTGACCGACGACCACTTTGTTGGAACGTCCGGCCGGCACATTGGCACGTATATCAACAAAGACATGCTGTTCCCGCACACAGCCGTAACGTCTGAAGTGTGTGCCATGTTCGCCGAGAGGCACGCGCACCTGCCCATTGATGTCGTCGCGGCTCCTGCCATGGGAGGCATTATTCTCTCTCAATGGACAGCGTACCACCTTTCAAAAATGACCGGACGCGAGATTCTGAGTGTGTACGCAGAGAAAAAAAACAACGTGCTCACCTTTACCAGAGGCTACGACAGCTACGTCCACGGAAAAAAAGTATTGGTGATTGAAGATCTCACTACCACGGGTGGATCGTTACAGGCAGTCATCGAGCTGGTCCGGCGGGCGGGCGGAGAACCGATCGCCGCGTCTGTCATGGTCAACAAAGACCCAAAACAGGTAACACAAGAGACAGTTGGTGTGCCCTTTTCACCACTTGCCGAAGTGGAGGTTGCATCATATGACGCGTCCGAATGCCCGCTATGCAAGCAAGGCGTGCCTGTCAACACAACAATTGGACATGGAAAAAACTTTTTAGCTTAAAACACATATGAAAACCTACGCAGAACGCGCCGCCTTGTGCACAAATCCAACAGCAAAAGCACTTTTTACGCTGATGGAAGAACAACAGACAAATCTTTGCCTGTCCGCGGACATTATTGAAAAGGAAAAATTTCTAGCGTTGGTTGACGCGGTCGGCCCCTCCGTTTGCGTGGTCAAGACGCATATAGACATGATGGATGACTTTGACACAACAACCATTGTGCAGCTTCAGCGGCTCGCTGAAAAGCATGCTTTTCTTATTTTTGAAGATAGAAAATTTGCTGACATTGGCAACACAGTAAAACATCAGTACCAAAACGGCATGTACAATATTGCCGACTGGGCGCATATAATCAACGCGCACGCGCTGCCGGGTCCGGGCGCGATTGAAGGTCTCAAAGAAGTAGGTTTGCATAAAGGCAGGGGCTTGCTGCTTATCGCGCAAATGAGTCCTGTTGGAAATTTGGCAACTGATGGCTACACAGACAAGACAGTACAAATGGGAAAAGAACAGTCTGACTTTGTTATCGGTTTTATCAGCAATGAAAAATTAACTGACGACGAACGCTTTGTGCATATGACTCCGGGCGTAAAGCTGGAAGCGGGCGCGGACGGGCTTGGTCAAGTATACAAAACGCCAGCCTCTGTGATCAAAGATCACGGCAGTGATGTTATCATTGTTGGCCGCGGTATTTACGAAGCAGACAATCCTACGCAGGCAGCCATAGCATATCGAGACGCGGGCTGGGATGCCTACAGAGCGAGACTGAAAGCGTAGCCCGGAGGGTTTTTTGGTTCGCTACTTTCTATAAATTGGTATCAACTTTGGTGACCGTTACAGCAGGATGCTCGGTCGTCCCGCTAACCTGCAGCAAAAAGCTGCCATGCACGTCCTCTGGAAATCCGTGCTTGATGTCAATATTCCTGTTGCTATCGATCACTTGTACGCCAGCTGTTTTTGCGCGCGCGCTTGCGTGAACCATTGCCGTGCGTGCCACGTCTCTATCAATACCAAAGTGCTCTGTAAGCGCTGTAAGAATGCCGGCCTCAATTCCTTCACCACCCGAAAGCCGGATTTTGTATCCATCTCGACTACCAGGGAGTTGCTGAATGGCAATACCCTTGTACGCGCGTTCACGCTTATGATCAGTATCCGGTACTATCTGATCAAGGCGCGTCGTGGCAAACTGCCTGCGGCTATCCGCGTGGCGTAATATAACGCCGCCCTTCTCATCACCAGAGGGACCAAGCACAATATACCTCTTGCCATTATACGTCACATATTGACCCTCTATGAATGTGACGGGCTTTTCACCCAGCTGCTGCAGAATAAATGTTTTGTCGCTATGCTGCGGCAATGCTTCAACCGATTCCTTTTTTTCTGACGTCGGCGCCGCCATGGCGTCTTGCGCAACACCTGCGTCACGGTCTTCTGATACTTCCGCGTCTTCTACCACGCCAAGCAGATCGCTTTGCTCTTTGACCGGCTCCTCGGGTATGATTTCCGGGGCAGGCACGGGCGTTTCAATCTGTGCCGCCACAGAAGGCTCCGGCGGCGCTTCATACGCGGACTGCAATGGCGCAACATCGCCTCGCACTGCGGAAGCCAACCCAATCGCCTGCGCCCAACGACGGAAAAATCGGGGTCGTTTTTTGACTGGCTCCGGCACGCGCACTCCCCGCTCTGTGTCTTCGATCGCGCGCATCGCAATATCAATATTTTCCGGCCAAATAATACGCTTCTCTTCTCCGGCAACCATCTTTTTTTGGCGACTCCAAGCGCGAGCGAGGCGCAAAAATTCCGCTGAGTGGGCAATTTGTTCCCACATTTGAGGCGCATCCTGCGCTGACTTCCGAATATACTCATTCGCCTCTAAGACGCCTTTTTCAAAATGAATCTGATCAATCTGCGCGAGCGTGGACATAATCTGATATGGAATTTTTTCCGTATCAACCAGCTCCAGAAGTCGAGGACCTCGGCGTGATTCTGCTCGGGCTTGTTCAAGAACCACCGCCGGCATCTGCACTGTTTCGCCGGACACAGCAGAATGAGCCGGTTGTTCCTCAATGCTCGGTGGCCTTTCAAGTTCTCGCTTCAAGTGCATGGGTTCAATGCCTGTTGGCACGGCGATGACTTTTGGCAGGGGCACAAGCTCCGGCACCGGAATATTCCCGCCCATTTGAAATTGCCTGGCAGGCGGCGGGACAGCATTCTCTGGCAGCTCCGACTCAATGCCCGGGTGCTGGGAAAAGTGTGGTTGAACCGGACCTGCAGGCGTTATGTGTTCGCGAAGTCGCGCGACTCTATCTGCATCCAATCCCGCCGGTGGCGTTTGCTCCACATCCGACATTTCAACAATACTACTCCCTGACACAGATGGTTCCGCATCTGGAGGTGGCACAGGTCGTACGGATATTGCATCTTGCCTGGCTCGCGCGGCAGCGGGCGGCGCCCCCAACTCCGGTGGCCTGGTTTCCTCGAGTTTACCTAAAAATCCCACCGATGGAGCGGGTTCAGGTGTATCTTCGCCAAGCAGTGCGACCTGTGCTTCTTCCTCAGGCGTAAGGCGTAACGCTGGCATTGTGCCGGGAACCGTTTTAGTCAGTCCGGGCAGCACGACCGGAGGCGGTACAATTTCCTTTTGCTCTGTTTCTTCTTTGTCACCACCTATACCCTCCAATAAAATTTCAATTTCGCCTGTTGTCATGGCTGTTTTAGGACGCATGCTGCCGGAGGTCTGTACCGGCGGTCTTGCCTTTTGCGCCGCCTTAATGCTTTCATCCACTCCTGCCAACAGATGATCGATTTCTCCGGAAGCCAATTTAATACGCTGCCCCAATTTCCCTTCTTCCAGCTCGGCAATAATAATTTGAGCATCTTGCATCAGGTCCTCCGCCTTTTGTATATTTCCATTTTTAAAGAAAATTCTTGCCTGCCCGATCTTGCCATTGATTTCAGCGATCCTTTGGTCAATTTCTTCGCTATCCGCAACAGGCATGGTGGGTAGCCTAAATTCACGAAAATTTTTCACACGGGCCCACAGGCTTGCTTCAAGTTGATCAAACAATTCCGTGTTTTGTATATTTTTTTCGTTCTTTTGCTCCATTGACTCCATCAACCGCGCGTACTCTTCATCTGTCATCTGTACATCGGGTCGAGGGCGCGGCTTTGCACCCAGCGGTCGCAACGCGGGACGCGCAGATACGTCTGGCGGAATTGGCGGCGGCTGGACAGCCGGTACTGCAGCCGCCATAGCGTTTTCATCACCCGTTGCAATACTTCGTCTCACCTCATCAATCGCTGTTTTTGTTGCCATTGACCCGGGCGTGTCCTGCTTTGGCAATGACTCCGCCATAAAATGTCTGCCTACTTCACGGGTAATGCTTTCAATAACGTTTTCAACAACGCTCCATTGTTTTTTGTCCTCGCATAACTTCTCTGTGTCATCTATTCGCTTTATCAACTCTCCATATCGTCTATCTCCCTTTGCGTTGCTTTCAACCAAAATACGCAGCCCTTCCAACTGGGCCAACAAATTATCTCTTTTTTTCAATTCAGCCGAAACAATCTCCACCAACTCTTGGGTTGATCTGCGCGGATCTTTTTTGTCTGCCATATGATAGTAAAAGGAAGCTCAACAATTTCTCATATCATACCATACAAAAAAGCCCCAAGAAAGGGCTTTTTCAATACATGCTTATTGTGCCGCCTCACTGTCCTCCTGCTCCCCAGTGGCGGCTCTCTCACGCACAGGAGGCTCTTTCTTCACTCGCTCCCTTTGCTCTTCCATATACTCATCCATTGGTTTCATACTTCCCGTCGGCATACCTGCCTGATCCATGGCCTGATACAGCCCGGTCGTTGCCTGGACAGGATCAAACGCGCCGGAGGTGGTCTTCAACTCGTCTGATGACAGCTCTGCTATTTTAGATATTCCGGGAATCTGAAATGATCTTTTTGGATTCTTTTCTGCAACAGGTGCTGCACCTCTCATAGACACACCAAGCCCTGCATCTACAAATGATTGCTTGGTAAGTGTACCACCAAATGACGCTGCGTAGGCAGTATCAATGTCATATGTATCACCAAGACTTTTCCGCTCACCACCGCCGGCACCGTATGTTTTCTCACCAATTGAAACACCATCTTGATAGACAGCAGCTCGGACACGATTATCATCCTGTTTTATAAACGCGTAGACTTTTCCTTTGAGTTCAAAAACAGATACTTCGCCAAATGGTGTTTTCAATGGTTTGCCGCTTTTCAGAGCGTCATCAAAACGGGAATCGAATGCACTACCCGGCTCCATAACAAATGGTGTTTGTCTTGATTCTATGCGTGTTGCAGGCCCTTGCATTTTTTCATATCCTATCGGCATTTTTACATAATCAATACTTTTGTCAGACTGTTGCATTGATGCCAAACCCTCAGCGCTTAATTGCTGTTCCACCTGCTTTCCTGTTGCTGAAGCGCGACTTTCTGTACCCATGGCTTGCAGTTGCTGCCCACCGACTCCGGCTCCACCAATGGCCGCTGCCATGCCCAGCCCTTGTGCCAATTTTCTGGCAGGGCCTTTTACAGAAATATTCATTGGATTACTTCCCAATTTTTCTTGCAAATATTTGCCCTTTTGCTTCATTTCAGCCAAGAGCGTGGTCAATTCCCACTTTTCCGGCTCACTGAGCTTATCCATTGCCTTTTGATTTGGATTTTTGAAAAGACCGAAAAATCTTTTTTTCAGGCTAACAGCACCGTCTTGCGCATCAATGTTAAAACGCTCAAAAATATATTTTTCAATATCATACGCACTTTTTGTTCCATCTAGAATGCCATCTTTTTCCGCCTGCATAAAATTTTGTGCAGCAGGAGCAACGCGAGATACGTCAGGTCCCTGAAAGATGCGCGCCGCCTCTTCTCGAGAAAGCATGTTGGCATCCTCTCTTTCAATCCCATGAGCCTCACCAATATCTTCAAGCGAGATCACGGCTTCTTTTGCCTCCTCTTGCATGGCTGCCTCAAGACGGGCTCTCTGCTTTTGTTCCATGCGCTTTTCTGTCCGGGAGGCAGTTTCCACTGACTGCTCAGCTCTTTTTTTGGCCATACCGGCGGCCAACCCGGCGCTTTCTCCCGACGGCGTCACTTCCGGTGGAAGCCGGTCTTGCTCCGGCTGTCTTTGCAATTCTGTATTCATACATGTAAAAAATAAGCCCGGCACAGAGCCAGGCTTACAAAATAATTATTTTCCACCGCCCATCAATCGTCCGAGAAAGCCCTTTTTTGGCTTTGTTACCATTGACGAGTTCCCCACGTTGAGCACGGTGTCTTTGGGATTAAGATCAAGCATATCATTTTTTGATCCTCCAAGATCAAGTACGTCACCGGAGTCTTTTGCCGGCGCGTCATCAAGAGAAATGTTCAGATCCGATGCCACAGATTCAAGTGTCGGTACCGGTTCCATGGATTCATCGGCGCGCGCGGCCATTTCATCGAGCGATTGAAGTGGCTCGGTTTCACCAACATGAGCGCTTTGCTGTAACGCAGGCATCTCAACGGTCTGTCTTGTTTCCCGCTTCAAGGCTTCTGTGGTGGAAGTTGGCATTTCCTGCGTTGCCTCCATGTCCTCTGCTTCTGATTCGGCTGGCGGTGGTACTACTTCCGGCATGCCCATTGGCATTGATTCGCCTTCCATAAACCGACGGTTAAACAGTGCTTCATCGCTGCCATACTGATAGTTTTTGTGTGAAAACTGTGTCATATAGGTGTATAAAGCCGGGCATGTGCCGGACATAAATAGGTCTTATACTAATTCACTCTCTTCGTTTATACCGGCGTCATGCGCTGCTGACATTGCATCTCCGGCATCCAAAAACTGCTCTTCCAACTCTGCCTGGCTTCTGGTCTCTGCCCGCTGTTGTACTGTGTCCGCGAGCTTCCCCATAAACCGTCTCTGTTCACGTGACATTACATTGGGGTCAATGTCACCAAATTGAGCAAACAGCAGCTCCGGGTCAACCATACCCGGCGTATTCATAATGGAAGTGAGCTCCGCAAGCCGCTCTTGCGGTGTTTGTTCTACTGATTCCACTGCCTTTCTTGCCTTGTTCAAAGCCTCGGCCGCCTCCTTTTTATAGGTGGGGTCAATTTGTATACTTGGCTCTGCACGCCCCACGCGCTCATCTTCGTGCTGCATACGCGCAATCTCCGCAAGTGTCTCCGCGCCAATGGACGCTTCGTCATTACCGGTAAACGCCTCTTTTCGAATTTTTTCCAGAGCCAACGCAGCGTCACCCTCAGATTGCACCGCTTGCTGTTGTTCAAGCGAGACAAATCCTTTTTTTTGTGACGGTGCCACAGGTTCGGGCGCCGGCCGATATCCTCCCTCCGCTTCGCCCAACCCGAGCGCCAACGACCGGGCGCCACAATACTGAAAATTAGTATGAAAGTGTGTTGATGACATATTTTGATAAACAAAAACCTGGCAAGGCCAGGCGTTTATGAAATGTATATTTTTCGTTCCTGTCGCACGGACATAGGACTCATATTAGGGTGTAAGTATAACACAATTTGTGTTTTTTGTCAATAGCCGCGATCCTTGATTATTTCAAATATTTTGCTATACTCAGACAAAATATGTCGCAATTGCCCACACCGCATCAGTATCAGATTCTCACATTCGGGTGCCAAATGAACAAAAATGACTCGGAGCGACTCGAGTCTATTTTTCGTGGTATGAATATGCTACCAACAGATTCATCTGAAAATGCGGACGTTATCATCATGAACAGCTGCTCTGTCCGCCAAAAGGCAGAGGATAAAATGTATGGCATGGCCAGAAATTTTGCCCATCTCAAAAAAAGGAAGCCGAATTTGATCGTGGGCATAACCGGCTGTATGCCCGGACGAGACGCCGATGGACGCATGAAGAAAAAATTGCAAGGGGTTGACCTTTTTTTTCCAACCCAGGATATGGTCTTCTTACCCAAATGGCTTGGCGAATTGAACCCTTCCATGCGCATGATGGAAGACTTGGATAAAGATTATCTTGCATTGCGACCAACCATTCAAAAAAAATCCCAGGCCTTTGTTACACTTCAAACAGGATGCAACCATTTTTGCACCTACTGCGTTGTTCCATTTGCGCGCGGACTGGAGCGAAACAGACCGCTGCGACACATATTGGATGAAGCAAATCATTTGGCTCGCGGCGGATGCGTTGAAATTACGCTGCTTGGACAAATTGTGAATCACTACATTGCGCCGGATCCACGGCATTGGAGCACGCAAAACCCGTATGTACAAAGTGATTTTGCCAGACTCTTGTGGGAAATCAACCAAATAGATGGCATTGAGCGCATCCACTGGACTGCGCCACACCCCATCTTTATGACCGACGAAGTCATCGACGCGCTGACATTGCCAAAACAAGTTAATTTTTTGCACCTTCCCGTACAATCGGGCAGTAATGCGGTGCTCAAACGCATGAACAGACGGCACACGCGCGAGATGTATATTGATTTAATAGCCACCATACGGGAAAAAATACCGCATATCGCTCTTGGCACGGATATCATTGTGGGATTTTGCGGTGAAACAAAGGAACAGTTTGAAGAGACGGTCGACCTGTACAAAACATGCAATTTTGATATATCATACACTGCCCAGTACTCCACGAGATCCGGAACCCTGGCAAAAAAAATCTTTCATGATGACGTTTCTCGAGATGAAAAAAAACGCAGATGGTGGGTTTTGCAGAAAATCATGGAAGAGACCGTCCTTAAAAAAAATCAGTTGTTTGTAGACTCAACAGTGTCTGTCATGGTAGAAGAATGCAGCGCCGGTTGGTGCACGGGCAACTCAAACGAAATGAAACGCGTACGATTTAAGGGCGATCCGCCGCTTGTCGGCAGTATTGTACCGGTTCAAATATTTAAAGCAGAAGAGTGGATGCTGCATGGGATAAAAAATTAGGGAAAGTGGCAATCCCAACTTCTGACTCCTTTTCATACCGACATGACCGAAAAAATATTGCCAAAAGTCATTGTTATCGCGGGACCCACTGCATCCGGAAAGAGCGAGTGGAGTTTACAATTGGCAAAAAAAATAAATGCCGAGATCATTTGTGCCGATTCCAGGCAAGTATACAAAAAAATGGATATCGGAACGGCAAAAATTCGCGGCGAATGGGAATGGCGCGCCAACTGGCGCGGATTGCGTCACTCGTATTTTGTGGATGATATCCATCATCACCTTATTGATTTTGTGGACCCCGGCAAACGGTTTACCGTAGCAGAATTTCGCGACAGGGCGATAAAGTATATCAAGCTGGCCTACAAAAACGATCGTATTCCCATGGTTGTGGGTGGAACCGGGTTGTACATTTCCGCGCTTATCAACAATTTTCATATCCCGCGCATTCCGCCAAATACCAAACTCAGAAACAGCTTGGAAGATAAAACAAATGAACAACTGATGCAGCTGCTCTCAACACTGGACCCCGTGACCGCCGCGACAATAGATGCCCACAACACACGGCGCATCATTCGCGCGCTTGAGGTTTGCATTCTCACCGGGGAACCGTTTTCGGGGCAGCGCGACCAGGGAGAATCCATGTTCAACTTTTTGCAGGTTGGCGTGCAGGTGGATAGAAACGTGCTGTACGACCGGATTGAGATGCGCGTGGACAAAATGATTGAACGGGGTCTGGTGCAAGAAATTGAAGGACTTCTCAAGCAAAAATATAGCTGGGAGCTGCCCAGCATGAGCGGCATTGGATATAAGCAATTCAAACACTACTTTGAAGGAACAAAAACGCTAGAAGAGGCCACCGCCGCGCTCAAGCGCGATACGCGCCAATACGCAAGACGGCAGCTCACCTGGTTTCGCAAGGACAGCAATATGGAATGGCTTGATACGTATGATGACCTGGAACGCAGAGCCCTTGATTTTCTTGGATGAATGAAACTGTGCTATAGTTGAGTAGTAGAATTGTTTACATTGATATATGCCAGGAACACTCCCACCGGTTCTTCCCGGATCATCATCACCAAGTAGCGCCCCCAAAATTTCAGCGGGCGGTTGGGGTCGCGCGCAAGATCTATCCACGGCCAAGCTGGACCAGTACAAAGAGCGCGATCAGGCCAGAGTATCTATTGGCCAAGTTATATCGGGCAGCACCGGAAATCAAAAATCAACCTCTGTGTTTCACCCGGGCGGCGCGCCGGAGGACGCTGCGCTCACATCTATCACGCACGCGGGAGAGGCGCGGACATCCATCAATAGGCCGGACGAGGCGCAAGAACAGGAGCGGGCCGACCAGCGCAGATACGGCTTTATGCGCAGGATGATCAAGCAGCGGCAGCAGGAAGAAGCTGATTCGTCAGGATTAAAGGCCGGAACCGGTAGCGCCTTTACAAAAAAAGGTTTTACCAAGAAACTCAGGCATTTGGTCTTGTCAGATAAAGACAAATACAAGAATATTTCACAAAAGGACAGGGCATACTTTGGATCATTGGTTGAACGACATGCCAAAACAAAGTCAACCGGCGCCGGATACAGCGTGGGCGACAAAAAACGCATGCGCCTGCAAATAGGTCGTGATGCAAGAGCCGGAAAAATTTCTCGCGAGGACGCAAAAGACTTTAAAAATATTGTTGATACGATGAAGTAGACGAAAAAAAAGTTGCCTATCAAAAACCCGGCCATCACGGTCGGGTTTTTTATATAATGCATGATTGATTCTCTTTGTGGCGTCTTCTATTTACCGTAGTCTGGAGATCGACATTCGCCGACCGCAGGTACTACCGCCTCCCACGAATTTCTTCAAGAACACGCTCGATAAAAACTTTCCGCGTCATTCCTGTCTGTTCCTCTTGCCCGCGCACGCGGACGGTCAGTTCATCGCCGCCAAGCTCTTTGTCCCCTATCACCAGTCCGTATGGAATTTTCAACGTAGCCGCCCTGCGAATCTTTTTCCCGACGGTTTCATCTGCAGCATCCAGCTCAGCACGAATTCCCACGGCCCGCAGTTCGTGCAAAAGCACACGCGCTCCATCCAAATGTTTGTCTGTCGATACGGGAATAAGCTGCACCTGGACAGGCGCCACCCACGTTGGAAATGCGCCGGCATGGTGCTCAATCAGTATGGACATAAATCGCTCAATGGAACCCATAATAGCGGCATGAATCATCACAATGCGCTCGTCCGATCCTTCTTCATTTACGCACGTCAGATCAAAGCGCTCCGGCATATTGATATCAAGCTGTATGGTAGCCACTTGCCACTCACGCCCTATGGAGTCTTTTGTCATAAAGTCCACCTTTGGCCCATAAAACGCAGCCTCCCCAATCTGTTCCACATAATTCGCCCCTCTGTGCTTGGCAATATTTCTCAACGCGTTTTCCGCGTCATTCCAGAGCCGTGCGTCTCCCAAATACGCCTCAACATTATCCGGATCATGTAGCGATAGACGCACGGATAATTCGTTAAAACCAACCGCCTTGTAGAAAATATCAATAATATCCCATACCTTTAAAAACTCTTCCTCTACCTGGGACTGCCGGCAAAACACATGCGCGTCATCCTGCGTAAATGACCGCACACGAGAAAGGCCATGCAATTCTCCTGTTTGCTCATCTCTATAACACATGGTGGTATTAGCATACCGCTGAGGCAGCTCCCGGTAACTCCACTCTTTTCTATCATAAATTTGCGTATGATGCGGACAGTTCATGGGCTTCATGGCAAATTCATGTCCCTCACGGGTGGTGATTCGAAACAACTGATCTGAAAATTTTTGCCAGTGACCACTCACCTCATACAAATCCTTTTTTGTAATGTGCGGAATTTCAACGCGATCATAGCCACGCTCCTGCCTGAGCTCCCAAACATATGCGTCAAGCAGCAGGCGCATTATGGTGCCCCGCGGTGTCCATAGCGGCAGTCCTGAGCCAACCAAATCGGAAAACGTAAACAAATCCAATTCTTTCCCCAATTTTCTGTGATCGCGCTTTTTTGCTTCCTCCAGCATGTACAGATGCGCATCCAATTCATCTTTGGTCACAAAACACGTCCCGTATATACGGGTCAGCATTTTATTTTTTTCATCGCCGCGCCAGTATGCGCCAGCAATAGAAAGCAATTTAAAATGCTGCAACTCGCGGCTCGGATTTTCGCAGTGACCACCACGACACAAATCAGTAAAATGACCGGATGTGTAAGCTGTTAATGTTTTGTCTTCCCCTGCAAACTCATCAATAAGCTCATGTTTGAACTCATTTCCCGCAAACAAATCTTTTGCCTCCCCCACTGTCAGCTCTTTGCGTTCAAACCCTTTCCATTCTTTGACCAACTGGCGCATTCTTTTTTCTATTTTTGGCAAATCATTTTCAGATAACACCGTGTCGCCAAAGTCAAAATCATAATAAAATCCATTTTCAATTGGTGGTCCAATTGTCCGTTTCGCGTGCGGATACAAATCCATGACTGCGGCTGCCAGCAGGTGCGCGCAGGAGTGGCGAAGATTGTGTAGTGATTCTTCCATATGGATAAATAAGGAGAAAAAAAACCCCGAGACAAAGCACAGGCGGTCGGCCTTCTCTCCCTAGACACTCGCTTTGGATGGTGTGGCTTTTGTCATCGCATCACATGAACAGAGTGAACGTACCACGGTGCCAATACACTGTCAATGCTATTCAACCTCGGTCACAATGACATCAACATGATCGTGAATCTGCGGGACAGTACGCATCCACGCGGGATGAAGCTCTACGTCAACCCCGTTCACATGATCCAACGACAGCAAATACCGTCTCACCTCATCCTTTGTTTTGCCAAAAAATAATGGTTTTTCTATTTGCTTACTCTCCGGATTCAGTGTGACAATGCCATCGTAAAAAACCTGCACTCGCGCTGTCCCTTTTTCAGCGTCGTAGTCACCAAATGTAACGGTCGGCTCCCGCGAACCGGGACGGACATATTCAGCATCGGAAATGGCCCGCTTATCCAGCTGCTGAGAAGACCACTCCAATATGGTCTGCGGACTATAAAAGACACCGACCATTTTTGCGGTTCCCTTAATCGTAAACTCGGGAACTTCCTTTCCAATAAGGTCAGCGCTATCATCCACCTGCAACTGAGAAATACCGTAAACCGCTGATGATTCCGGATGGTTGCCTTGTGCCCCCGTCTTACCTTTTTCAAGAAGATCCGCCTTCAGCTGCTCGGCCGCCTCGTCAATATCCGCCTGGCTAACCACGCCCACTGACCGAACGCCGCCGGCCATAGGCGCCCCACTCGTCGCATATACCTCCAACCGTCTTGATTCATTTAATCCCGGAATGATAAATCGTGTCGGCGCGATATCATATTCACTGCCCTCTTTGTCAGCATGAACCGCAACGTTTTCAAGACTTCCATTGGCAGGAACAGTGACACCGCCATCCAATCGAAACCACAAGCCATCCTCATTCTCAATGCGGGTATTCACAACAAGCGGCTGGGGTGTTGCCGAATCATTGTGCAACGTGACAACACCTGTTGCGACTCCTGTAATTTCCTTTGTCCCATGCGGTGAAAATACTTTTTCTCCCTCCACGTCGATCAATTCGATTGTCCCCTCAATCATTCCTGCACCCTGCGCGCCAATGACTACCTCGGCATTCACATCAACCGGTGTCGCTTTTGTAGTAATGTTTATCACCGCGCGCTTGGATGACATAAAAATAACCATTCCGAGCAGGACAATGGTTAATATCAAAAAAGTAAGAGCGATAAATTTATAAAATCGAACCGGCTGTTCAATATATGACTCCGAATGTTTGCGGCGAGTAACCATAGTGCATGTATACAATGAATATGTAACCTCCCTTATTTTTTATTCGATAACGCGGAAGACCTCATCAATAGACGTCATTCCGTTTAACGCTTTTATTATACCATCTTGGACCATGGTAATAGTACCCTGCGACATGGCCAATTCCTGAATTTGATATTCCGACACCTTCCCTGACAAAATATGCTGCTCCAATTCCTTGGTCATGTGCACGACTTCATAGATACCAATGCGTCCTTTGTATCCCTCAGCGCCACCTTCCGCGTGATCCACCGCGGTATAGAACTCCATTGGCATAGCCGTTACCTGCTGCCGCAATGCATCGGGCATGGAGGCAATGACTTCTTCAACACGCTTTTGCTGGTCGGTGGACAATGTCGCCTTTACCTGTTTTTCAGGATTCAACCTCCGAACCAATCGCTGTCCCATGATGCAATTCAATGCCGGTGCCAACAAAAAAGGCTTTACACCCATGGATAAAAAACGGGGTATGGCGCCAAATGCGTTGTTCGTATGCAGTGTCGAAAGAATCAAGTGCCCGGTTAGCGAAGCTT
The DNA here is from genome assembly GCA_002773135.1 of Candidatus Magasanikbacteria bacterium CG10_big_fil_rev_8_21_14_0_10_47_10. Taxonomy (GTDB): domain Bacteria; phylum Patescibacteriota; class Patescibacteriia; order Magasanikbacterales; family UBA922; genus 1-14-0-10-47-10. The sequence continues at coordinate 66,079 of PFCB01000023.1, forward strand.
GAATCGCTATATCGGCAGTCTCCAATTCTCTGATTTCTCCCACCATGGCGATATCGGGATCTTGTCGAAGCATGGATTTCAAACCCTTCGCAAAGGTATAGTCTTTTGATCGATCAATCTGACTTTGGTTAATGCCTTCCATTTTGTATTCAACAGGGTCTTCCAGGGTAATGATTTTGACCGCCGGCTTATTCAAAATGTTCATGATGGCGTACAGGGTGGTGGTTTTCCCGCTTCCGGTCGGGCCGGTGGTAATGATCATGCCGTTTGGCCGAGTGATTTCCCGTTCCAATACCTCGAGCGAATATCCTGTTATTCCAAGATCAGCAAGTGACGATGGTGTCTCTCTTTGGATAAGCAACCGCATTACAACGCTTTCTCCATATACCGTTGGAATAGTTGATACACGAACATCCACGTCGCCATCGGGCAATACCACGGTAAATCGGCCATCTTGCGGCTTATTGTTAATGTTAATCTTTAGAGAAGAAATCAGTTTCAAGCGGCTGACCAATTTCTTATACAACTCCACGGGAAGAATCGCCGCGTCATGCAAAATACCATCGATACGGAACCGAATGACAATGCCCTCTTGTTCAGATTCAATATGAACATCAGACGCTCCCAGTTTTAAGCCCGCTCCCATGATAAATGTCACTAAATCCGTGGTCGATGTCCTCTGTAGCAACTGCTCAAAACTGGAAAAATCCGTAATTGCTTCCTTTACCTTGTCCAATTCTTCCGCCTTGATGGAAACATCTTTTGTGATGGCTACAATGGTTGGGAGTGTTTTATATAACTCAAGTACCTTGTCAAAACTTCTCTGACTGATCATGTATATTCGACCCGTGGCGCCAATTTTTTCTTCCGTTGTTGTTTTAAATTCCTGTACACCCGAAGAAGTCGGATCAAGCGCGCCGACACGAAACTGTTCATTATTTGCAAAAAAAGCCACCGCTCCGAGTTCCTTTGCTTGGTCAGCCGTTAAAAGTCGCAATGCCTGCTGGCTGACGGGAAACTTTTCCAGGTCGATATGAGGGATACCAAATGCCGCGGCCGCGCGCGCTGTTTCTATTTCCTTGTCCTTCAATGACAGCTGCGCCATCTTTTTTTGAAATTTGTCACCCGTGGTATCACTTTCACTGGCAACGGTTGACGCCATAGACGCAGGCGCCGCCGCGGGCGATGATTGTGATGGAGACGACGGCTTGCCCTCTTGCAGCAGTTCATCAATTGTCTGATAGCCTGGCATATCAAACGACGTTAGCGTCCAAGTGAAAACAGGCTCAAGAATCTGCTTTTCACGCCCTTTTTGTGCATTTTTACAAAAAGGTACGTCCAAACAGAGGTGGTAAACACGGTAAGAAGTGTTCCCAGCATCACGACAAAAAGGACGAGCGCCGTAACGCCAAGAAAATAACCAATAAGCCATAGCACCTGAATACCACTCACAAGAGTAACGGCCCAAATAACCGCCATATACCCCAAAAATAAACCGCCGGCAAGGAGTGCCAAAATCCCCCCCAGGACATTGACTCCTATTAAGATTAAACCCACTTCCAAAGAGACGAGCATGTGTTTTTGAAAGACCATCCATGCGGCACTCAGTGATTGCATAAAACCATATCCCTCCAGAATCACATACCCAACGGCATAGACCAAGAGAAATGAGAGAACCATACCCACAGTCACCGCCAACACCATGAGCACACCAAACAAGAGCGTGCTTGCCACAGTCGGCGCTGATGACATATTAAACGCGGCCAAACCTACGCCAATGGCCATTGATATGATGGCAATTCGTTTGAGAGCATTGAGAAAAAAAACTGGCCAAAAATGCTTGACCCCCTCGTGCCATGCTTTCCCGGCGTCCACGTGCGCCTTTTTCAAACCAAGCAACGTCTGCCCGATGCCCCCGACAAGCGCGGCCTGCGATGTGACGGCGACAAAAATAAAAAGAACTTGAGCTCCAATGGCAACAACCGTCAGCCATGAAAACCATGCCCAACCACTAAACCCAAATCGGAGCTGCCCGATGGCAATAAAAAAAGTTTTGATTAATTCCGGAAAATTCAGCAACGCCGCATACCCCAATCCTTGCTGATCTACGGCCAGCGAGACATTGACCGCAAAATCCAAAATACCCATTTGTCCCAAAAAAGTAGCAAAAAAACCAAATACCCAAAGTAATTTATATTTTTTTGCGATTTCCCATCCATGAGAAAGCGCTTGTCGATATGTAGGCTCCAACATAGACAAAGTGACCTGCCGACAAAGCAATAGACAATGCTTTTGCAGACGACAGGCTGCGATTAAAATTATTCGTTCGTAGTATAGCACACAAACACTCGATTATCACACTCCCCTTAGCAAAATACGATCCGAATGTTATACTCCTCATACATACTAACCTTTACTTATGAATGGAAAAAATAATCATCTCAGTTTTGCGAGAATGCGCTCAGGATTTTTTCTTGCGATCATAGTCCTGCTTGGCATCCTTGTTTTGTATCTGGTCAGGCCTTTTGCATTTCCTATTTTTTGGGCCGCCATCACAGCAATCCTTTTCTACCCCGTATACCAGGGCATTGAAAAATACATTAAGATGCCCTCTGTCAGTTCTCTCATCACGTCTATTTTGGTCATTGTCATCATATTTCTACCACTGACGCTTATTTCCGTTCTCTTGGTCAATGAAACAGCGGACTTATACCAACGCATTTCAAGCGGCAATTACTTTGGCACGGTTGAATCGGTTACGGGCCAACTGCAAAATAGTGCGTTTGCGCCACTTTTGGAGACCGTTAAGACCGAGTGGGAGACATATGCCGCTAGCGGCGCGAAAGCGCTTGGTGTGTTTATCTTTAACAATATCAAGGATATTACAGAAAACTCCATTCGATTTGTGTTCATGGCATTTATCATGCTGTATACTCTGTACTATTTTTTAAAAGATGGGAAGCAAATGTTGGCGCGCCTGATGCACTTGTCTCCTTTGGGCGACCAATATGAAAAAATGCTGTACAATCGATTTACGTCAACAGCAAAAGCAACACTCAAGGGAACATTGATCATAGGAGCCATTCAGGGAACACTGGGCGGTATCCTGTTTGCGGTGACAGGTGTTGAAGGTGTGTTTGTTTGGGCGGTGGTAATGACTATTTTATCCATTATCCCTGCGATTGGATCGTTTCTGGTCTGGCTTCCGGCCGGAGTCATCATGCTTATTGCGGGAAATGTTTGGCAGGGGTTGACTATCCTCATCGTCGGCGCGGTTCTCATCAGTAATATAGATAATGTGCTCAGACCGCCGCTTGTGGGCAAAGATACGCAAATGCATCCGCTGTTTGTCCTTTTTTCCACACTGGGCGGTATCTTCATCTTTGGTGTCTCGGGCTTTATTATCGGCCCGGTGCTCATGTCGCTCTTTTTGGCAATTGTTTCGCTCTACGACCACTTTTATAAGAGCCAGCTGGATAGCAATTAAGGGCAATGTAACTGTTACAAAATAAAAAAACTCCCGTCTCCTCCGATCCCGATCGATTTCTCGAATCAGGACCACAGGATGGTGGGAGTTTTTTATTTTTCCCTCCAACCGCCAGATACTGAGCGTGCGTGAACTCCCCGGCGTTCACGCGTGCTCCCGGCCTACAGCCTCTGGGCTCCTCGGCGCCCATTGGCTGCTGTCGCCCTACTCGGAGGGCTTCTCGTCGCTCTCGCTGTCGGCGTCCACGTCGTCGGCGTCAGCGTTGCTGTCGCCCTCGACCGCGGGATCGGACTCCGGCTCGGGGTCATCGTTGACCTCGGGCTCGTCCTCCGCCGGCGGCTCGTCGCTGTTGTCGTTCTCGACCGCGGGCTCCTCGGGCGCCGGCGCGGGGTCGTCGCTGACCTCGGGTTCGTCGTCCTCGGCGTCCGCGTCACCCGTCTCGCCGTCGTCGCTGCGGCAGAGCTCCGGACACATCAGAGCGAACTCGGCCTCGAGTTCGTCGTCTTCCATCCCCATGAGCCGATCGCCGTACGCGGCCATGCAAAGCAAGACCATGTCCCTGGGCTGGTGTTTTCTCACCCTGACTCCTTGTTGCACGTCACTGTGCCCCATGCACAGGACCGCAACGATGATATCATATTGGCTGAAAATTTCAAGACACAAAAAACCGATCGCACTGCGATCGGTTTTTGTGTCGGGGGCGGGAATCGAACCCACACGGGATTGCTCCCAAGAGATTTTAAGTCTCTGGTGTCTACCATTCCACCACCCCGACGCGTTTCTGTCTGCAATATACCAGCAGCGCTTGATAAAATCAAGAAATTCTAGTATAAATAGTATTTATGGTTTCAACAGATCCACCAACACATATTGCCATCATCCTTGATGGCAACCGACGCTGGGCCACGGAACACGGCATGCCCAAAATAATGGGCCATACTGAAGGCGCTAAGCGTATAAAACCTGTTGCCCTGTCAGCGCTACACCAAGGTGTTTCTTTTTTAACGCTTTTTGTGCTGTCAACGGAAAACGTAAAAGAGCGCTCGCAGACGGAACTGGATCATTTGTACACCTTGTTTGGAAAAATTATCGACTACGTTACGGATCTTAATGAACATAATGTCCGGCTTAACGTAATCGGCGATATTTCAAAACTGCCGCAAAAGGTCCAAGACAATTTGCAGCAGGCCATGGAAAGAACAAAAAATAACACCGGGCTGATGCTTACCTTTGCGGCAAACTACGGTGGCCGCGACGAGATGACCCGCGCTGTAAAAAAAATGATTGTCGACGGCGTGGACGAGCCAGATATTACAGAAGACACGATCAGCCGGTATCTCGATACCGCCGGCATGCCGGACGTTGATCTCCTGATACGCACCAGCGGGCATCAGCGAACATCAAACTTTTTACCCTGGCAGAGCGTATACGCCGAGCTATACTTTCCTCGCGTGCACTGGCCGGCATTTGGCGAAGAAGATTTGCTGCAAGCAATTTTTTGGTTCAAGGAACAAAAAAGAAATAAAGGAAAATAATGTACGAAATTACGAACACAAAAGACCGGCCTTTCAGGCTGGTCTTTTGTTCCACGACAAGATGTATGTACGAACTACGAATTATACGAAATTGCGAAATTATTTTTCAACGATTGTTCGCAATTTCGTTTTTTTCGTAGTTCGCACATCTATTACCAGTCTAACGTCCCACCGGTTTTATATTCAATCACACGCGTCTCAAAAAAATTCTTTTCCTTATTCAGGTCTACCGCTTCACTCATCCACGGAAACGGATTGGTCGAGTGAAATTGCTTTGGCAATCCCACTCTGGTCAATCGTCTATCTGTAATATATTCAATATACTGTCGAAACGCATCGGCATTCATCCCAAATATTCCTTTTGGGAATACGGTCGATGCAAATTCGTATTCCAGTCGTGCCCCTTCCTTCACCAAGTCAATAATGTGTTGCGCGAACTCCGGCGTCCACAGCTCCGGCTGTTCTTCTTTTATGGTATTAATAAGATTGATGCCAAAATTCAAGTGCTGCGACTCGTCGCGCATAATGTATTGAATTTGCTCAGCGCTTCCCTGCATTTTATTTTGCCTATGAAAACCGAACATAACAGCAAAGGCACTGTAAAAGAATATACCTTCCATGATCAATGAAAACACAACAATATTCTCAAGAAATTTCTGATCCGCCTCAAACGTTCCTGTCTGAAATGTTGGACTGAATATTCCTTCATTGAACGTTAGGATGAAAGATGCTTTATTGTATATGGCATCAATCTCTCGGTACATGTTGAAAATCTCTCCGCCATCAAGTCCCAAGCTTTCAACAATATATTGATACGCGTGCGTGTGAATTGCTTCTTCATATGCCTGCCGCAAGGCATACATCCGACACTCCGGACTTGTCAGGTGCCGATACAGCGCAATCACTATATTGTTCGCGGCAATGGAATCGGCTGTGGTGAAAAATCCCAGAACCACTTTGAACGCGTGCCGTTCATCATCGGTCAAAAAATTGGGGTTCCGCCACTGCTCCACATCTTGCTGCATGTTAATTTCCGTTGGCAACCAGTGATTCGCGTTTCCCGCGTTGTACGCGTCCCACGCAAAGGTATGTTTCATCGGATGCAACTGAACAACGTCCGCGTCCGCTCCATTAATAATGCGTCGCTGATTGATGTCAATTCGTTGATCTGTCTTTTTGATTGGCATACTTAATGTATTACTGACATGCTTCGCAGTCCGGGTCCTGTATCCGGCAGAGCTTTACCTCACCGGCCATGGGTGCTTGCGGAACCCTGCTTTGCGCTATTGCTGTGCCCGGCGCCGTGCTCATCGACGGAGCACTTTTGGGTGTGACTGAGGTCTGCATAGCCATCATAGGGGTAGGCGCCACGTCCGGCAGGGCAACCGTCGCCGGAGAGGTTGGCAAATTCTCTACCGATTCCTTTGTTCGCAAATGCGTTGAGCCTTGATCAGACGTTGACTTTTCCACTTGTGACGCCCCCATGCTTCGTAGATAATAGGTGGTTTTCAACCCCATTTCCCACGCATACATGTACATGTCTGACAATTCTTTTCCGCTTTTTCCGTTGTAGAAAATATTGAGTGACTGACTTTGATCAATCCATTTCCCCCTGTGCGCGGCAGACTTGATCAGCCAGCGAGGATCCAACTCGAATACTTCTTTATACCGATCCTTTAGCTCCTGCGGAATTTCTGTTATGCCGGCAATTGATCCATCACTGTACTTTAATTTGCCCAGCATTTCACTATCCCACAAGTGCAGCGTCTTCAATTCGGCAACCAAATACGGATTCACAATCGTAAAATCTCCCGCCTGATTCGCCTTCACGTATATATTTTTGTAAATCGGCTCAATGGTCGGTGTGCAACCTGCGATATTGGAAATCGTTGCGGTTGGCGCGGCAGCCATGGTGTTCGAATTGCGCATGCCGTACTGTGCGACCTTTTGCCTTGTTTCGGTCCAGTCAAGTCGAGAAATTCTGTCTACGGTCACCTTCATGCCACGTTCTTTTTCGAGCAAGTCCAGCGTGTCGACCGGAAAAATTCCTCTATCCCATTTTGAACCGCGATACGTCTCATACGCGCCGCGCTCGCGTGCCAACTCCGCGGACGCTCCAATGGCATGATACGAAATAAACTCCATTGAATAATCAGCAAATTCCACGCACGCGTCTGAGTCAAAGTTCACTCCCATTGAATAGAGCGCGTCCTGAAAGCCCATAATTCCCAAGCCAATCGGTCTATGACGCAAATTGGAATGGCGTGCCTCCTTTGTCGGATAAAAGTTGCTATCAATGACATTATCAAGCATTCGAATTGCAGTCTTGACTGTTTGGGCGATCAACTCCTTGTTCAACGCGCCCCCCTGCATGTGTACGGCAAGGTTAATAGAACCCAAATTACATACGGCAGTTTCCTCGGCAGAGGTATTAAGCGTTATCTCCGTACACAGATTTGAACTATGCACCACGCCCACGTGATCTTGTGGTGAACGCAGGTTGCACGGATCTTTAAACGTAATCCAAGGGTGACCGGTTTCAAAGAGCATGGTGATCATTTTTTTCCATAGATCGCTTGCCCGAACGGTGCGATACAATTTCATTTCTCCGGCTTCACCACGTCGTTCGTACTCTTCATATCGCTTCTCAAAATCCGCGCCATACAGATGATGCAAATCAGGCGTTTCATCCGGAGAAAACAAAGACCACTCGGCATTATCCTTTAACCGTTTGATGAACAAGTCGGGAATCCAGCTTGCCGTGTTCATGTCGTGGGTGCGACGACGCTCATCGCCCGTATTTTTGCGAAGCTCCAAAAAATCTTCAATATCCCAATGCCACGCTTCCAAATACGCGCATGTGGCTCCACGCCGACGCCCGGATCTGTTAATAGCCGCTGTGGTATCGTTGGCAATTTTCAAAAAAGGAATCGTCCCCTGACTTGATACGCCTGTTCCGCGAATGTGGGCGCCGGTTCCCCGTAAATTTGTCCAGTCATTTCCAATACCACCCGACCATTTGGACAGCTGCGCGTTGTCTGAAACGGATTTAAATATATGCTCCAAAGAATCCTCGATCGTGGTAAGGTAGCATGAACTCATTTGCGGGTGCGCGGTTCCGGCGTGAAAAAGCGTGGGAGTCGATGGCACATACCGCAATGTACTCATGGCATCATAAAATTCCTTGGCGCGTGTGTTGCGGTCACTTTCTTCAATAGCTAACCCCATAGCTACACGCATCCAAAAAAATTGTGGCGCTTCCAATATCTCATCGGTTTCCGGATTGCGAAGAAAATACCGGTCAACCAGTGTCTGTGTGCTTAAATATGTATGCTTTCTGTCACGAGAAAAGTCCAAATATTGTGCCAGTCCTTGCAGGTCAAAGGTTAATATCTTGGGATCAAGCCGTCCGTGCCCTACCGCCTCATGCGTTTTTTTTATGAACGCCTGACGCAACCGGTCTTCCAACTCAGATGGTTCATACACGCTGCCATCGACGATATCTTTATACAACGGATGCAAGACAGCGCGTGATGCGGAATATGAATACGCCGGATCCTGCTCAATAAATGAACGAAGCACCATCACGATAGAGCGAGATATTTCCATGGCGGAAATATCTTCATAAATTTCCTGCCGAACTTGATTCGCGACAACATCTATATTGATAATGTCCTCGTATCCTTCAATATAAAATCCTATGCACCGCTGCAATTTATCCATGCTGAACGGTTCTCTCTGACCGCTTCTTTTGGTGATGTATAATCCCCCTTCTTCCAATTTCTTTGCTACCTCTTGTTTTTTTACTTCACGAACTTTGTGATGTTCGTAGCGATAAATAATATAATGCTTTGCCACGTCAAAATAACCCGCTTCCATTAACACGTTTTCAACAACATTTTGAACGTCCTCAACAGAGGGAGTCCCATGCTGAAATCGATCTTCCGCCAAATCCATAACCTCATGGGTCAAGGAAGCCAAAAGATCAATGGCAATACCCCCCCGAATGGTGACAAACGCCTTTTCAATTGCGACACGGATCTTATTTGGATCAAACGCCACCGTTTGTCCGTTGCGCTTCTTTATTTTTTGAATTGAGCTTTGCATATGACAAGCAGGTTAGTTAGATGAAACGATTCCCTTTACCGGGAATCCTATATATAGTGGTGTAGATATGTATGAACCACAATATGTTGTGTGATGAGCAGGTAAAAAGCATTATAGCATATCGCACCGGACCAGCCAAATATCCCCCCTTCTTTGCTAGATTGATACAAGATTACGAAAAAAAAGTCATAAAGAAGAACACTTATCCACACATCGGCTGTGAAAGCATCCATTCCAAAATTTCAAATTCAAAATTTTGTGATATCGTGCTACCATACACCTGCTATGGAAGAATTTCCAACAACTGAGGAGAGAATTGTGGAACCACGTCTGCAGCAAGACGAGGAGCAAATAGACTATACCCTGCGCCCGCAACGATTGTGTGACTTTGTCGGGCAGATGCACATAAAAGAACCTCTTTCCATATCCATTGAAGCTGCCAAGCAGCGTAAAGAGCCAATTGAACATGTGCTCATGTATGGCAACCCGGGCCTTGGCAAAACCACCCTTGCCACGATTATTTCAAAAGAAATGGGCGCAAACATCCGTGTTACGGCCGGACCGGCGCTCCACCGTGTTGGGGATTTGGCGGCCATACTTTCAAATTTATCGCATGGCGACGTTCTGTTTATTGACGAAATACACAGAATGAACACGGCCATTGAAGAAATTCTCTACACGGCCATGGAGGACTTTGCCATTGATATCATCGTTGGCAAAGGACCAGCAGCACGAACACTGCGGATGCCGGTCGAAAAATTTACCTTGATTGGCGCCACCACCAAGCTAAACCTCCTCTCAAGCCCGCTGAGAGACCGTTTCGGGCATGTGTACCACCTAAACTTTTACGATACTCCGGATATCCAATCCATCCTCGAACGGAATAGTGCACTCCTTGAAATCGATCTGCATCAACAAGCAGCCTCCCTTATCAGCGAACGTGCGCGCAGAACCCCGCGCGTGGCCAATAGGCTGCTCCGACGGATACGCGATTATGCCCAGGTAAAAGGCAATGGTATAATTGATGTATCCGCCGCAACCCAAGCGCTTACCATGCTTCGCGTGGATCAGTACGGCCTTGATACTGTTGATAGACGAATTCTTCAAGTGATTCTGGGGACATTCAAAGGCGGACCGGTGGGTCTTTCAACGCTTGCAGCGGCCATAGCGGAAGAGGTGGAAACACTCGAGCATATCTATGAACCATTTCTGCTGCAGCTTGGCATGATTGAACGCACGCCCAGAGGAAGAAAAATAACCGACTTCGGTGCACACCATATCTCCGTCTAGCACATTCTATGATATCCATTCCACTCTATACATTTCTTCTTCTCTACTTTGTTTTTTTGGCGATTTTTGTCGCATTTATGCTGGTCGATCTCTACCATATCATTACCAGCGCGTCCTTTAGTCTGGTCAGCTTTATTATGACTTTTTTTATTTTTGCAGGAACACTGCTTGTTTGCTACTTTACCATTCAACTCCTCTCGCAGGCGGGGATAGATTGGCAAACGCCCCTGGTGCTATTTAACGCGTCATGGTTTAGCGGCGCGTTTGGCGCGACAACGTTCTGATATGAATCTTTCACACCTGATCCAACAAAAATCATATGAACGTGTTGTGTACGTTCTGCGCAGACACTGGTTTACTTTTTTACCAAAAATATTTTTGTTTCTTGTTCTGGGACTGATACCGGTCTTGCTCTTTATCATGATCGCAAATCTGTATCCAAATGTTTTGCAAAATCAAATCGCCTTCGCGCTGGGCACACTGCTGGGGAGTCTCTATTACCTTAGTATGCTGCTTTTCTTTTATACGGAATTTATCGTGTTTTATCTGGACATGTGGGTTGTCACCAATGACAGAATCGTGGACGTGGAGCAACTCGGATTATTTTCGCGCACCATTTCAGAGCTCGATTTATTCAGAATTCAAGATGTAACCACAGACGTCAATGGATTTTTTGCCACACTGTTGGACTACGGCGATGTGAGCGTAAAAACAGCCTCCAGCAACGTACATATTGTCTTTTACAAGGTACCCCATCCTAACAAAATCCGTGAAGATTTGATACGGCTTTCGCACGAGGACAGAAAATATCACTACAATATTTCTCTTGGGGAAGAAAGCTAGTCTTCATGACACGCGACACAGATAACGTGACACTTAGGATGTAATAAATGCGACCGGCCTTTTTACCTGTCATCCCGAGCGACGTCGAGGGATCTCAAATAGATCGCTCGAAATACAGCATGCTCAAAATTAATACCATATGTTTTCCGTCGGCCTTCTAACATTCCTCGCGTCCTACCTGGCAGTTATAAACCTTTTCGCATTTTTATCATTTGGTTTTGATAAAGCTCGCTCGCGCACAGGCGGGCGACGGGTGCCTGAAAAAACACTGCTGATACTTGCACTGCTTGGCGGATCTGCCGGCGCGCTTTTGGCCATGAACCAATTCCGACATAAAACAAAAAAAATGAGTTTCCAAGCATGGCTGGCAGTGATATTGGCAGTGCAAATTTTTATTGTTTTTCAGGTAATACAATAATCCGGTACGAAATACGAATAATACGAAATTACGAACCATAGAGAAGACTTTCGTAATTTTGTCCATCTCGTATTTCACTTATTTCGTAATTTTGTATTATTCGTATTTCGTACATATATGCGTATCCCAAAACTTTCCGACAATCTGACAAAGGCAGACATTGCTTTTCTTGAGACATTTTCCAAATCCTGTCGCCACTCCATCTTGGCAATGGTAACAAACGCGCAAAGCGGACACCCCGGAGGATCACTTGGATGCATTGACTACCTGAGCCTGCTGTACACGTATATTATTGGAAAAACCGGCGACCCTGTTATTGTTTCCAATGGCCACATTTCACCGGCGGTGTACGCGGTGCTCGCTGAAATGGGATATATTCCAAAACATGAGGTGATCAAGGGGTTTAGAAAAATAGGCTTCCCCTACGAAGGACACGTGGCGCGCCATGTTCCCGGTGTCTGGTATGGCACCGGCCCGCTGGGTGCCGGCGTTGGTGCCGCGTCCGGCTTTGCGCTGGCGGAAAAATTGCTGCCGGGCAAGACAAAAAATGTGTATGCGCTAATTGGCGATGGTGAATCGCAAGAAGGCCAGGTCTATGAAATGATGAACTTTGCGGCAAAGTATACACTCAACAACTTTATCGTCTTCATGGACTACAATTTGGTACAGCTCAGTGACGGCGTTAATGAAATCATGCCGGTTCATTACAAAGCACACTTTCAAGCGGCAGGCTGGGAGGTCATAGACGTGGCAGGACACGACTACCAGGATATGTGGCGCGGACTGCGACACGCGCAAAAAAGCAAGACCAAACCAGTCTTGCTGCTCGGCCACACTATTATGGGAAAGGGCGTGGACTTTATGGAAAAAACCGGCAAAGCACATCAAGCAGACTGGCATGGTAAAGCACCAAAAGCCGATCAAGCCAAGGCAATGCTTGAGACACTGAACCCAACAGCTGAAGAAAAAAAACTAATCACCCAATACAGAAAAAAAATTACCTGGCAACCCAAAAAGCCGTCATTCCCAAAACTTGGAAGCAAAATGTCTGTGAAAACAGGTATTCCACGCTTGTATGAGGCAGATCAGTTAACAGACTGCAGAAGCGCCTACGGAATGGCATTGCTTGACCTGGCAAAAACAAATACAAATGTGGTCGCGCTGACCGCTGATTTGGCAGACTCGGTTAAGACAAGTTATGTAAAAGAAGAAATACCCAAGCGGCACATTGAATGCGGCATTGCAGAGCAACAGATGGTGTCTTGCTCCGGCGGCCTGAGCCTCTCCGGTATGATCCCGTTTTGCTCCACGTTTGGCGCGTTTATGACCAGCCGCGCCAAAGATCAGGCACGCGTCAATGACATTAACGAAGCAAACGTCAAAATGGTCGCAACGCATTGCGGATTATCTGTCGGCGAAGATGGACCGACGCATCAGGCCATTGACGATATGGGCTCCATGCTTGGCCTGTTCAATACCATGGTCATTGAGCCGGCTGATCCAAATCATTGTGACCGTATTATTCGCCACATAGCGTCTCACTACGGAAATTTTTATGTCCGCATGGGTAGACATAAGATTCCGGTGCTGACGGATAAAAACGGCGCCCCTTTTTATGACCAAGATTACGTGTACGAGTACGGAAAGTGCGATTTGCTGCGAAAAGGATCAAGCATAACGCTGGCAACCAGCGGCGCTGTTGCAAACGAAGCCCTCAAGGTGGTTGATGGAATGAAAAAAGGGACAGCAGAACTGGTGATTGTGAGCTCACCGAAAAAATTTGATGCAACACTCTGGACATCAATCAAAAAAACCGGCCGGGTCCTCGTTGTTGAAGACCACAATACCATGTCCGGCATGGGCGCCATGATCGCGCGCGAATTGGAATTGACAAATATATGCCCTAACGCATTCCACATGCTTGGAGTTGAACAATATCAGCTTTCAGGCACAGCCCCGGACTTATATCATGCAGTAGGCATTGATGCGGATGGGATTGAAAAAGCTGTGAAAAAGATGCTTGCAGGAAAGTAAGCTTGGTGTTAAGGTCATCGGTGCGTATAAACGACCGCGTTGGTGTGTTTATGCGCTATGTTTTCAGATAAG
>PFCB01000001.1:0-3542 GCA_002773135.1 Candidatus Magasanikbacteria bacterium CG10_big_fil_rev_8_21_14_0_10_47_10
TAATTCAAAGGGTTGGGGTAAAAATCGATCTTGCAAATTCCGCAGTCTGCATTTTTAAGGCGGTTAGACTTTTCGGATTTCGAAGGTCACCCTTGAAAAAAAACGATACCGTCTTCACAATCGTCAACCGTCACGCAAAAATCATATCTTGTAATAAAAAACTACCGACCCTCTCGGCTGGCAGTTTTTATAGTTTAGATTAAAAAAGTGTCATTCCAGAACTGACTCTAACAAACCGCTTGTATCACCGTTAATTACAGCGGACAATTTATAACCCCTGCCAACAAACTCTTCCCAAAATTTAAAGCCATATTTTTTATTTCCGGAAATCAAAAATATTGTTCCTTTGTCATTAACCAAAGTCCCGTCACGATAACCAAGATCCGGTAGTACCGGTAAATTTAAAGTTGCGGTGTTGATGGGAAATACGGATTCAAAATTGTAACCATAGGAACGAAAGACCGCTTCCGACGGGAACCCTGCCCGCCCGTTTGAAGTTACGATAAAAATTGTGCCGTTGTCGTTTACCAATGTGCCAGGCTGGAGAGTATCGAAAGCAAAACCAAAATCTATAGGCTCTCCCACGGTATAATCTGATATATCAACAGATAAATACTTTCTTCCCTCAAACCCCAAAAGAAAAATCAAAGCCTGGTTGGGAATTGGCCTTGCTTCAGTATTATAAACAAAGTATAGCGTGCTACCGTCATTTATATCCTGTGCCATGGTTCCCGCTCTTACCCGCATTTCCCCGCCATAGGGCAATTCCAAATCTGAACTATTTGATGACAAAACCATGTCAAATTTGTATCCATGGGAAATAAACTCCTCGATAGTACGAAAACCCCAGCGCTGATCATTTTGGATCAAATATATAGTTCCATTACTGTTTATCAACTCACCATTTTTATGCCGGGTTGCGCTTTGGGCAATAGCGCTAAACCCCAAGAAAACTCCTAATAACACAACCACTATCAAAACAGTGATCGATTGGCTGTTGATTTTGTTTCTAAAAACATTTTTCATGACCTTATTATATAGAATCTAAAAAAATCCTTCAAGAACCTGCCTGCCAGGAGAGGACTCCCCCTCTTTTCCCCTACTCATCCAACAATAAACTTTCCATTTCCTTCTTCTTTTTTATCTTTGCGTAACTATCCTCGACAAATTTTTTGTAATCTTGTTTGTTGTCAAATTGACTTAAAATAATACCCTTCTCGCACAAAGTTCCGTTTCTTGCTCCAATATAATCCGGATAACTACTCCATTGATAGTTTTCTAGATTCTCAACTAGCCCAGCGACTTTTGGGTTTTGATGAATGTATGCAGAAAGCCAAAGAAGATAAGAATCAGTGTTTATGTTGACTGCTTTAAAAGCATCTTGAAATGAACCGCCAATCCTTTCATATTTTTGATTAAAATATTTAGAATAACTAGTTCCAATTTTTAAAAGCAGTTTACTTACAGGCAAATCAGTTTCCTGTCTGATTAGAAGATGGAAATGATTCAGCATGAGGCAGTAGCAAATTAAAGCAAACGATCCTGGCGGCATTTCTTTTCGGACGTATCCTCCCGGAGAAGGTTCCCTTCTCTCAGAGAAGGGAACCTTCTCCGGGACTACATTTTCTCGCAAGCGGCGTAAGAAAAAAATATGATCCGACTCATCCAAAAAAATATCGGTTTTGCCGACGCCTCGATTAAAAATATGATAATATTCCCCTGCTCGGAAAATTTTATTATCCCTGTTTTTCATTTTTATTTATTTCATTCAACAACCTCTCCCAATCATAAAAAGATAATTCTTGAGGGCGGAATTTGGGGTCAATGCCCGCCTTTTCCAAAATCTTTTTTGTTTTCACTTTTTCGATTTTTAGCCCCGATGATATATTGTTCAGTATAGTCTTTCTCTTGGAAGCAAAACCCACTCTTGCCAAACGAAAAAAATTTTTTTCATTTACCCCGTTAGAGATAGACCCTTCTGAAGTGGTTATGGTGCCATTTTTTGCGGAGGAAACTCTAACGGAGCCTGCCCCAATTTTTGGTTTATTAAAAACCTTTATTTTCAAAATAGCCGAATCGACATCAGGCGCGGGATAAAACGATTCTTTGGAAACCACGGAAATAATCTTCGGGTTGCCATAAAACTGGACGCTTAGCGCGAGCATGTTTAAATTCCCGGGTTTGGCGACAATCCTTTCGGCTACTTCTTTTTGCACAAGCAAGACAACTAGTGACGGTTTTTCCTTCGCAGAAAATATTTTTCGAAGAATCTGTCCGGTAATATAGTAAGGAATATTGGAAATCAGTTTGTAGTGAGTAGTCGGCGGTAAGTGATTTTGTAAATCAAATTCTAAAAAATCCTCGATTAATACCTCAACATTTTTAAATTTTCTTAAAACTAATTCTAACGATTGCAAAAGTTTTCGGTCTTTTTCAAACGCCACTACCCTGCCAGCAATTTTAGAAAGCTCTAAAGTTAAAGTCCCAACCCCTGCCCCGATTTCCAAAACCATATCATTTTTTTTTAATTCTCCTGAAGCAACAATCTTTTCCAAAACTTCCCGGTCGACCAAAAAATTCTGTCCCAGTTTTTCAGACAGTTGGATCCTGAACTTTCCGAGTAAACTTTTTAAATCATTTAAATTTGTTAAATCCATAATCGATTCATTATTCTGTTTTTAATTTTTCAACCTGCACGGCAATAGCCCCCGCCCCCAGCGGAGCAAGCAATTTAAAAGCTTCGGCATCAAGATCGATTAAGCGATCAGGGTGCACCGATTGATTCGGCCCCCAATCGTTGACCCGGACGATGACGCTTTTTCCACTATTCTCCGCCGTCACCCGAAGATAGCTTCCTTTTGGAAAAAACGGGTGAGCGGCGCACATGCATTGTTGATACGAATACCAGCTCGCCCGGCCTTTTTCATAACTTTCCACCACAATTTTTCTGCCAACCCTTATTATTTCAGGTTTTTCTGGAACAACGGTCACGCTTGAAATTTTTTTTCTATAAATTTCTTCGCCATTTTTGTACCGTACTTTATATGTCACATCTTCTGAACCCACAACCCCTTGTTGCACGATCTTCTCGCTGCCATATAACTCCTCGGGATCACCTTGTAGCATTGTCTCATATTGTATTTGTTCGTTCTCGACTATTTCCCCTTCTTCTATTCGGATAACTTTTACCTCCATACGAGAATAAGTCAATGTTTCCTTGCTCGGCACAATTTCATCTAAAGGAAAAATTTCAATCCCTTTTTCCAACAGGACTTCGCCAACATTTTTCGCAGAAGACAAGACCGTAAACCTATCTTGTTCATCTGTTACATAAATTTCAATTGGCGATAAATAATCGATCTTCATACCGTTTACAATCCCCTCTTCAAAATCCGGGCTAACTCTGGCACTTTCTACCGTCAAACCTTGTTCAGTTAACATGCCTAAAACATCAGAGGCTTTTGTTACCACCTGATAATCCAATCCACGGCTATGCAGGTTTACCACTTTGGCTTGGACCTTACTATCCTGCCACGCCATGG
>PFCB01000001.1:3551-4340 GCA_002773135.1 Candidatus Magasanikbacteria bacterium CG10_big_fil_rev_8_21_14_0_10_47_10
ACGATGCGGATTTTACGCCCGCCTCCTCCTCGCGCGCAGGTGCCATTGTGGACGGCATTGCTCATCGTAAATCACGCGTGTGGGATGTTATTGAAAAGACCAGGGGCAACGGCTGGGTGGTAAACGACGAACAGATTCTTCGCGCGCAGGCACTGCTCAAAGAGCACGCAGGTATTCATGCAACCGCAAACGGCGCGCTTGCTGTTGCAGGTATTGAAAAAGCAGTGAAGCACGAGGCATCATGGGACGGCCCGGTCGTTGCGCTCATCTGCGGCGCATAAAAAACAGTTGTTGACCGCACCGGCGTATTGCTTTATACTCTTGCCGCGTGACGAGAAGGTTCGCTGTTTGGTGATGACCTTGGGAAGGGTGGCGAACACGAGCTCTCGTGCAGGGGAGCGTTTGTGCTCGACTGGCGGAACTCGGGAGTTCGACTTCTCGTCGCGCACTCCCTATCACATCCCTCCTTTATAACGCACATGATGCGTTATTTTTGTTTGGACGTAACACTCACCGTGGTGCAAATACTCACAAAATTTCCACGATTTTGGGTCGTCCGCGTTTCATCCGGCGCCGTGCTCCACTGTTTTTCCACATGCAAACCGGCTTTCTCGCACAAGAGATGCAGTTCTTCTTCGGTAAACGCATGATAATACCGCTCCCCCACCACTGCACCGTCCTGATTCTTCCACGGAATAAGATACTCTCTGGGAGTAAATTCCCGGTAATCCGGTTTGATCGTTTCCGGCGTTAAATGCCAATTGGTCAATACCACTATGCCGCCGGGTT
>PFCB01000001.1:4501-6253 GCA_002773135.1 Candidatus Magasanikbacteria bacterium CG10_big_fil_rev_8_21_14_0_10_47_10
TGGCCGCCGTTGCATCCAAATTCGACTGTTAGGCGTGGCTCAGCTTCAAGTTGAGGAGTGAGGTTTTCATTGCTTTCGAATTGGCTTATCCATCGTCCTTTATGCTTTTCGCAATCTTCATCTAGGTAGGCCCCTGAAGTTAAGCTTTTTAATTTTGCCCAATAGGGATTTCGAGACGGTTGGTACTGGTATTCGGGGTGTTGGACCGGCAGGAAATTCATGGGGCCGGTTTATCAGAGGAAAAGAAGAACCGCCAGTCTCAATTTTGAGACTGGCGGAATGGAATCTGCCTATAACTTAGCGAATTAAAAGTTATAGTAGCTTTAGCGCGAGTTGTTTACTTTGATTAGCTTGTGCTAAGACTGCGACGTTTGCATTACTGAGGATGTTGGTTTTAACCAGCTCAGTAGTTTCCTTGGCCATGTCCGTATCTCGGATTCGGCTATTCGCAGCTGAAATATTTTCATGATATACTTGCAAGTTATTAATCGTCGATTGTAGACGATTCTGTAGGGCTCCCAAATTTGATCGAGCGCTGTTTACAAAGTTTATTGCATTGTCTAGCTTGCCTAGGTTTTCTTGAGATGATTCCTTGGTAGCAGTACTCACGTCCGCGATTCCAAGTGACTCAATAGTTACTTTTTGTAGTGAGCTATCAAACTGCGTTCTATCGTTTGTCGGGTCATTGTGAATACCAATTTGATATTCAAACATTTCACCCGAGCCATTTAAAAGTTTCATTCCGTTGTAGTCGGTGCTTTGGGCTATTCGCTCCATTTCTTGCTTGAGTTGCTGCACTTCTTTGTCAACGAAGCCTCTTTCCAGGTCACCAATGGTGTCGGAAGCGGTTTGTATTGAGAGCTCACGCAAGCGAATCAGCATATTACTGACTTCGTTCATTGCGCCTTCCGAAACCTGAATCATACTGATTCCATCTTGTGCGTTTCGTGTCGCTTGCTCCATTGATCGGATATTCCCTCTCAATCGTTCACTGATTGCCAATCCAGCCGCGTCGTCACCGGCGCGGTTGATTCTGGAACCAGACGATAATTTTTCAAGCGTTTGCGCGTTCTTGGCAGTGTTGATGCCCAGGTATCGCTGTGCCGCTATCGACTGGATGTTTGTTGCTATTCGCAGACCCATTTTTTTCTTCCTCCGTTTAATCGGTTACATTCATCCTGTGAGAAAGTTTCCTACCGGCAATCCTTTCCGGGTTCAAAGAGCTAATCGGTGCAGAATTTGCCGCCTTTAGTAAAAACCGCTGAAAAATCGCGGACTTATAATTGATAAATTTAGTCAGGATTAATTAATTGATTAATAAACACAACTAAATTTTCCTCGATTTTCAAGATGATAAGCGTTAGGTTATTTAAAAGGAGCCTTAGTAGTGATTAAAAACAGTCGGTCATTTTTTTATCTTTTACTTTGCATTTTTGCTTCCTGCGATGCGAGTAAAACGGATATTTGCTCCGAAAATCTGCCCCAGTTTTTTAGAAAGTCTGAGAAAATTCGTCTCAAAATTGGAATGAAATCTTTTGAACTCGATCCCAGCGAAAGGGAGGATTGGGTTGAATGGTCTAGGACTCAAATCAATTTGATACAAGATTCATTTGAAACCGTAAGGCTTGATAAGGGGAAGTCAGCCGATTTGGTGAAGTCACTCCATCGCGCGGCCAACGCCTTAGTGATATTTCAAGGCGAAATCTATGAAAACCCGGCCCCCAATGTAGAGGTTCTCCAGATGGAGTTTGA
>PFCB01000022.1:0-179 GCA_002773135.1 Candidatus Magasanikbacteria bacterium CG10_big_fil_rev_8_21_14_0_10_47_10
CCCGTATCTCCTAACAGGATTACTCAAATGTGATTATTGCAAAGATGAAAGAAAAGAAATTGGAACCTATCAACACTGGACAGGAACATCAAAAAAAATAAAAACCTCAGGTAAGTACAGTCACTACTATGTATGTGGTCGAAAGAATAGTAAGAAGTACGAGCATAGATGCACCGTGC
>PFCB01000022.1:213-3133 GCA_002773135.1 Candidatus Magasanikbacteria bacterium CG10_big_fil_rev_8_21_14_0_10_47_10
AGCAACTTATTGCCTTAAGCTACTCAAAAGCCCCGTCGCTGTCTTTGATCACCAGCAAAAATTGAAATCTGAAAAAGTCTCGATGAAACATATTCAGAAACGCATAGATGATCTCAATGGATGTATTAAGGGCATTCCAGCTCGAAAAAACCACATCTTAGAGCAACATGAACACAGCATTATCTCAACAGAACAGATGGAGAAAAAAATTGAAGAACTAAAAAGATCCGAAGAGCTGTATAGTATAGAACTCAGAAAAGTTCAGAAACAAATGGCACAGAATACTCTCTCAGAGCATTATGTCGATAGCCTAGGTCTTTTTAAAGAAAAATATAGCAAAGTGCTTGAAGACATAAAGGATAACCCAGATGAAGTCTACAATATCCTTCACATGCTTGTAGATGAGATAGTGGTCTACGCACGTCCTATCACCAAGGATGATGTGATTGCTGGACGAAGGACTAAAGATCAACAACTGCCTCATAGGCTTCATATCAAACTCAAACTGCCTCAAGAGATCCTCAATGAAATGGCAGAGCGAGAAAATCCCACCATTGAAAAAACATCCCTTCTCGGGGATGCCTCTACACCTAGTTCCAGTCAGGAACAGGTCGCTGGTGCACGCCAAGGGATTCGAACCCCTGACCCTCTCGGTGTAAACGAGATGCTCTAACCAACTGAGCTAGGCGTGCAAGTAAATTGTGAACAGTGCCGAAGCAGTGTAACCAACTGCGACCCGCCCGTGGCGGGGGAAGCCAGCGCACACACCGAATGTTTGACAGTATACAGGGCGGAACCACTGATGTCAATACACGGGATACAAAAATTGTGCTATACTAAGCGCATGAAATCCAGTCATCTCAGTAGTGCCGATGTTGCAGAGCACTACGGTTTTTTTAGAAAGAAACTTTCCCTGTGGGAGGGGGTTGCCCTTATCGTAAGCGGCACCATTGGTGCGGGCGTTCTTGGAATTCCATTTGTTATTGCAAAGGTCGGCGCTGTTGTCGGCTTTTTTTATATCATTGCAGTCGGCTTTATCATGATGAGTCTGAATATGCTGTTGGCACAGGTAACGGTTCAGACTGGAAAGCGATTTCAATTGGTTGGACTGGCAGAAGAATATCTTGGAAAACCGGGTAAAATCATCATGACGACACTTTTTTATAGTATGCTCATTGGAGTCATGGTGATATATATAATTGGCGAAGGTCAGGCTCTTGCGGCCATGTTCAATGGGAACCCCTTTACCTGGAGTATTTTATTTTTTGCACTGGGTTCTGTTTTAATCTTGTTTGGACTCAGAACGGTTAAAACGGTAGAGGTGTTGCTGGTACTTTCAATATTATTTGTCGTTTTTTTGATAGTCCGTTGGAGCGCGCCGCATATTCAGGTGACGAATATTCAGTATCAGAATCTTGCATCCCTATTGTTGCCATACGGCGTGCTTTTGTTCGCGTTTCATGGCGCCAGCTCAATCCCAGAGGCGCATAGTTTGCTGGAAAACAAGGAAAAAACCTTTAAGAAAGCTATTGTCTACTCATCACTGATATTGATTCTTATTTATGCTCTGTTTGCCTTTGTGGTGGTTGGCGTGACAGGGGGTGATACTACGGAGGTTGCAACGATTGGACTTGGTGCCATTGTCGGACCTCGCATGGTTTTGTTTGGCAACTTGTTCGCGGCGCTGGCAATGGGAACCGGTTTTTTACTAACGGGCGTTATTTTATCAGATTCATTGCAGTGGGACTTCAAGCTTCCGCGTTTTTTGTCAAATATGGTGGTGACGTTGTTGCCGCTGATCATCTTTTTATTTGGGGTGCGTGGGTTTATCGCGACAATGGACATAATCGGAGGCGTGTTTATAAGTCTTGAAATGGTGCTTATTTTAGCCATTTATTGGAGATCAAAGCAGCGTGGGGATCTCCGAAGTCATCGATTTGGCCTGCATCACGCGGCGTGGCTGTTTAAGGTGGTTGTCCTTGCATTATTGGTCGGAAGTGTGTACAGTGTATCCAAGTTCTTTGGTAATTGAAGTCGCTGCAAATTCATTTATTCATCCGATGGTGTTAATTTTTTCGCTGTTGCTATCCAAAACAGGGGATTACAGCAGAAAAATTTCCTTCTATCGGGGTATCATAGAGATATATGGCAGAACGTCATTTCTTCACTTCGGAATCAGTAACCGAGGGGCACCCTGATAAAATCTGCGATCAAATTTCTGACGCGGTTCTTGACGCGGTTCTTAAAGATGATCCGGATGGGGCATGTTGCTGTGAAGTATTCACAACAACAGGACTTGTGGTTGTCGGTGGTGAAATCACTACGACGACGTATGTGGATATTACGTCCATTGTTCGCGGCACGCTCAAGGATATCGGGTATGTCAACCCTGATTTTGGCATTGATTACAAAAGTTGCGGCGTGATTGTTGCCGTGGATGAGCAAAGTCCGCAGATCGCGCAAGGAGAAAAGGAAGCGCAGGGAGATCATAAAGCACAGGGAGCAGGCGACCAGGGAATGATGTTTGGGTTCGCGTGCGACGAAACACCGGAGCTCATGCCGCTGCCCATTATGCTTGCGCATGGTCTCACCAGGCAGCTTTCGCAAGTCCGTAAAAAGGGCGTGCTGCCATACCTGCGGCCGGACGGTAAAAGCCAGGTAACAGTGGAGTATGATCATGGAAAGCCAAAGCGCGTTGACGCGGTGGTGATTGCCGCGCAGCATGATCCGGATATCCCAATGTCAAAAATTCGGGAAGATATTAAGCGCGAAGTGATTGCACCGGTATGCGGGCAGTATCTTGATGATCAGACGAAATATTATATCAATGAAACAGGTGCGTTTATTATTGGAGGTCCTCACGGCGATACAGGGTTAACCGGGCGAAAGATTATAGTGGACACATACGGCGGTCGAGGCC
>PFCB01000022.1:3139-75602 GCA_002773135.1 Candidatus Magasanikbacteria bacterium CG10_big_fil_rev_8_21_14_0_10_47_10
GCGGTGGCGCGTTTTCCGGCAAAGTGCCAAACAAACAAGATCGTTCCGGCGCGTACATGGCAAGATATATTGCAAAAAATATAGTTGGCGCGGGACTTGCCGAGCAGTGTGAAGTTCAGCTCTCGTATGCGATTGGTTTCCCGGAGCCTATCAGCGTTCTTGTGGAGACATTCGGTACGGGAAAAATATCAGAAGAACATTTGGAGCGGGCGGTTCGTAAGGTATTTGATCTCACCCCATCCGGAATTATCAAAACACTTGATCTCAAGCGCCCAATTTACAAAGCGACGGCAGCCTATGGCCACTTTGGCAGGCCAGAGTTCCCATGGGAACAGCTGAACAAAGTGGAGGATCTCAAGCAGCACATGGAAGCATAAATGAAAAATCCCGCCTCGTGCGGGTTTTTTGTCGGCCATCCAGCGTTGGACGGCCGACAGAAGTTGGGACAAGCGTTTAGGGAAGTGCATCGAGAAGCGCAACTACTTCGGTGACAAGATCCCGTACCTGCGTTGGCTTTCTGATCACGCGCGTGACCAGGCCATCGTCGAGAAGCTGTTGCAGCTCGTGACCGCGGGCACCGGTTGAACCGGTCATGATGACCGTTGGAATCCTTGCTCCCTGGAGGTGAAGCTGGCGGACGATTGCTATCCCATCGCGGTACGGCATCTCCAGATCGGTGATGATGAGCGTAAAACGATCACAGTCAGGACCAATATCCGCTACTCCCACATGGCTCTCGCGCACGGTTACCCTGTGTCCCAGGCGCGTCAGAAGAGTGCAGAGCAGGAGGCGGAATCCCTCATTGTCCTCAAAAATGAGCAGGCTGGCCATTAATTTCTCCTTCCGGCTGTATGTAAGTACGCTACAGGATGCCGGATGTGTTGTCAAACATTGATTTTTCGCCAATTTCTGCTAAAATCTGAATATATGACATTTACGCACGCTATCATTCTTGGTGCGGTACAGGGAGTGACTGAATTTTTGCCGGTCTCATCTTCCGGTCATCTTATTTTCATTCCGAAACTGTTTGGCTGGCAGGATCAAGGTCTTGCTTTTGACGTTATCGTTCACATGGGGACGTTGTTTGCGGTATGCGTATATTTTAGAAAAAAATTGCGCTCTATACTGTATGCCTTAATTTCACGTGAAACCGGCGGCGCGTATTCCCGAAAATTGGGATATTTTCTTGCGGCTTCCATTGTTCCGGCGGCTCTCGTGGGATTTTTGCTGTCAGAGGTGGCAGGTGTGGAGATACGATCGGCAAAAGTGGTGGCAGCCAGTCTTATTGTGTGGGCCTTTGTCTTGGGTATTGCAGAGTCCTGGCAAAAGAAAAGAGCTGCATCGCAAAAAGATACAAACCATTTAACATGGAGGGATGTTTTGGTTATCGCGTTCGCGCAAGTTATTTCCCTTATTCCGGGCACCAGCCGTTCAGGCATCACCATGACAGCCGGTCTCTTCAGAAATTTGGGACCACAGGCCGCGGCAGAGTTTTCATTTCTCATGAGCATTCCGGTTATTGCAGCGGCCGGATTTTTGAAAATTGTGCAGATTATAAAAAATGGCATGCCCGATATTGGGTGGAGTCCTCTTTTCGTCGGTTTCGTGGCATCTGGTATAAGCGGTTTCTTTGCAATTTCTTGGCTGATGAATCTTGTGAAGAAGAACGGGTTTATGCCATTTGTCGTGTATAGAATTATTATTGGATTGATTATTGTTGTGTTGATTGTATAGTATGAAATCGCCGGACATATTTAAAAAAATTGTAGATGTTTCAAAAAAAACCTCGACCGATGTGTATGCCGTGGGCGGTTTTGTGCGTGATTCGCTTATGGGAAAAGTCGATTCAAAGGATATTGATTTTGTTGTCGGGGGCAGCGGGCTGGAATTTGCGAAAGAATTTGCGGCGGAAGTAGGGGAGGATGCCGGTACATTGGTTGAGTTTCCGGATTTTGATACAGCCCGATTTACTTTTACAAAGGCACACTCAAAAGAGAATGAGAATGGCGAGAGCTACATTGAAAAGGAAATATTGTTTGAAATTGAGTTTGCCGGCGCGCGGACTGAAGAGTATGATGCTGCATCACGCAAGCCGGTCGTTCAACCGACAAGTATTGAAGACGACTTGCAGCGCAGAGATTTTACTGTTAATGCAATAGCACAAAAAATAATGGCTGGCGGCAAACTGGGTGCAGTTATTGATCCGTGCAATGGTCAGCAGGCGATTCAAGACAAGGTATTGCAGACACCACTTGAACCGAATGAAACATTTTCCGACGATCCATTGCGCATGATGCGAGCAGCCAGATTTGCCGCGCAGCTGGATTTCAGTATTGCGCCGGCTGTGTTAGAAGCAATGCATACCAATGCAGAGCGCCTTTCCATTGTTTCGGCCGAACGGATTCAAGAAGAGCTGATGAAGTTGATGAAGACCGATAGGCCGTCAATTGGGTTAACGTTGTTGCACGCAACATCGCTCATGGATTATTTTCTTCCGGAAGTGTGTCAGCTTTCGGGGGTGGAAGAAGTGAAAGGATATTCGCACAAGGATAATTTGGGGCACACGTTTGCGGTTGTTGACAATATTGCGGAGCAGTCCGCAAAGCCCCTGCTTCGCTTTACGGGATTACTGCATGATATTGCAAAGCCTCAGACAAAAAAATTTGAAAAGGGAAGAGGCTGGACATTTGATATGCATGAGCATTTGGGTCGCAAAATGGCAAAGGATATTATGCGAAGGCTCCGTTTTAGCTCAAAGGATATTTACTATGTCAGTGAATTGGTACGCTGGCATTTGCAGCCCATTGCCCTCATGGACAAGGGCGTCACCGATAGCGCGGTTCGACGGCTGATTGTGGGGCTTGGTGATATGCTTCCTGATTTGCTTGTACTGTGCCGGGCGGACATAACAACGGGCAATCAGACAAAAAAGGAACGTCGTCTCAAAAATTATGACTACCTCGACGAGCGAATTGGCGAAGTGATTGTAACAGACAAGCTGCGTGAGTTTCAGTCACCGGTTCGCGGTGAAGAAATTATGCAAATGTGCGGACTGAAGCCCGGCCCAACCGTCGGAAAGATGAAGAATGCGATTGAGGAGGCAATATTAGAGGGCGACATTCCAAACGAATATGACGCTGCACGTGCATACTTTGACTCCATCAAAGAGAAGTACATAGCAGATGCAGAGCCATGGGAGTTGGTATAAATAAAGATGCAAAATGAAAACCCCAGAGCGTTTCAGCCTGGGGTTTTTTGATATGAAGTTGCGCCCGGGACCAACATTCTTGCTTGCGAGCAGCACCTGCATGAAGCGGCGCGACGCACAATGGTGGTCCCGGGCTGGGTTAAGTGCCTGTGCGGTGCGCAGCTATGGACGACACCATACAATGGGCGTACACAGCCAGCTTCAACCGCTGTGGCACGGATATGGACGCTCTGGGGTGTGCGTGAGACCGATTGTGCTTGCGCACGTTCAGAAAGTGCCACGTACCAGAGCGTGTAGCTGCGCGAAGGAATCGAACCTCCATCCGATGGGTCTTTAGCCCAAATGCTCTACCAATTGAGCTAGCGCAGCAAATCAACTACATGGGGGAGCTGGGGACTCTCCCACTGAGCTATGCCCCGTACTAAATTAATTTAACTATACTGTACGCACTCGACCAGTGTCAAGATCCGAGCCGATTGGGAGCTTGTCTCGGATTCAAGAGGCTGCTATACTATCCATACTATGTCAGAACTCTGGAATGAGTATTTGTATAGGCCGCTGTTCAACGGCCTTATTTGGATTTATAGCAATTGGACAAATCAAAATTTGGGCTGGGCGGTCGTATACCTTACTGTTTTGCTGCGAACGGCGCTGCTTCCATTTACCTTGGTTACAGAATATAAGAGTGCAACAAATACAGATGATATAAAAGAGGAGCTGAAGCGGATTGATAAAGATTTTGATAAAGATTTCGTTTTGAAGAAGGAGGAAATCAGGCGGGTGCTGAAGAAAAGACGTATCAGCCCCTGGGCAAAGGCCGTTGTTCTGGGGATTCAGGGTTTGGTGCTGGTGCTGCTGTATCAAGTGTTTGTGAGTGGGACAACCGGGCTGCGCATGGTACAGACATTGTATCCGTCCGTAGATTTTCCCGGAAAAATAAATACTGTTTTTTTGGGATTTGATCTCGCCGCACCGCATGACATTATTTGGTCCGGAGCTGTTATGATTTTTCTCATGGCCGAAATATATATTGGTTTCCGTTCGCAGAAGCGCAGCTTGGATCGTTCTGACATGGCCTATTTTGTGTTGTTTCCAGTTGCGGTATTTTTTGCGCTCTGGCTGCTGCCAATGGTGAAGGCGGTTTTTATCTTGACATCGATACTGTTTTCGGTTATAGTGCACCAGTTTAGCGGGCTTATCTTTCAGCCAAAGAAGAAGAAAGTGGCATCATAATGATTTAATATTCTCGAATTATCTTCGTTCTCAATCCTTAATATTCACGTATGTCCAGTCAATCTCTCGACAAGCTCATGTACTCCTTTGTAATGGAAGATGTATTGAAAGGATTTTTTATTTATGTACCGCCGGGCTATGTGGCGTGCGTGTACGATCTTGGTCGCGGGGTCTTGAAAAAAGTGCTCACGCCTGGGCTTCATTTTAAAATTCCTTTTTGGCAAAAAGCAAAATTATT
The DNA here is from genome assembly GCA_002773135.1 of Candidatus Magasanikbacteria bacterium CG10_big_fil_rev_8_21_14_0_10_47_10. Taxonomy (GTDB): domain Bacteria; phylum Patescibacteriota; class Patescibacteriia; order Magasanikbacterales; family UBA922; genus 1-14-0-10-47-10. The sequence goes on from PFCB01000022.1 coordinate 7,819, forward strand.
CAATACACAGACGCTGGAATATAGTATCAGTCGTGATTTTAACCCACAAAATGAAAAGGCTATGGGGGACATTCCTATAGCCGCGGTTTCTCAAAATGGGCAGCGGATGGGAGTTGAGGGGACTATCTTACTGCGTTTGGATATCCACCAAATACCTGCCATATGGCAGACGATTGGTGAAGACTTTGTGGCAAAAATTATCCGTCCCACAGTCAGAAGCCGTATTCGAATGGTGGCCAGTCGCTTTGATCAGGCGGAGATCATGGGTGCCAAACGTGATTCTGTGGAGACGGAGCTGAAAAATGAATTGGAACGGATTTTTTATTCCAGAGGTATATTTGTTGAAAATGTGTTATTGAGCGAGATTGGTAATATTGAGGATTACAAGAAAGCGGCGACAGAGTAGGATTGTTTAGAGTGAAAAAAAATCGCTATGTTTAGCGATTTTTTTACATTTTAAACATTGTTGACAGCTTTTTTTTACTGTGCTATTATCACTCTAATATGACGAGTGATAGTCCTCAATTTGATGAACGAAAGCAGCAACTTTTAAAAATTGTTGTTGAGTCATTCATTGCAACGGCTCAGCCGATTGGGTCCTCTGCCATTGTTGATGCTGATATGTTACAAGTAAGCGGTGCGACTGTTCGCAATGAAATGAGGGCATTGGAGGATATGGGGTATTTAACACACCCTCATACATCATCCGGCCGTATTCCCACGGAGCAGGGCTACACATTTTACGCGGAAAATTTGATGCAGCCGACACCAGTCCCAGTACCAATCAAGCATGAGATAGAACAAATTTTATCTTCCGATGACAGTCAACCAAAAATTAAAAAAGTGGCACAGTGCATCGCGCACAGTACGGGCAATGCTGTTCTTCTTTCACTGCCGAACAATGTTACCTACTATACGGGCATTTCACAGCTATTTTCGCAGCCGGAGTTTGCCGCAGCCGCACGCGCGATTGAAATATCACAGGTGTTCGATCATTGTGAACAAAATATGCCAATGCTGCATGAATTGGTTGTCGGAAGCGATGTTCATATATTTGTCGGCGAACAAAATCCGCTCGGCAAGGGATGCGGACTGGTTGCCGGCCGCATCGCGGATGATCACATGATTATGCTTCTTGGCCCGCTGCGCATGAAGTATGCGCTTTCTACTTCGCTGGTAGACTATATTCAATCACTGTTTCGATACGTATGAGTCACAATGACAAAAATCAAGACACGCACCCGGTTGATACTGACAACACGCCTCCCGATGGAGCAGAAGCTGTAGCACAGGATATCGTTGATGCTGTTGATTACAAAGATATGTGGTTGCGCGCGCAGGCCGATTATCAAAACTTACAGCGTGAAACAACATTGGTGCGGGTACACTGGGCAAAAATGAGCGAAATTCAGGTCCTTGAGGAGTTTATTCCTGTCTTGGAAAATTTAAAAAAAGCGTTTGCTGCCGATAGCGGTAACAACGCGCAGCAATTTGAAAATTGGAAAAAGGGAATTGCATTTATTGTGAAGCAGTTCGAAGACATTATGACATTGCACGGTGTTGAGAAAATTGTGACGGTTGGCCTGCAATTTGATCCAACAGTGCACGAGGCGGTTGGAGAGGAATCATCGGATGCGTTTGCGGAGGGTACCATTATTCGAGAAGTTGATGGCGGCTACATTTCGGGAGACACGGTACTGCGCGCGGCGCGCGTTATTGTTTCAAAGTAGTCTTATTCAATATTGTCAGTATTTGCCATACGGTGGGTACTGATAAGGAGAACACTATGGCACTTGTACAATGGGACCCGTTTCGAGAGATGGAGGAAATGCTTTCACGTTTCCCATCTCAGGGGAGAGGAACAACACTATCAAGCGCGTTTACACCGGCAGTGGATATATATGAGGAAGGCAATAATTTGATCGTGCGGACACCTCTTGCCGGAGTCAATCCAAAGGACGTAGAAGTGAACGTTGAAAATGGTCTCCTTACCATAAAAGGGGAGGATAAAAGTGAGCACGAGGTTGATGAAAAAAATTATTATCGCAAAGAAGTGCGAACCGGATCTTTCTTCAGAAAAATTGCGTTACCTATCGCTGTTGATGAAGAAAAAGTCCAGGCGGAGTTTGAGGATGGCATTCTCAAGGTGACCGCACCGAAAAAAGCCGATTCACCGGCAAAAAAGGTGAATGTAAAAGTGGTAAAAAAAGAAACATAATGCACGGTGATGGTTCAAAGGCGGGCTGATACAGGTCTGAAGAATCGGCATCGGCCAGTCATTTGAATCATTACACATTGTATAAATATATAATAATAGAGATATATGCCAAAAATACTGGGAATAGACTTGGGAACCACAAACTCTTGCATGGCAATTGTAGAGGGTGGTCAGCCAAAAGTATTGGAGAATAAGGAAGGGAATAGAACAACACCGTCCATGGTCGCGTTGTCAAAAAGTGGGGAGCGCTTGGTTGGGCAACTGGCAAAGCGTCAGTCCGTGACCAATCCAGGTAACACGTTGTATTCTATCAAACGGTTGATCGGCCGAAGACCTGGTGACAAAGAAGTATCACTGGTGAACGAGCACGCGCCGTACGAGGTGGTTACAGAAGGCGATAAAGTGAAAGTAAAAATGGGGGACAAAAACTACACCCCGCAGGAGGTTGCAGCCATGATTTTGCAAAAGCTCAAGGCCGATGCTGAAGAAAAAACAGGTGAAAAAATTGAAGAGGCTGTTATCACTGTCCCCGCCTACTTTGATGATTCTCAGCGCCAGGCTACAAAGGACGCCGGAGAGATTGCTGGCCTGAAAGTCAGTCGGATTATCAACGAGCCAACAGCGGCCGCTTTCGCGTATGGCTTTGACAAAAAAAATGACCAAAAGATTGCTGTCTACGATTTAGGAGGCGGTACTTTTGACGTGTCCATCCTTGATATATCGCACGATAGTGAAGACGATCAGTCAACAGTGGAAGTACTCGCAACGAGCGGGGATACCCATCTTGGTGGTGATGACTTTGATAAAAAAATAATTGAATGGATTTTGGAGGAATTCAAAAAAATTGAAGGGGTTGATCTCTCAAAAGATCCACTATCCCTGCAGCGGGTAAAAGATGCCGCGGAAAAAGCAAAAATTGAATTATCCAGTACACCTGAGACAGACATTAATGAGCCATTTATTACATCCGGTGCAGACGGTCCAAAGCATTTGAATATAAAGCTGTCTCGCGCAAAGCTTGATGATTTGGTCATGGATTTGGTGGATAAAACACTGGAACCGGTGAAAAAAGCTCTGGCCGACGCAGGTCTTGAGAAGGGATCCATCAATGAAATAATTATGGTGGGCGGTATGACGCGCATGCCGTTGGTTCAGAAAAAGGTAGAAGATTTTTTTGGCAAAAAGCCAAACTCAAGCGTCAATCCGGATGAAGTGGTCGCCATTGGTGCCGCCATTCAGGCCGGACAGTTGCAGGGTGACCTGGGCAAGGAAATATTGCTTCTGGATGTTACACCCCTTTCGCTAGGGCTGGAAACTCTCGGCCAGGTGATGACAAAACTGATTGATAGGAATACCACGATTCCAACCAGCAAGACACAGGTTTTTTCAACAGCAGCAGATAGTCAGCCAAGCGTCGAAATTCACGTGCTCCAAGGCGAGCGGGAAATGGCTTCAGACAACAAAACATTGGGTACATTCATTTTGCACGGTTTGCCACCGGCACCACGGGGCGTTCCACAGGTTGAAGTAAAATTTGATATTGATGCAAATGGTATTTTGAGTGTATCAGCAAAGGACAAGGCAACAGGGAAGGAGCAATCCATCCGCATAGAAGCATCAAGCGGTCTTTCTGACGAGGAAATCGAGCGCATGAAAAAAGATGCTGAGGCTCACGCGGATGATGACAAAAAGAAACGAGAGATGATTGATATCAAGAATACAGCCGATACCATGGTATATACCACAGAAAAAATGATGAAAGAGGTGGGTGAAAAGAACATTGAAATGACAGACGAGGAGCGCCAGAAAGTGAATGATGGATTAGCCGCATTGAAGGACGTAAAGGACAAGGATGACATTGAGGCGATTAAGACAGCATCGGGAGCGCTTGCAAAAGACGCGCAAGCGGTCGGGATGAAGATGTACCAGGCAGAACAGGCCGCTGCGCAGGCGACCGCAGACACTCCGGGAACAACGGGACAGTCATCCGATACAGCAGAGCCACAGGCTTCGGCGGATCAAGAAGGCGCAGTTGAGGGCGAGGTAGTGGACGGTAAGACAAAGTAACGGTACAATGGTTTGGGGTCGCAAGGCCCCATTCTATTATTTACTCGTAAGCCGGATTGTATGAAAAAAGTTATTATTGTTTTAATTATGACGGGAGCTGTCGCGTTGGCATGGTGGCTTATCTCTCCACTGTGGATAAACAAGACCGTTGATGACGTGCTTCCAACAGCAGCAAAGAGTCCACAGACACAGGCCACCGGGAATGTTCAAATGGGTGTGACAATTGCTCCGGACAAGACACTGTCAGAAGTTGAGATGCTGGTGGAGCAGGTAGCCCCGGCAGATCGCGAACAATTTATGCAAGAGATGGAAGACCAAAAAACACATGAAATGGCTGAGTTAGTACCGTCATCTCCGCGCATCCTATCACAGGGAAACTTTTACAGTGTCGCGCATGAAGGTAGCGGTATTGCAAAATTGTTGAGCGTGGACGGATCAAACATATTGCGTCTTGAAAATTTGGATGTTCTCAATGGTCCTGACCTGCGCGTTGTCCTGTCAAAAAATACCGGTATCCGGACAAGCGCGGATCTTGGTGACTATATTGAGCTAGATACGCTAAAAGGGAACAAGGGAAACCAAAATTATGAAATTGATTCATCGATTGATATAGGTGAATACAAATCTGCGGTTGTATACTGCAAAGCATTTCACGTTGTATTTAATGTCGCTGAACTACAGTAGGCATGGGAAAAGATTACTACAATACACTCGGCGTTGAAAAAGGCGCAACTGATGAAGAGATAAAGAAAGCCTTTCGAAAGCTTGCGCATAAGTATCACCCGGATAAGCCGACCGGAGACGAGCAAAAGTTCAAAGAAGTGAATGAAGCTTATCAGGTGATTGGGAATACAGAAAAGCGCAAGCAGTACGACCAATATGGCGCGACCTTTGGCCAACAGGGCGGTTTTGGCGGCGGCATGAATTGGGAAGACTTCATGCGGGCGACACGCCAAGGTGGGGGTGGCGCAAATTTTGACTTTGGTGTTGACCTGGGCGATATTTTTGGTGACCTTTTTGGATTTGGCGGTGGGCGGAGCCGAGGCGGGCGGGGACGTGGAAGGGATATTCAAGTTGATGTTGAATTAACCTTCAAGGAAGCTGTCTTTGGAGTTGAAAAAGATCTTCATCTCACAAAGAATAACGCGTGCGCAGTGTGCAGCGGTTCTGGTGCAGAGCCCGGATCGGATAGAAAAAAATGTGATACATGTCATGGTCAAGGGCAGGTGCGGGTGGTTCAGAGAACCATTCTTGGCGATATGCAATCAGCGCGAGTGTGTACCGCATGCTCAGGCGCGGGAGATATTCCAGAAAAGCGCTGCAAACATTGCAGCGGTGCTGGTGTTGAAAAAAGTAGCACATCGCTAACTGTAAAAATTCCTGCTGGTATTGATAATGGGTCATCGATACGCTTGACAGGCAAGGGGGAATATGGTGGCCCGGGATCAAGCGCAGGAGACCTGTATGTGGCCGTCCATGTTCACGAGGATAAAAGATTTGTCCGTCAGGGAGATGATATTTTGACAGAAGATACCATATCGTATCCCCAGGCAGTGCTTGGTGATACTATTGATATTGAAACAATTGATGGAACCAAGCAGCTTGTTATTCCTTCCGGCACTCAGTCGCATCAACAATTTCGTCTCAAAGGTTTGGGTGTGCCGCATTTGCGTGGCAGCGGAAGAGGGGATCAGTATGTTCGTGTGAAGGTAGATGTGCCAAAGAAGCCGAGCAGACATGCAAAAAAATTGATTGAGGAGCTCAAAAATGAGCTACAATAAGCAAAAAAACAAAAAAACAGGCTTGACAAAGACCTGTTTTTTTGTTATTGTAATTTGTCCAAACTGCGTTGGACGTACCAAGGAGATTCTCGTGATCACGATCATTCTCGCTGTCCTGCTGGCTGTCGCCATGGCGTTCGCCGCCTTCTTGCTCAAGGAGATGTTCAAGAAGTTTGACTTCATGGCCGAGTTCCTGAGGAGCTCGGCGCTTATGGTGCACTATCGGCACGATGGGGAAGTCCGCGGGATGCAGAACATCGTGCTGAGGGGCAATGAGCCGTTCTGTGTGCTCGTCGGGTTCAAGATGGTGCTCCCGGTTCTGGGGAACGTCGGGTTCGACTACTTCGGATTCGTTCGGTCGAACGACGACGGTGTGGCTGTCATCTGCACCTACCTCGGCTCGGGGTCGTGCGATTTTATCTTCGTCGCCGATTGTGACGTTGACATCAACCCGATCACAGCATCCTCGACGACAGAGGACCAGCAGCTCCAGCCGGATGTACGGTACCCGCCGCACCCGCTGCTGCAGGTGCTGCCGGACAAGCTGAAGATGTTGTTCAACAAGTAGGAACAGGGAGGAAGGAGACGAAAAAAGCCCTCGAATCATCGGGGGCTTTCGCAATGTTACACGTTCCTTACATGCGCGCATCAAGCGTTTTGTTGACCTCGGCATCGGCCAGCTTATTGTACTCGCGGCGAATATGCTTTATGGACCAAGGCTTGAATTCCTGAAGCGCATTGTACGCCTGGACAAATAGCTTTTGCAGTGTCGGCTCTTTTACTTTCCATCGTCCGTTCAGCTGCTCAACAACAAGTTTACTATCCAATCGGCACTCCACACTTGTTGCGCCAAGTGTTTTTGCTCGTTTCAGTCCGGAAATAATTGCTGAATACTCTGCATAATTATTTGTCTGATGACCCAAAAAATCGCCATAGGCAGCCAGCGTTTTACCGGCTGTATCATGAATAACAACACCGGATGCAGAGGGACCGGGATTGCCCCGAGATCCGCCGTCCGCGTAAATGATACATTTCATAGGTTACTTCTTTTTAAGATCAACAATTGTCATTTGTAATTCACGGTTGCCATTCCACTCATTGACACCAATTTCAAAAACTATATCAAGCACGTCTCCCTTCGACAGTTCACGACTCCAGTCTATCTCTCCACTGCACAAGTTCCAGCCGATTGTTTTGCGAATTGTGGTAGAGGTATGAGTGATCATGATTCGAAGGTGCTTGCCTTCCTTGCCCACAGGTTCGACACCTACAACAGTTACGTTCTGTGCTAAATATTTCGGCTCCTCATTTGCCTGACCAAATGGTTTAAATCGGCCAAGTAATTCATAGAGCCCCCAATTTACTTGTTCCAAATCAATCTGGGCATCAATTTTTATCGTCGGTGTCAAATCAATATCTTTTGTCACGTCTAAAAAATAATCGATAAATGCATTTTCAAATTCTTCGCGAATATCTGGCGATGCAAGGGTAAAACCGCATGCCATTGGATGGCCGCCAAATTTGGAAAAAAAATGCGGCATCTGTTGCAGCGCCTCAATCATATTGAACCCCTCAACACTGCGGCCTGAACCCATAAACTCAGAATCGTCCTTCATGGTCATCGCAAAAACAGGTTTTTGGAATTCATTTTTTATCTGGCTTGCAATCAGACCCACAACCCCACTGGCCCAACCGGGTGCATACACAAACAATACTGGTTTATCCATTTGTTTCTGACGTACTTGCTGAATTGCCTCAGTCACAAATTCGTCTGTCATGCGTCTTCGCTCATCATTACTTTGGTTGAGTTGCCATGCCAAATCCACGGCTTCTGTGCCATCTTTTGTCACCAGCAGCTGATACGCTGTATTGGCATGGTCAAGGCGTCCAGCAGCATTAATTCTGGGCGCAATGCGAAAGCCAATGGTTTGTGCATCAAGTTCGCGCGTGAGTGATCCGTCTTCATTCATTAGGCGTGCCTCCAAAAGAAGCTTTTGCAGGCCGATACGTTTTGTTTTGTTTAAAACAATAAGTCCAAAGGTTGTCAGAGTCCGTGATTCACCGACAAGTGGCACCATGTCCGCAACACTGGCGATGGCTACCATGTCGAGCAGCCATTTTTCAAATGCTTCATGATTTTCACCACTTTCAAGAAGTTCATTTTTTTCAGCATGGGTTCTGAGCAGTGCTTGCGCAAGTTTAAATGCAACACCTCCGCCAGCCAAATGTTTGTACGGGTACGTTTCACCTTCGACTTTTGGATGAATAATGGCAAAGGCAGGAGGGAGTCTTTCTGGAATGCTATGGTGATCAGTAATAATTACGTCTATCCCTTTTTCGTTGGCGTATTCAACCTCTGCTGTATTACTAATACCACAGTCGCACGTGATGATCAGCGATGTTTCTTGCGCATGTAGCAGATCAATTGTTTTCATGTTCAGACCATAGCCATCAGTTTCTCTGTGCGGCAAAAAAACGTCAACCGCAGTTGCTCCCAATGCGTGCAGTGTGTCTGTCAAAATAACCGATGCGCTCACACCGTCGGCATCATAATCTCCATGAATGGTTATTTTTTCATTTTTCTTAACCGCATCAATCAACCGCGAAACAGCCTTCTTCATGTCTTTAAATAAAAAAGGATCATGAACATGGCAGGTATAATCAGGATTCAGAAATTCGTCAATTGCATCCTGCGTGCGGATGTCTCTGTGATATAACAATGAGGCAACAGTTCGAGGCAGCTCTGGAAATTGCTCAAAAAAGCTATCTGGCGGAGAGGGGAGGACGTCCCAGCGTTTTTGCATACTACGTATATCTTGATAAGACTGACTTAGGGATGCGCAGCCTGGAGTTTTGCCATACAGGTACGCTAAAAAGCGCTAAAAAGCGGTAGAATCGTAAAAATAATCATTCCGCCAATACCGACAATGGCAATGATGATTTTAAGTGTCTTCTGTGATTTTTTTCCCCACATATTACAATGATTAGTCCTACCGATAATACCACAAAGATGTAAACGATGCATACCCCATAAAAAAATCCCCAAAAGGGGATTTTAGCGCTTTAAGACTGCCATATATGCCTCGGTTGGAATTTCAACCTTTCCTTTTCCATGCGCAAGCATTTTTTTCTTTCCCTTTTTCTGCTTTTCAAGCAATTTGCGTTTTCGCGTGACATCACCGCCATAGAGCTTTGCGGTCACATCTTTACGCAGCGCAGACAGACGCTCTGACGCAACAATTTTCCCTCCAATGGCTGCTTGAATTTTAACTACAAATTGCTGCTTTGGCAGTGTCTCCTTTAGGGAATGTACAATTTGTTTGCCAATACGAAACGCTTCGTCTTCCCAAACAAGAAGTGCGAGAGCTTCTACGGGTTCCTCTGCCACAACAATATCCATTTTCACAACATTTGTCTTCCGGTATTCCTTGAGGTCGTAGCTCAAGGATGCATATCCGCTTGTCACTGATTTTAGCTTATCATAAAAATCTGTAATCAATGCCGCCAGTGGCATATCGTAGTGAAGCATTGCCCGTTTGCCACCACCCACACTCAGGTACTCAGTTGTGGTATATTCTCCTTTGCGTTCAGCAACCAGGCTCATGACATTTCCAATATAGTTGTCTGGAGTAATAATATCCACGCGCATCCACGGTTCCTCAATCCGCTCAATTGACTGAACCTCCGGAAGATCCTGAGGACTTTTTACAATAAGATCTACTCCATTCGTTTTATACACATGGTACGCAACACTTGGCACTGTGGCAATAATATGGAGACCGAATTCGCGTCGCAATCTTTCTTGAAAAATTTCAAGGTGCAACATACCGAGAAATCCGCATCGGAATCCAAAGCCAAGCGCCTGTGAGTGTTCCGGCTCAAACATGAGCGCAGAGTCATTGAGTTTCAGCTTATCCATGGCATCGCGCAGCGCATTGTAGTCATCGCCCTCAGCAGGAAACACACCGGCAAAAACCATGGGGCGTACTTCCTTATATCCCGGTAGCCGATCGGTCGTTTGCGAATCAAGGCGGGTAATCGTGTCGCCCACAGCGACTTCGCCGATTTCTTTGAGACCGGAAACCAGATATCCAATTTGCCCATTCTCCATCTGCGCATCCGGTGACATTTTTGGCGAATAGTGACCGATATCCAAAATTTCAGCGGTAGCGCCTGTGCTCATAAAGCGTATTTTGTCACCCTTTTTGAGAAAGCCATCCTTCATGCGAATCGATGCGACCACGCCTTTATAATCATCGTACGATGAGTCAAAAATGAGCGCGCGTGGGGGCAGCGCGGATGTATCGACCGGCGCGGGTATTTGCGCGATAACAGTATCAAGCAATTGCGGGACTCCTTCTCCTGTTTTGCCGGAGCAGTGAAGTATGTCCTCGCGTTTGCAACCCAAAAGATGAATGATCTCCTCACTGACTTTTTCGGGATTAGCGTTTGGCAGGTCAATTTTATTCAAAACAGGGATGATGGCAAGGTCCAGATCCAATGCCAAATAGAGGTTGGCGATAGTTTGCGCCTGAACACCCTGTGACGCGTCTACCAAAAGAATAGCTCCTTCAACTGCGGCTAGAGAGCGTGAAACCTCGTAAGTAAAGTCGACGTGGCCCGGTGTATCAATAAGATTGAGCGTGCAGCCCTTGTACTGCATCCGCACGGGCTGTAGTTTTATGGTAATACCGCGTTCCTGCTCCAGCTCCATTTGATCGAGCATTTGGGCCTTCATATTTCGCTTGTCCACGGTTCCGGTTAATTCCAAAAAGCGGTCAGCCAGCGTGGACTTCCCGTGATCAATGTGAGCGATAATACAAAAGTTACGAATAGGGGACATAGCGAGCGGATACTATCACACAAAGATGATGAAATCAATCTAAATTTCATCCGGTTCTGTCACTTCAACATGTCCAGGCATAATTTTGAGCCAGCGTTTGTGGAGCGATCCCAAAAGTTCCATAAGCTCCGGTGATCGAAGAAGATACAGCGTGACCGCGTATACGCCAATCCCCACCACACCCGTGGCGGCGCCTTGTACAAATATTCCCCAAAATCTCGTCATGTCCACAAGGCTCGCAATGGGTCCTTTGAGCCACTGCATGAGCATTGCCATGGCAATGCCGCCAACCAATATCTTGTAGGATGATGTTGCAATGCTCTGGGCGTTCATGCTTTGGATTTTCCTCCGCAGAACAACTGCCAGAGTTGTAGCTTGAAAAACAGCTGCAATAGAAAAGGCAAGGGCAAGTCCGACTATTCCCATACTTTCCTTAAGTGAAAGCGCGGCAATAATGTTGATCAACACACTCACAAACGCAATAAGAAGCGGTTTTTGCGTGTCATGCATAGCATAAAACGCGCGTGTAAGGAGCGGAATAAGGCATTGCGCGAAAAATGAAAGCGCGAACAACGCAAGCGCGTTTGCCGTGGTGATTGTCGCGGACCAGTCAAATTTCCCCGCTCCCAAAACCACGCGAACGATTTGAGCGCGTAACAACAGAAAAACAACACTAAGCGGAATGATAAAAAAAAGAATTTGACGAATAGTATTGGACAGATGCGCGACAAACTCGTTTCGATCGTTTGCCGCAAAATATTCTGAAAGGGTGGGGAATGCCGCCAACGCGAAAGAAACGCCGATAATACCGACAGGAAAAAATTGCAAATTATTCGCGAAGTTATATATGGTAAGACTGCCGATTGCAAGGGTGGATGCCAATATGGTTGTCACCACCATGTTGAGCTGGCTGGTAGCCAAGGTCAGGGTTCGAGGAATCATCAACTTGGCAATTTCGCGCAATTCATGACTCTTTAGATCAATCAAGGGTTGGTAGCGGAATCCGGCATGGTAGAGCGTAGGCATCTGAATTGCCAGGTGAAGTACCGCACCGAGCAGCACACCATACGCCAGCCCTGCCAGTCCCCAAAGCGGGACAAAAAATAGAGCGCCGATAATGATTCCAATGTTATAAAAAATAGGTGTGAGCGAATAGATAAAAAAACACTTCAATGACTGCAGAACGCTGCTGGCAATACCACTGAGTCCCAGCAGGAGTGGGCTTGCCAACATGATTCTCGATAAGAGCACAGTCTGACGCATTTGATCGGGGTCAAATCCCGGCACTATCAACTTCATAACCCATGGCATAGCCAAAAAAAGTATGAGCAGCACTCCAACAAGGACAACAGCCAGTGAATTTATCACGTTATTGGTCAAGACCGCTGCCTCCTTTTTATCCTTCATCCACACCGCCGTAAACACTGGGATAAAACCCGCTGACAGCGCGCCAACGATGATCATGTTGTATACCAGATCCGGTATTCGAAAAGCTGCGTAGTAAACATCCAACTCTGTCCCGGCTCCAAACTGCGACGCAAAAATTCGGTCACGGATAACGCCAATGAACCTGCTCACAAAGGAGGCAGATCCAAGCACCAGCGCAGCGCCGGTAATTGTTTTTGTTTTTGCTGAAACAAATTTTTTAATCATAGCCATTTTTTGCTTCTCATCGTCCAAATCACAACGGTAACGATGATCGCGAGTACCGCGAACATTCCCCATATCGTCACCGCGTTGTCCGCAAACGGAAGACCAACGATATTCATACCGTAAATGCTGGCAAGCACGGTAAATGGCAGCATCGCCACCGAAATCGTTGTGAGAGATCCGATGACTTTATTTGTGCGCTGATTAATCAGCGACTCAACCGTGACATGGAGGCCATCAATAGTATCCTTATATGTATCAACAACCGCCCATGTTTTATTAAGGTAGTCGCTGATATCGTCAAAGTAAAGAGTTGTTTGCTCGTTTACAAATGGCTTACGCACATGAGAAAGTGTCGCAATTAAGTACCGCTGCGGATCTATAATCCTGCGTATTGTAAGAACAGCGCGCCTGTACACAGCAAGCTCCTTCACCATTTGAGTGTACTGCTGCCCATCAAAAATGGAGGTCTCAATTTTTGAAAGGGTGCGGCCAATGTTATTGATCATTGGCCGCGAATTTTTAAATAGTGATTCAAGCAGTCTATAGAGTAAGTAGCCGGAAGTGGCGTTCATCCAGTCCTTCTGAATTTTTTTATTTCGCATGCTTTTGTAAAAAAATTCTTTCATCTGTTTTGATTGTCCCCTCTGAATGGTTATGAGAAAGCCCTCACCAACAAAAATGCTAAGCTCCTCTGCAGTCACCTGCGTATTCTGTTGATCCCAGTACGGGAAATGAAGAATAAGAAACAAGTAATTTTTGTACGTGTCAAGCTTTGGTGTCTGCGCTTCACCCTGAATATCATCAAGGTCAAGGTGGTGAAAATTATATTTTTTTTTCAAAAAATCAAGAGCCGCATCATCGACTTGATCAATGTGCACCCATTTCAGAGTGTCTGCTTTGAGTGTTTTAATTGCCATAGGAGGCGTGTGTAGGAATAAATACGTCAATAGTCATGAGCGATGTTCCTATTCCGGAAGTATCGGCGGTAATGACGAGCACTCCTTCCACATCATTTTTTTTGAATGAAAATCGGTACTCACCGGGTTCCTCGATTTGACGGCTGAGTGTAAAGTCATGTGACTCGTACTCGCGAGTATGAAAATCATATAAAAAAGATGGCTTCGTCGGCAGATTACGCCACTCAATGGCATACATGTCTCTGTGATCAGCCACAGGCTTTTGCACAAAGTCAGCAACGGATCGGATAAAAGATGTTTCTGGTGGCTGGTCACCGGTGACAACAAGGATTGGAGAGAGAACCGTTTTTGGAATGTAGGCGGCATACTCCAGTGCTCTGTTGCGAGCCACGCCGGGACGATACGAGATTGAAAAAACTTGTTCCGGATCGTATATGGGGATAGCGTCTCGAATGTCCGCTCCTAATTCGTGTATTTCCAATTCACGCGGCCCCGATAGGATCGAAAGCAAAATGGCAAAGGCGGCAATAAAAAAAACCATACAGCCACAGCCGATAAAACATGTCCGTTTGATACAAGAGCGCTGTCTGCCTATTTGTTGCATTGGCGGCTCCTGTATGACGACAGTGTCATTTTTGTGTGGCATAGGAACAGTATCTATGATAGCAGAATTGGCACTGAATTGGTAGGCTGGTAATTTGTTTGGTATAGTAACCTGTAAAGCAGTATTATTAAGATCAACGGACAGTATGAAAGTCACTTTTTTTGGTGCGGCGCATCAGGTTACCGGGTCGTGTCACCTTATTGAAACAAAGACAAAGCGTATATTATTTGATTGCGGCATGTTTCAGGGAGGTAATTATAATGAGGGCAGAAATGCAGATGCATTTCCGTTTGACCCGTCTGAGCTTGATGCTGTTTTTGTAAGTCATGCACACGCAGATCACAGCGGACGTGTGCCAAAGCTCATACGCGATGGATACGCTGGCGCGGTATACATGACGAAAGGCACTCGGGAGCTGGCGAAAATTATTTGGGATGATTCGCTCTCAATCATGCGGTATGACAATGAAAAATTTCAGCGGCCAATTTTGTTTGATGAACATGATATTGATGAGGCCTATGGCTGCTGTGATGGTGTGGACTATCATCAAAAAATTGACCTGGGTGACGGAGTGACTGCACTATTTAAAGATGCGGGGCATATATTTGGCTCATCCTTTATAGAGCTTCATGCAGACGGCAAAACCCTAGCATATTCCGGTGATTTGGGCAATAAGAATGCCCCAATCGTGCGTCCTACTGAAATGCTTGGGGAAATAGACGTACTTCTTATAGAATCAACCTATGGGGACAGACTTCATGAACCAGAGGGGCACAGAAAACAGCTTTTGCTTGATATTGTAAAAAAGGGGATAGCAAATGGAGGTGTGATTATGATGCCGGCCTTTTCCATAGAACGAACACAGGAAATTTTGTATGATTTGGATCAACTCAAAGAGCACGATAAGACACTACCAAATTTACCGATCTACCTGGACAGTCCAATGGCTATTAAAGCGGGCAAAGTATACAAAGAATTTCCAGAGTACTATGACGAAGAGGCTGCTCAGCAATATAAAATGGGTGATGATTTTTTACATTTTGACGGTTTGGAAGTAACACCATCTCGAGAAGATTCAAAGCGCATCAATCATTCGCCAAATCCAAAGATGATAATCGCGGGAGCTGGCATGATGAACGGTGGGCGGATATTGCACCATGCGAAGCGATATTTACCAGATCCTGCATCGCTTCTTGTTTTGGTTGGATATCAGGCGCAGGGAACATTGGGTCGCAGATTGTACGAAGGTGCAGAGGAAGTTGAAATACATGGTGATAGAATTCCTGTTCGTGCAACGGTCACTGCTATTGGCGCGTTGTCAGCGCACGCAGATCAAGATAAGTTGGTTGATTGGGTTCGTTCAGCAAAAAAAACACCGGCAAAGGTGTATTGTGTTCATGGCGAGCCGCATGCATCAACTGAGCTTGCTCATCGATTAAAAAAAGAAATTTCAGGTTTAGAAGCATTTGTTCCAGAAGAAGGGGAGACGGTTGAAATTTGATTGCCTGGGTGAGCAATACAAATCAATCCATAGCTGCAGCCGTCGAGGTGTCGTTCCAGATGGTGAGGATACGACCTTCTCGATGCTGAGGATTGCCGCGCTGACTATTGTGGCACCTCTACCGCCACAAACTGTATTGATCACCCAGGGGTTCTCTCCTACCGCGTCATCGCGTCCTCCGGCCTGCTTGCCCGCCAGCGCGATGAACCCAACTGTGGTATCAGCGTACCAAGTCAGGCATGCAGGGACATCTGCGCACCCTCGGAAATGCGCAATTATCCAATGCTCTAATCATATCAATCAGTTTGAATTGAAGCAAACAAAAAAGCACCAATATGGCGCTTTTTTGTTCCGTCTATCTGCTAGAAGTAACAAAGAGAGGGGAATTGGGTGATACCGAAGTACCACCCGTGTGGGATTTACTAGGTTCCCGAACCTCTGTTAGCACGCCGCATCTGCCGTTGCAGATGGCCACAATGCGGCGAGAGCCGACAGTGGCGACCTATGTCGCCTTCACGCGGGATAAACCCGCGGAGCGTAGATTTCTCCACGCTCGCCAATGGCCAGGCATTGAATGCCGGGCACAACTTTGGCGAGATACGTATCTCATCAGAGTTGTGCCTGTCACTTACTGACCACTCACTATAACAGACAATTATCATTCTGTCAAGTACTGCCAGCCTCTGTGGTGTGAATAACTAGAATATTGGCTTATTCTATCCAATTTTATCCATGATCATACCACCTTTGCAGATGGAATAGTCACGGGTGAGGTTGGGCAAGCAACCTCTGACCCTCCAATTGTACCCCTCTTGCCAGGGGCAGACCTACGTGTGGTCGTTAAAGCCGTCGAGCGGGTCCTCGTCACGTCGCAGTGCGATTCGCGCCATGTGCTCACAGGCGACGCCCAGTGCTACGCAGAGGAGCACGACTGCGGTAAAGAACCAGTTGACGGCGATGTTCGTCACATAGGCGTACCAGGCGAGGTACATCGCGCCACCCAACAGCCCGAAGGCCACCAGGTAGAGCACAGTCGCTGCCGCGATCTGTGAGGGTCGCAGCCCTTTGTGCTTGTCCATGTTTTCTCCTTCTTGATGGACATCCCACCATACTATATCTTTGTAAACCTGTCAAGATTATGATACAATAATTGCGCTAAAACTAAATAAATATAATCCACAAATTGCATATGCCTGAGCGAATTATATCCGGAAAAGAAATTTTTGCGCTTAGACTTATAGATCAACATTCTAATAAAGTTTTGGCTGATAATCCCGGTATACTTGACGATATCGCCGGTGGAGAGCTAAGTACAGAAGAGATTGCTATAAAGTATGAGGTTGCGCGCAAATATGGTGTTACACCTGAAATTGCTAAATCCATCATCAAGGGCATAGGTCAGCGTGAATTTTCTGCTGAAGAAAGAGCTAAAATTTTTGAGCCCAGGGTGCGTGAGAGTAGGCAGCGTGGAGGATATACAACATTGGCCGCAGGAACTGGAGTACATGGACTAACAGAGTCACAGCGACGAGATGCCTCACACAAGGCTGGTTCGGTCGCAGGGCCGCAGAGTTATAAAGAGAGATTTGGTTTGTTTGGGCTGGACAAGGAGACCCTAAGAAAAAGGATAGCGAGCAGTATGCGGGGGAAAGAAACTAGTTGGTTTAATCCCAACAATGTTCGCGATGGCAAAACAGAAGCAGAATATGCACTTTTTTTGGTTTCTCAACCAGATTATCAGTTGCACAAGGGAGACGTAGTTTCGCCGGATTACACAAAGATCATGGGAGCCGTAAACGCAATATTTGGGAGAAATCGTTCTAGGGCGGCAGTGAAGGGTTTTTTTGAAAATGAAAAAATGCGCAATCGTTAAATGAATATGGAGAGTCTGAAGTTTAAACTTCAATCACAATACAAACCAGCAGGCGACCAGCCACAGGCCATAGAAGGCCTTGTTTCTGGTTACAAAAATGGCATGAAGCGACAGACCTTGCTTGGGGTAACCGGATCAGGAAAAACATTCACCATGGCAAATGTTATTCAACAAACGCAACTGCCAACGCTTGTTATTGCACACAACAAAACACTGGCCGCCCAGCTATGCAATGAGTTTAGAGAATTTTTTCCAAACAATGCGGTTGAGTACTTTGTGAGTTACTATGATTATTACCAGCCAGAGGCGTACATGCCGGGTTCTGATACATATATAGAAAAAGAAGCGCAGATCAATGAAGAAATTGATCGCCTGCGCCACGCGTCTACTCAAGCCATTTTATCTCGCAAAGACACTATTATCGTGGCGTCTGTTTCTGCTATTTATTCTCTTGGGTCGCCAAAAGAATATGAAAGCAGTGTGCTCCATTTGGAAAAAGGGCAAAAATTGGATAGACGCAGCATGCTGGAGCGGCTGGTAGAAATGCAGTTTGAACGAACAAATGCGGATTTGACGCGTGGAACATTTCGCATGCACGGACAAATTTTTGATATCATGCCGGTGAATGAGGAGCGGGTGTACAGATTTGAAATAGGGGAGGAGATTAACGCGATTGAACGGATTCATCCAGTATCAAGAAAAATTCTGAATGAACTGCAAGACGCATGGATTTTCCCTGCCAAGCATTATGTCGCGACGCCGGCACAGCGAGAACGCGCAATAAAAAGTATTGATGCTGAATTAGTTAATCAGCTTGCTTTTTTTAAAAAAAGTGGAAAAGTGTTAGAACACGAACGATTAAAACGACGAGTAAAGTATGATATTGAAATGATTCGCAATGTTGGATACTGTAATGGTATAGAAAATTACTCGAGCCATTTTGATGGAAGGGCGCCGGGCGAGGCTGCCTATACACTGCTTGATTTTTTTCAGCATGGTGCTGGTGAATACCTCACGATTATTGATGAATCGCATGTGACTGTCCCGCAAATTGGTGCTATGTATCGCGGTGATCGTGCACGAAAAGAAACTTTGGTTGAACATGGGTTTCGATTACCAAGTGCAAAAGACAACAGGCCGCTCACATTTGAGGAGTTTGACGAACGGGTTAAAAAAATTACATATGTTTCTGCCACGCCAGCAGAATATGAACTGAAAATCGCAGAGCAAGTGGTGGAGCAGATTGTACGGCCAACCGGCCTTATTGATCCTGAAGTGATCATTTGCCCTGTGACAGAAACAAAGACCAATGCATCTCAGGTTGATGATGTGATTATGCGGATTCAAGAGCGAGTTGCTTCTGGCGAGCGCGCATTAGTGACAACACTGACCAAACGTATGGCAGAGGATTTGACTGAGTTTCTCGACAAAAAAGGACTAAAGGTTACATATCTGCATAGCGACATTAAGACAATTGAGAGAATAGATATTATTGGTAAGCTTCGGAAAGGCGAAGTAGACGTCATTGTGGGTGTGAACTTGCTTAGAGAAGGACTGGATATTCCCGAGGTTTCTCTTGTGGCAATTTTGGACGCGGATAAAGAAGGATTTTTGCGGAGTGAAACAAGCCTTATTCAGACAATTGGTCGTGCAGCGCGGAACGTGAATGGGCAAGTGGTGATGTACGCAGATCACAGTACCGGATCCATTCAGCGTGCGATAGCTGAAACAGACCGACGCCGCACCGTGCAACTGGCGTATAATAAAAAACATGGCATAACACCAAAGACAATTGAAAAAGCAATTCGGAATATATTGGAAGAATTTGGAATAGATACTGTGCAATCTGCAAATGGCATGAACGCGCGAAAAAAAGGAAGAGGAAAACGTGAGAGTTCTATATTGGAGCTCGATTTAATTGGTGATGCAAGGCCGATAGCAACAATTATTAAAGACAAAGAATCAAAAATGAAAGAGGCTGCAAAAAATTTGGAATTTGAATTAGCTGCAATTTTGCGCGATGAAGTGCGGGAGCTTCGGGCAAGAGAGAGGACAGGAGAGAAATTATGAAAATTTTCACAAGAATAAGTAGCAGCTTGATCATATGTGGCATTTTGGCCGCCGTGCTTGCGAACTACATCATTTTATTTCATCCGTCTTATACGGGAACACATGAAATTTTGTTCTCGCAATATGATACGGTCCTGGTATTTGGCGGTGGCATGGAATCAGACGGTACAATGAGCGATTTGCAGCGTTTGCGCGTTGACAAAGCAGTGGAGCTTTATCATGAGGCAAAGGTGTCAAAACTGATCATGACAGGGGATGACGGTGCGCATCGATTTAACGAGGTAGACGCGATGATGCAGTATGCAATAGAGCATGGTGTGCCGGAAACGGCAGTCAATGTTGACCCGCACGGGTACAACACGTATAGCAGTTGCTACAGAGCGTCGCATGAATATCAGCTAGAGAGTGTCATTGTGGTATCTCAGTCGTTTCATTTGCCTCGAATTGTGTATTTTTGTTCGCAACAGGGGATTCAAACTGCCTATATTACTGCCGATGACCCGGCATATAGCGCGCTGGGTAATCTCTGGACAATGCATATACGAGAAATGTTAGCACGCGTGAAAGGGGTATGGCAGACACAATTTACAAGGCCAGCGCCCAGGATGTATTAAAAAAGAAGAGCGGAAGCTCTTCTTTTTTTACGCTTAATTTCCTGGAACAGATATCATCACGTCATTGCTATAGACGGTGCACACGTCGTTTTCAACCACGCACAGGCGAAAGTGTGCGTCGCCATCCGGGAGTCCTTCCCAGATTAAATTCCTGTGCGCCGGACCACGCTCCCACCACCAGCTGGCCGGATAGGTTGGGTTCTCTTCCTCTCCACGAGCAAAGCGAAATCCCTCTGCGCGCTCCGATAGGTCGCTGGATATGGCCCAATCAAATTTCACTGTGCCTTTTCCTTGTGCAGATCCTGACAGGGTGACGCCTGACTCCGAAAGTACCTCCTCCGTCACTTTTTGGTCGTCCGTTGCTTTGTCTTCACTTTGCACATCTCCGTTCTCCATCTCTTCGGAGAACTCGCCCTTTGCCTGTTCTGTTTCTATCGTCGCGGCATCGTCCATCTGCTCTGCATCGTCGGCTTCTTGATACGCCGCGCAGCCCTGCCCAACGAGGACTACCGCAGATATAAGCAAAAGCCCCTGGATAAATGTTCTCTTCATACGTTCGGGTTAGTGAGTTACACTGTATAGTGTATAATAGCCATGCTGTCATTGACAAGCGTGTCACTCCATGTATACTGCGACAAGATCATTTACTCTTAATTGTTTAGTACAAGCCCGACCGGGGCATTTTTGTGTTTATGCAAGAAAAAATAATCATAAAAGGGGCACGTGAGCACAACTTAAAAAATATAAGTCTGGAGCTTCCTCGCAATAGCATGATCGTCTTTACCGGCTTATCCGGTTCCGGGAAATCTTCCCTGGCCTTTGACACGATCTTTGCCGAGGGACAGCGAAGATATATTGAGAGCCTTTCATCCTACGCTCGGCAGTTTTTAGGTGGGATGCAAAAGCCGGATGTTGATGAAATAGAAGGTTTGTCCCCGGCCATCTCTATTGATCAGAAGGCTCATTCGGCGAATCCGAGGTCCACTGTATCGACCATAACCGAATTGTATGATTATCTTCGGGTACTTTTTGCCCGTGTCGGGCATCCGTATTGCCCTGTCTGTGGCGAAAAAATTGAAAAGATGAGTATAGATGCGATGGTCGAAAACGTCGCCGCAAAAATGGAGGATTCAACACAGACCCCGGAGAAATCCTCAAAAAATGAGGTCGTTATCTTGGCGCCCGTCGTGCGCGGCCGAAAAGGGGAATATTATCAAATGCTGTATGATATGTATAACAGCGGTTACCTGGAAGTGAGAATAGACGGAAAAATATTGAGTCTTAAAGAGCGGATCAAACTTTCAAAAAACAAGAAGCACACTATCGAAATTGTCATAGACAAAATTCCCGGCAGCATCGCGCGGCAGGAGCCGGCGCCGCGCCTAGCGGAGGGGGTGGAGACAGCGGTTGAGTTATCTGATGGGCTCTGCTCGGTTATCTTTCCGAATGGACACGAGCAAGTGTACAGCACGCAATACGCGTGTCCGAATGATGGATATAGTTTTCCGGAGATTGAACCGCGCATGTTTAGCTTTAACAGTCCCTACGGATATTGTCAGGCGTGCACCGGATTGGGAACCAAGGAAATATTTAGCGAGGAGATTTGTTCGGTCTGTCAAGGAAAGCGCCTTAATGAAAATGCGCTGAGCGTTAAGGTAAGCGAAAAGAATATCTGGGAGGTTACTGATTTTACAATCGGCAGGGCAAAAACTTTTTTTGACGCGATTGATAAAGTGCTGTCCGACAGGGATAAAGAAATAGCAGGTGCCGCATTGCGGGAAATCCGCAATCGGTTGAATTTTTTGCATAATGTGGGGTTGCATTACATCACACTCAATAGGAAAGCCGGAACACTCTCCGGCGGTGAAGCGCAACGTATCCGGCTTGCGTCACAGGTAGGACAGCAGCTGGTAGGATCTCTTTATGTTCTCGATGAGCCAACCATCGGGTTGCATCAGCGGGACAATGATCGTCTTGTCGCGACCTTGCGAAACCTGTGCGATATTGGCAACACAATTATCGTGGTCGAGCATGACGAAGATACTATATTGACCAGTGATTGGGTGGTTGATATCGGACCGGGTGCCGGAACGCATGGCGGCCAAATCGTATATTCCGGCCCATTGGGCGAGCTGCTTGGAAAAAAGGGAGGAAAGCTAAAAAATGGAGTTTACATTGATACCCAGGGAAGCGCGCGCGAATCCCTCACTGGAAAATACCTGCGGGGCGAGGAGCGCATTGAGGTGCCCAAAAAAAGAAGGAAGGTGGACAGTTCCACCGCGAAATTAAAGATAAAAAAGGCATCAGAGCACAATCTGAAGCACATTGACGTGGATATTCCGCTACGACGATTCGTCTGTTTGACGGGCGTTTCCGGTTCCGGGAAGTCAACATTGATGCACAAAATTTTATATCGAGCAGTCGCCAACAAGCTCAATCATGTAAAGAAAAAAATCGGCGATCACAAGGAGATAACAGGCATTGAATACATTGACAAAATCATTCGAATCGACCAGAGCGCCATTGGCAGAACGCCCCGCAGTAATCCAGCAACATATACCAAGGCCTACGATGGAATTCGTGATCTGTTTGCCGCAACAGCAGAGGCGCGTATTCGGGGTTTCAGAAAAGGGAGATTTAGTTTTAACAGGCCGGGTGGTCGCTGTGAAAATTGCGAGGGTCGTGGCGCACTGCAGATAGAGATGCATTTTTTGCCAAGTGTTGAAATATCCTGTGATGAATGCTCAGGAAAGCGATTTAACAAAGAAACCTTGCAGGTACACTATAATGGAAAGTCCATTGCGGACGTCCTGAACATGACCATTGAAGACGCGGAGGAATTTTTTGCGGACATCCCTTTTATTTTTGATAAGCTCAAAGTACTTAATCAAGTCGGTCTTGGCTACCTGACTCTTGGACAGTCCGCTACTACGTTGTCGGGCGGTGAAGCACAGCGCATTAAGCTCTCAAAAGAGCTGGCTAAGCGAAATACAACCAAAACATTGTATTTGCTCGATGAGCCCACCACAGGACTGCACTATGACGATGTGAAAAAATTGATAGGCGTGATACAAGACCTGGTTTCAAAGGGCAACACGGTTATGACAATAGAACATAATTTGGATGTCATAAAGTGTGCTGACTGGATCATTGACCTTGGCCCCGAGGGGGGTGATAAAGGCGGAACAGTGGTGGCGACTGGAACGCCCGAAGAGATAGCGCAGAAAAGTACCGCAAGTTACACAGGCGCATACTTGAAGAGATTCTTAGCGTAGTGGACAACGACACAAAAAAATTCGTCCAAGCGAGTTTTTTTTGCTATACTACTTTCAATATGAAACGCAGGAACATCACTATTATTGTATTAGTTCTCGTGATACTGAGCTTGGCTCTGCTTTATTATACACTGCGTTCGCCGGCTGTTGCATACGACATTTCGTGGGTTCCCGTTGAACAGGGTGAGCTGGTACAAACTGTTTCAGAAACCGGAACAGTCACATCGGACGATGTACTTGCCTACGGGTGGGAGGTGAGTGGCAGGGTGTCGGTCATACATAAAAAAATCGGGGACGTGGTGCTAAAAGGTGATGTCATTGCGGAGTTGGAAAATGGGCAGCAGTCCTCGGCGGTTAAGGAAGCGGATGCCACAGTTGCTGCGGCTCAGGCTTTTCTAAATCGAGAATTGGCGGGTCATACACCCGAACGTGTGCAGGAGTCATTCTCGTCAATCGCGCAATATGAAGCCGCCCTCTCTCAATCAAAGGCTGAGCTGCTCAAAACACAGGTGACTGCGCAGAAGGCCATCGACGCGGCACAGCAGGCCCTTCGAGATGCTGAAAATGACCTGCAGCGTCTGGATGTCACGCATGTATCTCAAATTACACAGTCCGCGTATGATGATTTGCGGACAACGCTTCAGCTGACCATCACAAAGTTGAACAAGGCACTGCTTGAGGCGGACTTGATTCTGGGGGTTGACGACAAGGACGTTAATGATTCTTTTGAATATTTGCTGGGCGCGTCGGACGTATCAACCTATACGCGAGCGGTTCGGTCATACCGCAACGCGCGAGCGACAATCAGGACGCTTGAGCCGCTTGTTTTTTCGCTGACTCGAAATGCCGACTCGGAGATACTAAACGCAGCTGCCCGTGACGTGCAGGATGCGGGCGATTTGACGCAACTCATGATGTTGCACGTGCAGCAATTATTGTCTGCATCAGAAGGTGTTTTCATTGACGCAACCCAGGCAACGCTGGACGGCTTTAAAAATAGCATCTCGACCCAGCAGACAGCGGTAGCGACGGCAGAAGCGGCGCTGATCGACGCGGTGCAGGCAGTGGAGAGCGCAAAGAATTCGGTCGTGACCACCCAAATAGCATATGAGTCATCTGTGCTGAATTTTTCTCATGCCCAGAAGCAGGGCGACGCTGATACGGCTGTAGCGCAGGCGCGTGTTGAGGCTGATGAAGCAAGGTTAGTGCAGGTACAAGCTGCGCATAGCAATCTTGTTGCGCCACCACGAGCGGTTGATGTTGCCGCACTGCGAGCTGACGTTGCAAGGGCGGTCGCGGCTCGGGATAGAGCCATTGATACGCTTGAAAAAACACGGCTGGTGGCCCAGGCCGATGGGGTGATCTCGCGGCTTGAGGTGGCAGTGGGAGAAAATGTCACTGCTCAGATGGAAATAGTGATGCTTATCTCGGACACTCTTTTTGTCGATGTGGACATTTCAGAGTCTGACATTGCAAAGGTGCATATTGGGGACTCAGTCACCGTCACGTTGGACGCCTTTGGTGATGAACGCGTCTTTACGGGGACAGTTCGTGCTGTTGAGCCAGGGGAAACGGAAATATCAGGTGTTATATATTACAATACGGACATTGCATTTGATAAAAATGGTGTTGAAGGCGTTAAAGCGGGAATGACCGCCAACATTATTATTTATACTGATAACCGCTCAGACGCGCTGTTTGTTCCATCTCGAGCCGTCCTTGGCCAAAATGGCAGACGTTTTGTGCGTGTACTGCTCGATGAAACAAAGGGCAAATTTGAGGAAAGAGATGTCACGGTGGGACTTCGCGGCGATGATGGCAAGATAGAAATACTATCCGGCGTGCGCGCGAATGAGCCGGTTATTACCTTCCTGCGTGAAAGAGAATAAACGTATGCCTGTAAAAAAGCCCCTTTTGATACAAGCAAGGAACATTACCAAGCAATATGAGACGGGCGAGGTGATCACACGGGTCTTACATGGTGTTGATCTTGCTGTTGAAGAAGGTGATTTTCTCGCGATCATGGGACCAAGCGGTTCGGGAAAATCCACGTTCATGCATATATTGAGCTTTCTGGATTCTCCTACCAGCGGCACCTATGCATTTCGTGGAGAGAATGTATCCAGCCTCACAGAAAATGAATTGGCGAAAATGAGGAATGAGAGACTTGGTTTTGTGTTTCAATCGTTTAATCTTCTCCCACGAACGACTGTATTTGACAACGTGTCATTGCCTCTTATCTATGCGAAGCAGACCTTTTCCAGGCAGCGAGTTTTTGACGCGATTGCGGCGGTCGGATTGACTGAACGGGCGCACCATTTTTCAAATCAGCTGTCCGGAGGAGAGAAGCAGCGCGTGGCTATTGCCAGAGCTATTATCAACAAACCGGATATCATATTTGCGGATGAACCAACAGGAAATTTGGATTCAAAAGCCGGGGCACAGATTTTAAACATTTTGCAGTCCTTAAATAAGGACGGAAAAACGATATTGATGGTAACGCATGAGCAAGATGCCGCTGATCACGCGAAACGCATCGTCCGCATTCGCGATGGACGGATTATTTCGGATAAAAAAGTGGCAAAGAGGAGTCACGCCGTGGTCGAGTCATAGGTTGTATGCAGATAAAACGCACTGCTATCCTTGCCCTAAAAAGTATGCAGGCCCAGAAGCGGAGGGCTTTTTTAACAATGCTTGGTATTATTATCGGCATTTTTTCCGTTGTGCTGGTTATGTCAATAGGCGCGGGCGCGCAAGGAATTATTTTGGATCAGGTTGAGCGCCGCGGTCCGACTCAAATTGTTATTTTACCCGGTGCAAGCGATTCAGCAGGACCGCCGGCGCAGGCTCTTGGTATTATAATTACATCACTCACTGACGAGGACAGAGATGCGCTTTTGGATAAAGATAACGTAACACACCTCGCTGATCTCACGGGATATATCTTGGGGAATGGTATTTTGAGTTGGCAAGGTGATGAGCAGTCGGCCACGTTTACGGGCGCAAGCGCCAGTTACGAGCGTGTGGAGCGGATTGATATTACCGAGGGTATTTTTTTTACCGAGGAAGACGAAAAAGCACGTGAGAAAGTAATTGTACTTGGTTCCAATCTCCGAGAAGATATATTTGGCAACCAGGATGCCGTTGGCCAGCGACTCAAGCTGGACGGGATACAATTTCGAGTTATCGGTGTGATGGCCGCAAAGGGGGCCAGTCCGATTGAAGACGTGGATAACGCGGCGATCATACCACTTTCAGTGGTACAGCGGGATCTGCTGGGCGTGCGTCATGTATCATTTATGCGCGGAGATGTGTCTGATGCCCGTTTTATTGATCAAACCGTAGAGGAAATCCGCAGTACATTGATAGAACGGCATGGGGAAGAAGATTTTTCAGTGCGGAATATAGCGGACGCGCTGGAAATAATTCGTACGATCACGGACGCGCTTAAGTTTTTTCTTGTGGGTATCGCGGCCATTTCTTTGTTTGTCGGTGGAGTTGGTGTTATGAATATCATGTTGATCGCTGTTAGAGAAAAAACGCGAGAGATTGGTCTGCGCAAAGCCGTAGGGGCCACCCGCAGCGATATTTTATTTCAATTCTTGGCGGAAACATTTGTCATTACAATCATAGGGACGTTTGTCGGTTTTCTCTTGGGAAGCGCGCTTGCGTACGCGATTGCACTGGGTGTGCAGTCACTGGGTTACGCGTATCCCTTTGCCATTTCAATGGCAGGTGCGTTGGTATCTTTCGTGATAGCACTCATTATTGCACTCATATTTGGCATTGTTCCCGCCAGTAGAGCCTCCGATTTAAATCCTATTGACGCGCTGCGATATGAATAATGCACTATGAGCCGTATCCCTCTGATACTTGCCATGCAGACATTGAAAAAAAATGGACTGCGCAGCATATTAACAGTATTTGGAATTACCATCGGTGTTGCGATGGTGGTGCTTGTGTTATCTGCGGGGATTGGGGTAAAAACGCTTGTGCTCGGAGAGGTGTCGCAGTTTGGAGATGATTGGATCGATATAGAAATTAAAATTCCGTCAGCGGGAAAGACCTCGATTGAAAACGCAACCTCTGTAACAAAGGGTGTCTCAATTACAACCCTCACGCAAGGGGACATGCGTGCCGTCGTGGGACTTGATAATGTCCGCAACGCCTATGCCGGGATCACAACGCAGGCTGTTGTTTCGTACGGAGCGCAGAAGGAACGTCCATCCGTTTTTGGCGTGTCTGCCAGCTACAATGACATAGACAAGACCGAGATAGTGGATGGACGTTTTTTCACCAGTGAAGAGGATCAGGCTGCTGCACAGGTTGTTGTCCTTGGTCATGAAATACGCAGTACGCTATTTGGCAATCAAGAGGCGATTGGAACAACCGTAAAAATCGATGGCAGGGGTTTTCGTGTTATTGGTGTGTTTGAAGAGATCGGAGCAGCCGCGTTTATTAACCTCGATGAACTGGTGTACATTCCCGTGACAACGGTACAAAAGAAAATGATGGGGATTGATCATGTCCTTTGGATTATTGGACAGGTCAAAGATAACAGCAAGGCAGAGAGCACTGCGGAGGAAATACGGTCACTCATTCGTCAGCGACACTCGATCACTGATCCGGATAAGGATGATTTCTCGGTAACAACGCAGGGAGAGGCGCTTGCTATTGTGGACACGGTTTTTGTTGCCATCACCTGGCTGCTTGTCGGCCTTGCTACCGTATCGTTGCTCGTCGGGGGCGTAGGCATTATGAATGTCATGTATGTGTCTGTCGCAGAGCGGACATTTGAAATTGGCCTGCGCAAAGCCGTCGGCGCGACACGTCGAGATATCTTGTTGCAATTTTTAACAGAGGCCACGTTTATTACCTTTGTGGGCGCAGTTATGGGTGTGTTGCTGGGGATTGCACTATCGTTTACAATGAGTGTTCTTGCGCGCACGTTTGGCGTTGAGCTGCAATTCGCCGTATCTGTGACGGGAATTGTAATTTCGATACTATTCTCTACCGCAGTTGGTCTTTTTTTCGGTCTCCAGCCCGCGCGAAATGCCGCCTCGCTGGATCCGATAGAGGCGCTTCGGAAGGAGTAGCAATCCGTACCAACATACTTTTTATTGGCCCAACAAGCGCAGGACAACATTGAATGTTCGAAGAATAATTGAAATATCAAGAAGGAACGATCTGTTTTTGATGTAATACAGATCATACTGAAGCTTTACGAGCGATGCCTCTTTGCTGTCAGCGTAATTTTGGTGAAGAACAGCCCAGCCACTCAACCCGGGTTTGATCACGTGTCGAAGCGGATAATATGGCATCTCTTCTGTTAACTCGTTTACAAGGTCGGGCCTTTCCGGCCGAGGCCCGATAAGTGTAATATCCCTGCGCAGTAAATTGAGCACTTGCGGCAGTTCATCTATCCGCATTTTTCTTAAAAAGTTACCGACTGGGGTTATGCGCTCATCATCCTTGCGCGTAAATTCATACCCGCCAATTTCAGCACTTCCATCCTGCGTGAGGGCGTACATCGAACGAAATTTGTACAGCATAAATGTTTCCCCACCCTTGCCAACTCTTTTTTGACTGTAAAAAAGCGGACCTCTTGATGTTAATTTAATAGCCAAAGCGACAAAAGGAAGCAACAGGAGCAGGATAACTCCCAAAATAAGTGCCGCCGCATAGTCCATAAGCGATTTCCATCGCTCATAGACAGGAGAGTCCGCGTGCCGCAGATGATCAAGAAACCAAGATTCGGAAAACGTGGATGGCGGTATACGGCCTGTCAGTCGTTCATAAAAAGCGGGTAAATGAATGAGCTGAACCGGCCAAAAAAGAAGCTCATACAGTTCTCGCATGGTTTCTTCATCTCCATGCAAATGACCCGCAATAACAACCATGTCAACACGCTTGTTGGAGATAATTGGACGGAGGGTCTTGATTGCGTGGTAAATGTCCGTCTGCATGCCCACCTTTTCGTGGGGTGGCAATTTTTTTTCCGGATCAACAAGAGCGCATACTCTGTACCCCTTACTCATGTCTCCCTCAATCAGTGTCACCAGCTCGCTCACATCTTCCGAATATCCGACAAAGACGACGTTTGTCTGCAATTTTGAGATGCCCAGGAGACGTTCCGCCCCAATACGCCACGCGTAGAGAAGCGCGTAGCCAATGACGACATTGAACAGAAGAATCGTCTTCGGTGTAATTCCACGGGATGGAATGATATAAAAGAAGACAACACCAACTACCAGCGACATCAGGGCTGTGGAGAAAATGCGGCGATCAAAAGCAATTTTATTTGAGCGAAATCGAAGATCATACAAACCGTTAATGTAGTTTACCAGGATCCACATCAGGTAAGTAATCGCAAATAGCTTCACGTGCCGCACCGTTACGTCTCCGCTTGGGTACGTCTGGTGACGAAGAACCTGCGCAATAAAAAAACTGGCGACGAACATGGTCAGGTCACCAACAATCAGCATGAGTTGTTTCAATCGATAGACGACAGTCATATCATTGCCCACGCGCTTCTTTTTTAGTATACTATCATCATTCGTTTAGTGCATCAGTTATAGCACAGGTATGCGCAGAAATCAATCCATTGGCACCTGCATCTTTGTATTGGGGATATTGTTCTTCTCCGGGGCTGTTCAGGCAGAGGAGCAGCGCGTGTTTATCAACTCCAATGATCCATTTACTGACACTCGCGCTGTCCGTTTATCAGTAACTCCACCTGCAGGAGTTGTTGAAATGAGAGTATCGAACACGGAAAATTTTTCCGATGGGTCATCGTGGCAGCCGATTCAACTGAAAAAAGTGTGGAATCTCAGCTATGGGACCGGTCAAAAAATCGTATACATTAACTTTAGAGCGGCCAGCAAGGCTGAGACAGGGTGGTATTCCGACTCAATTATTTTGGTCGGTCCGGATGCTCCCGGTGTCGTGGCTCATATAAACAATTGGGAAAAGCAGACCAGCAGTAGGCGGGTAACGCTGGTATCGGAATACACGGATGGAATAGAATCAGTTGCAATTAGCAATACATCTGATTTTACCGGTGTTCGATATCAGCCGATCAGTAAATCTATCCCCTGGATATTGACTGTCGGGTCGGCGGAGAAGAGAGTGTATGTGCGGTATAGAGATGTGAATGGCAAAACAACAGACGTGCAGGTTTCCATAACATATATTGAACCGCCCAACCATATCGCAGAGGGGACTCTTTTAAAGGGGCAAACAGACACCGTCTATTACCTTGGGTATGACGGAAGTATCCATCCTTTTTTGCATAGCAGTATTTTTTTAAGCTTTAGTCAGGATTTTTCGGCCATTCGGCACGTGAGCAATGCATCTCTGCGTCAATATTCGATAGCTGAGCCCGTATGTATGCGGCAGGGGACATGGCTTGTGAAGTTCAGAGGGTTGCCTCGCGTGTATGCGCCGGAGCCGGGCTGTGAACTTCGGCCCATTCGATCCGAAGCAGAGGCATTTTTATTATATGGTTCCGCATGGCGATCACGCCTTATTGAGCTCGACCCGGTGCTATCCGGAACCTATAGTATTCACGAGCTTACCGATTTTTCGCGCACGGAAGACCGCGACAGAGACGGACTTGATCGCGCGACAGAGGCGCGTTATGGAACGTCTGATACGAACGAAGATAGTGACAATGATCGTGTGAGCGACTATGAGGAAATATTTTATTGGCTTCTGGATCCAACAGAGCCTGACACTGATGGCGATGGGATATTGGATGGCGTTGAGCTGTCGCAGGGACGCTCCCCCTTTGGAACGGGGAATATCACGGCAGTGCCAAAGGGAACCTATGTATACCCATTTGGATCGGTCGTAAACCGTTGGTGGGAGGATAGGTATCTTTATTATTATCATCAGGACGGATATGTGTATTATCTTTCAAAAAAGGCGCAAGATACGCCCTTCGCCTCAAATAAATTGCAGTCACGATTTGTTATCACACCGCCCGTTGAGATTCCGATGGAGCTGCGCGACGGTTGGTATATCCAGTCGGACCATCTAGATATCAAAGCGCCATTAATTCATAGAAATGGTCAAATTGCTCCACTTTAATACTATGAGGCAGTCGTATTCAATTGGTCTTGTTACTGCGTTCGTCATGAGTGTTTTTAGTATGTTCCCCCATGTGGCATATGCTGTCACTCCAAACGATCCATTTGTCGAGCAGTGGTCTTTTCGCGATGTGGGCGCGTATGCGGCATGGGATATAGCGCAAGGGAATCGTGATGTTGTTGTCGCGCTGATTGACAATGGTTTTGATACATTTCACCCGGATTTGCAGGAGAATGTCTGGGTCAACGAGGATGAAATAGCTGATAACGGCATTGATGACGACGGGAATGGATATATTGACGATCGGTATGGGTGGAATTTTGTACCGACAGATATTGATAAAAATGGCGCGCTTGAGCTGAGCGAGGTCAAGGGATCAAACGACCCGCGTCCTCCCGTCGCAGACCTTGATCAAATGGAGAAGGCGCGCGGAAAGGTGCACCATGGAACATTGGTCGCCGGTATCATCGGGGCTGTGGCTAATAATAATCAGGGCATCGCCGGTATCAATTGGCATGTCCGCCTCATGAATATTCGATTGCTATCATCCGATGGAGCCGGATCAATCGACGCGCTCGCGGACGCCATTATGTACGCTGTTGATAACGGTGCTGATGTTATCAACTTTAGCATTGTGGGAGAATATATTACCCCGGAAGCGTCCGCAGCCATTGATTATGCGTATAGTCACAATGTCGTGATGGTTGCCGCGGCGGGCAACAATGGTTTATCCCTGGAGAGTGCACCTCTCTATCCCGTTTGCTCCGATGCGACAGGTCCAAGAAAAATACTGGGGGTCAGCGCTATTACTGAAGATCACTATCTCGCGTCCTTCTCCAACGTTGGGTCAAATTGTATTGATATCACAGCGCCGGGCGCGTATATCACATCCACTGTCCGATACGCGCCTCAATATGGCATGACCGATAAGGTATCGGGAGGGTGGCATGGAACATCTTTTGCCGCCCCATTTGTAAGTGCGACCGCGGCGCTGGTAAAATCAATGCAGCCTCACTGGTCGGCAACCAAAATAATGACGGCTATTTTGGAATCCACGCATGTGACACCCACCGTGATAACCCCCGAATATGCGCAGATGTACGGCCACGGTCTGCTTCAAATTGATAAAACAGTGGCATATGTGCTCGATCACATGGAAAAAACTGTTCTCCCAATTCGATCTGTCAGTGTTATTGATACGGCAAGCGGTGCGCGAGTATCCAAGTCACTGGTGTCCGAACCACGTCAGCAAATTCAAGCCGAGCTTCAAGGCATTGACGATATTGCGGCCTATCCGCTTGGAGACATACGATATGCCACGGTTACCTATAGCCATACTACGCGGAGCGCGACCGTCTCTTTGTTGAGTGGCGCGTATACTGTTCTCTCATCGTTTACCCTGGCCTCCCAGGGGACGCTGCGAATAGAGCTGGCTGATTTGGTTGGAGATGCCGCGCCTGAGATTATCTTGGCCCCGGCATATGCATCCGACGAGTTGTTTCGCGTCTATGCTGTCAGTGGCGGCCTTATTGACGCGACAAAGGCAAAGGCAGTGCATACGGGTATTTTTCTCGCACGAAAAAATACACTGGCAAAAGATCGTGTTGCTGTGGGGTATATGACAGCCGAATCACGCGTTGTCACTATTGAAATCTACGATGGGGGCGGCCGAACTCCGGCGGAAGGCGTCACTGTTGACGCGGGACTGCAGTCTCTGGGAGATTTTGCGGCAGTGGATATAAATGGAAGTGGAGGCGATGAATACATCCTCGCCGCCGGGCCGGATGAGCAAGCGGCTCTGGTATACGTTGCGGGTGACGGGAGCATCCTAAGAAAGTTTATTGCCTATGATACGGCAAGAAATGCGGGAATACATTTGGCGGCCGGGGACTATAGCGGCAACGGCGTCGGTAATGTTGTTACCGTCATGCGGTCCGGTACCTTTAATAAAGTAAGAGTATGGGATGCGCGCTCAAAAAAAATTGACCAATGGGACATTTCCGCAATAGGCGGCCCATTGCTCATTTCTCCAAATTATTGACCCTATATATTATGGATAATCCAGGTTCTATTCCAATTTTTGAAAAAAAGAATGTTGTTATCACAGGTGGCGCGGGATTTATCGGCTCCCACCTGTGTGAGCGGCTGCTTAAAGAGGCAAAAGTCATTTGCATTGATGACCTTTCAAATTCATCAATAGGAAATATTGAGCATTTGCTGCAGTATCCGGACTTTGAATTTATTAAATATGACGTGAATAATCCAATCGATTTGGACGCGTTTGATGAGCTGGATAAATTTAGGGTGAAATATCAAGGGGTTCAGGAAATATATCATCTTGCATGCCCGACAAGCCCAAAAAACTTTGAGCAGCTTAAAATTCATTCGCTATGGGCAAATTCCATGGCTATGATTTCCACCTTGGATTTGGCGGTGAAATACAAGGCGAAGTATGTATTTGGTTCGAGCTCCGTGGTGTATGGCTCCCCAACAGAATCAAACACGACATTTTCCGAACCGGAGGAGGGGATTGTCAATCATCTGTCGCCCCGCGCGTGTTATGATGAGGGGAAGCGGTTTGCCGAGACCTGCGTTGAGACCTACCGCCAGGTGTATGGCATTGACGGTAAATCGGCGCGTATCTTTACGACGTTCGGTCCGAGAATGCGCTTGCGCGATGGCTTGCTCATCCCTGATTTCATCATTAATGCGCTTGACAGCAGGGATTTGACTATTTACGGTGACGGGCTCATGTCGCAAACATTTGTCTATGTCAGTGATGTTGTGGATGGACTGGTACGGCTTATGCAGTCCGGCCCGGATATATCAATTGTTAATCTGGGGTCAGACCATCTTATAAATGTTTCTGAGGTCGCGCAAAAAATTATTCAAATGACCCAGTCGCAGTCAAAAGTCGTTTTTGAGAAAGAATTGATTTTTTTAACAAAAAAAGGTATCCCGGATCTGCAAGTTGCAAAAGAGAAACTTGATTGGATTCCGCTTGTCCTTCTTGAAGATGGCCTGCGAAAAACGATTGACTATGCCATAGCCAATAAATCCGCGGTTACCCTGGGGGATGCCCCCGGCGGTCAAGGCTCATTGTCATAGGAGCCTTGTTCGTGATACGCTCTGGCTGTATGTTTCTTGCTATTGTACCAGCGTACAATGAGGCGCCGCGTATAGGTTCCGTTATCCGGAGCCTTTTTGCGCATGTGGACCGAGTTCTCGTCGTGGATGATGGATCCACCGATGAGACGGCACGAGTCGCCGGGGAGCTGGGTGCCCATGTTATTATTCACCGCGTAAATCGTGGTCAAGGGGCGGCGCTGGAAACGGGGCACGCCTATGCTCGTCTCATTGGAGCTGAGTATGTTCTGCATTTTGATGCGGATGGCCAATTTGATGCAGCGGATGTTTCAGGCGCGCTTCAACAGTTGCGCGAGCAGAACGCGGATATCCTGCTCGGATCTCGTTTTATGGATGTACGCTCAAGGGTTCCCTGGACAAAGCGACACCTGATACTGCCCATCGGCAGACTGATTCACCGTTTCGTGTTTGGAGTACACCTGTCGGACGCGCACAATGGCTTTCGAAT
This sequence comes from Candidatus Magasanikbacteria bacterium CG10_big_fil_rev_8_21_14_0_10_47_10, assembly GCA_002773135.1. Classification (GTDB taxonomy): domain Bacteria; phylum Patescibacteriota; class Patescibacteriia; order Magasanikbacterales; family UBA922; genus 1-14-0-10-47-10. The sequence continues at coordinate 42,921 of PFCB01000022.1, forward strand.
ACTCAACAAGCAGGCAATCGAGTTGCTTCACATTACACAAGACAGGATGGCGCACGCGACAGAGATTCCCGCTCGCGCGCAGCGGCTGCGACTACGAATTATTGAACACCCTGTCCGCGTCACATACCATACATATGGACAGGGTATTAAAGGCGGCATGAACGTAGTGAAGGATTTATTATTTAGTCGGTTTGTTAAATAGTATGCTCCTCATATTTCAAATTATATTCATCGGATTTTCGCTTTTGGCTATCAGATCCGTTTACAAACGGCGGAAGGAAGGATTTCTTGGATTGAGCGGTTTCCTTTTTTGGTCACTATTTTGGATTTTTGTCGCCGTTGTGGTGGCAGTACCGGAATCTGCAAATTCCGCGGCCCGTCTTTTTGGAATAGGTCGTGGGGCTGATTTTGCGATTTATTCATCGATTGGACTGATTTTTTTTATACTCTTTCGCCTCCACATCAAAATTGAATCGATTGGGCGCGATATCACCAAGTTAACCCGCCATCAGGCGCTGGAGGAAAAAAATGAATAATATGAAAATCGCGCATATTGTCAGTACATATCCACCCTATTATGGCGGCATGGGGAATGTGGTCTTCCAAACCGTGGAACAATTGGCAGGACGTGGCCATGATGTCTATGTATTTACCCCCGGTGTTCACGAACCAAACGAGGTTCGCGCGGTTGACGCACCCCAAACACCCACCCACGCGCAGCCACTGCGCGAAGAGATATTTACGGTTCGACGTCTTAGCCCTTCGCTGCGATACGGAAACGCTGCCCGCTTGCCGCAGTTGACTCGAGAACTCGATGACATGGATGTTGTGCATTTACATTACCCTTTTTTTGGCAGCGCTCGTCTTGTTCGTACATGGAAGCAAACACATCCAAAGGGAGCGCTTGTTATCACATACCATATGGACACGCGCGCTTCAGGGTGGAAGGGACTCATTTTTCAGCTATATACCAAATTTTGGATGCCGCGTGTCCTGGGAGCTGCTGATGCGTTAATCGGCAGCTCCTTTGACTATGTACGACATTGTGACGCGTCCATGCTGTATCGCGACGCACCGAGCGTCTGGCATGAGCTTCCTTTTGGTGTGGATATTAATCGCTTTTTTCCTCGCCGGCGTTCCGAATCACTCATGCACAGGCATGGGCTAAACCCAAATCTTCCTACGGTATTATTTGTTGGAGGCATGGATAGCGCGCATTATTTTAAGGGGATGCCGGATCTGATCAAAGCGCTCTTCCTTTTGAGGAAATCCGAGGTACCGGTGCAAGCTATTTTTGTGGGGGATGGAAATTTGCGACCGGAATTTGAGCGCCAAGCTCATGCGCTTCAACTGAAAGCCGCTTATTTTGTTGGGAGGGTGAGCGATGTGGAGCTGCCGGAATACTACGCGCTGGGCGATCTGTGCGTGCTGCCGTCCACAACGGTCGGCGAGGCCTTCGGCATGGTCTTGCTGGAGGCAATGGCCAGCGGTATCCCGGTACTTGCCAGTGATTTACCCGGCGTTCGAGTTGTTGCCGGTAAAGGCGGTGATGTTGTTCCCGTCCACAATCCTGCCGCATTGGCCGAAGCTATAACATCCTACTTTTCACAGAATGATTTAATTATTGCTCAAATGAAGAACACTGCTCGTGCCGTTGTCGAGCGAGATTATTCGTGGCCTGACATTGCGGAACGGTTGGAGGGCATATATAAAAAAGCCATTGCCGCAGCGCGATTGGAGTGATATAATGGAAGTATCATTTACTGGCACGTAATCACTCTATCTATGGGAAAATTTAAAAAGGGGCTTTTTTTGGGTGGACTTATTGGCGCCGGTTTGACATGGATGTCGACCACGAAAAAGGGAAGGGAAGTCCGCGACGAAATATTGGATAAGGCTGCCGAGGTCTATGAAGATCTCAAAAAGAAAGTCATGGCATCGGAACAGTACAAAAAAATGACAAAGAGCCAGTTTGTCAGCATGGTAAGGGATACCGTGGACAAATACGCGGCAAAAAATGGCCTGGCTGACAATGTAAAAACAATGATGGTAAAGCTCGTGAGCGCTCAGTGGGACAGACTGCGCAAAGAGATCGCGGAAAAAAAGTAGGGGATTTAAAAAGAAACATGCCGTTGCAACGGCATGTTTTTCTTATTATAGCCAGGTGTCGCTTCTATAGATAAGAATTGCCACGTCTACTACACCATGAAATGGGAGCCCCTCAGAGTAATATATGTAAGTATCGATCCGTTTCATATCTTTAACAACGTTTTCTCAATGAAACTAAACAGTGTTTTAAACGTTTTTTCTGAATTAAATTGCCTATCAATCGTTTTCAGTCCATTTGCTATAAATAATTGCCGGACGTCTTTATCATTGAGCAGGCTCAGTAGCCTATTCGATAAATGACTTGCATCATTTGGGATGGTTAAGTACCCATTAACACCATCTTCTATGATTTCCGGCACTCCTCCAACCTTTGTACCCAACACCGGGAGTCCGCATGCCATTGCCTCAAGATATACTTGTCCGAACGTTTCGTTTTCTGAAGCAAGGACGAAAACATCTGAACCGGCGTATACTCGAGGCATTTCTTCAAGTTTGAATGTGCGAACGATGACCTGATCTTCAACCCCATGAATTTGGATAAAGCCCTCAAGTTTTTTTAACGCTTCTTGGAATTGGATATGCAGTCGAGCTGGGGGTTTCCCAATAGCAAGTAACAGACGAAGTGACTCATCTTGATGAGCTATTTTTGAAAAAGCATCAAGCAGGTTGATAAAACCCTTTTCTTGAATAATGTCTTTGTACCCGTGTAAAATTCTTGAAGCACACAAAATTACTTTCTTTTCTTGAGATAATTTAAGTTTCTTCTTTAACCACTTTTTATTAACAACTTGATTAAACTCTTTTATATTCACTCCAAGATATTTGGTCGTCAAACTTTTGATATTTGACCCCTTTTGAAATACATCACCTGCGACGCTTTTACTCACACAAATAATCTTTTGCCAAAACAGATTATTAATGAGTTCAGTTTGTAGTTCATTTGTAGAGAAAGAGTGTAGTTGCAAAAACAGTGGCACATCCTTTGCGTGACAGATCATGTTGACGAGCAAACTGTATGATGGAGGCAGTCCAACATGAAAATTTTGCGCAATCACCGCATCAATTTCTTTTTGTTCAATGAACGTGTTCAAAAATGAAAAGAACTCATGAGATTTACTTTTTACAGTCTTTTTTGATGCTAACCCGATGTCCAATCCTTTCCCCGGTCTTGGGGCCATGTCAAGCGATTCCCTATAATAAATCGTGACATTTTTTTGCTTGATGATGGCATCCTTTGTTTTGCTCGGGAGGATAAAATAATAACGACCTTCTTGCCTCTCACAATACTCGATAAGATTTTTGATGTATCGTTCTACGCCGCCAATGCTCAATTGAGGTGAATTTGGACTGATAATGAGAAAATTCATGCAAACGTTTTTGTTTATTTTAATATGTTCTGTATCAATACCATCTGTATCAATAACCACTCACTGTTGCCGTTTTCAAATCGTTGCTCGGAGACTAGGATTCGAACCTAGATACCCAGGACCAGAACCTGGAGTCCTACCATTAGACGATCTCCGAATGTTATTGCGTTATTTGTGCCCCGTCCGACAGACTCCGGATAAAGGCACCGCTGAGCACACGGACCGCACTCCATGTCCACCCATGCGACAGAAAAACCGCTTCATTGATAATATGGCGCTTTACGCCACCAATTGAGAGTGAATACACCTTTGGATCAGACGGAGACTTTATAACGCTACCGACAGGGAGGCGCTGCTCGTTTATTGTCGGCAGATACCCATTGGCAACTTCATACCCATCGGTAAATCCATCTCCATCACTATCCGCAAGCCACAGTATAGTACCAAAATCAATTTCCTGCTGCTTGGTGAGACCATCTTCATCCGCATCACTGCTCGCGGTATCAAGCAGTTCTCTACGAGTGAAAATAGCTCGTGGCGACCCGTTCGCTGTATCGCCCGGAACATAGTCGTGCATCGCGTTCATGATAGTATCATATGAATAGTGATAGTCAAGACCATATCGGGTACCCGGCTCCTGAGCAATAAATGTTTGGGACGTATCGTCATAACCCGATATAACGACTGTGTGATACACAGGACCGGACGCACGGAAGTGAGGATTATAAAGCGCTCGGCCATAGACAGGTACAATGACCGGATGCCCTGTATCTATTTCACGCTTGATTTGATCCAAAGAAGGACTGTCTACCACATATGCCTCCCATGGATAGTAGGCGTTAATAATATCACTTATTTTTTGCGCGTTTTCATCAAGACTGGAGCCAAATTTGGCATTTTTAATATTGAAAACATTCAGCAGCCTTTTTTCGCTTGAATCAACAGAGAGCATTTGGCCGGCGTAGTAGGCGTCAATCATAACAATTGTGGCCTCTTCACATGCATCCTGCCAAGGCTGTGTCCACGCACCCCGTGGCGCCTGTGAGGTAAAGGGGACTGGCAGTGTTGCCGCACTGACCGGTACCCAAAGAGCCAGCAGCACAACGGTCAATCCAATATACGACAGGCGGTTAACGGTCATAGGACTTCTCCTCCAAAAGCAGCGGCAAGATGGGTGATCTCATTGATGCGCTCAACCTCCCGCTCCGACTTTTCAACAACAAAATCAAGCTCAATACCAGGGGTGCCCAAGGAGTCGGAAAAGCTTTCCTGTAGTTGTTTTTTACACCTTTTGTCAGCAAGGCGGTCTCTGTGAAATTCAGACAACACGGCGACGGTAATACTCGTATTATTCACCTGCTCCACTCGGCAACTTTTGAGGATATAGACAAGTGAGGGTGATTCCTTTTCAATGGCTAGAATTGCGGCATCAAATGCTTTGCGGACATCCGCCTCCGAGAAGGAAGAGATAGAATGCCCGGTATTTTTTTGATCGAGAATGGTTGGGTGTGGTGATGAGGCTTTTGCTCCAGTTGGTCGCGGCTCAACGGCCTCTATCGGCGGTTTGCGGTGAAGCATTTCTTCGCCCTGATTTTCTTTTTCATTGCGTGCTTCTTGGGAGTCACACCACTCTATGACTAACAATTCAAGCGGTAGCTGGGCGAGGGGAGCGGTGCCCACCTGTCCACGGCGGGAGCTTAACATATCCGCAAGGCGCACAAGTTCTATTGGAGAAACAGATCCTTGCGTAGACTCGATCCAATCAATAGTACGCGGGTCATGTTCCGACGATATATTTTTTTGGTAGGCGTATATCAAGAGCGTCCGCAGCATAGTAATAGCCTCATCACAAAAAATTGCGATATCTATACCCTCTGTGCTTACGCGCTGTATCAACGATAGGCATGCTGCCGCATTTTTTTGAAACAGAGACTGCAACAGGGCGGTTACCTCCTCGGACGTGGATGGCGGAAGAACCATTGAAACGCTTTCGTCGGTTACCGCGCCGCCGGCCGCGGCAATCAGTTGCTCAAGAAGACTCACTGCATCGCGAACACACCCCTCACTCTTGCCGGCAACTCGCTTTAATACGGAATCATCAACCGCCACATTTTCCGCCTTGGCAATGCCCCGCAGCGTATCTATAATTGTGGCCTCACTGACACGACTAAATGCAAAGCGTTGGCAGCGAGATTGTATGGTTTGAGGAAGCTTATGCAATTCTGTTGTGGCCAATATAAATAGTACATGACCCGGTGGCTCCTCCAATATTTTTAAAAGGGCGTTAAAAGCACTGAGCGATAGCATGTGAACCTCGTCAATGATAAACACTTTGTATCTGGAGGTCGCCGGCTTAAATTTTGCGTTATCAATAATGTTTTCACGAACATTATCAACTCCCGTATGGCTTGCCGCGTCAATCTCAATCACATCAATCGACATGCCTGCGTTTATTTCATTGCAACTGACACAGTTGTTGCATGGGTTAGCCTCAGTATCATTTTTATTCACGCAGTTAACCGCCTTGGCAAGAACTCTGGCCGTGGTCGTTTTGCCAATACCTCTTGGTCCGGAAAAAAGATACGCGTGTGCCGGATGTCCACCGATGACTTGATTCTGTATCGTATGGATAATGTGATGTTGACCAATAATGCTATCAAAGGTTTGCGGCCGGTGTGTATGATAGAGTGCCATAGTGAGAAGAGAGGCCACTGATTGGCCCGACGAAGTAATGCTGAACAGATGCCTAGTATAGCGCACTGCTGTGCCCCAGTAAACCGTTAGTATGGAGTGGTATTGCCAACAGTACACATATATGCTATACTGTGGATAACTTATTCAAGGCGTATTTAGTCACTAACACATAGCTATGCCAAGGAAACTGAACCCAGCATTGGCCAAACCGCTGAAGTTGACTTCTGAGTTGGAAGCCGTCGTAGGCAATGGACCATTACCACGTTCTGAAGTCATCAAAAAGATTTGGGAGTATATTAAGAAAAATGACTTACAGAATCCGGAGAATAAACGAAACATCCTTGCAGATGATAAGCTCCTTCCGTTGTTTGATGGAAAGAAGGAAGTAAGTATGTTTGAAATGACAAAACTCATTTCAAAGCACATGAGTTAATTGACGGATAGATAAAAATCCCGCGACGCGGGATTTTTTATTTCTTGATTAAATGTTCTATTGCCGCCCACTCACTCTCTCCGTCATCCGGGATAACGCAGGTCAGCGCATCGCCAATTTCACCCCGATGAAATGTGATGGCCGCCGTCAAAATCTTGTATTGCCTGCCATCCACAACGGCATTCCACTGTTTGTTCGGCGCGTCGTACAAAAGTGAACCGCCGACGTGTCGCCGCACAATCGGACCGATTTGTTTATATATCAGCCTTCCGTTTTCATCAATGGTCAGCTTTAACAGATCTCCTTCAACCAACTTTGACTTGCTGGCATAATTTGGCGACAGGGGATATTCATTGCCATCCTGGGCCACCATGCTGTATCCGCTGAAGACGCCCTCCAATGTGGTGCCCGCAGAAGATGGGACATGTCGCGGTACAGCGAAATCCGTCTCCAACAACGCAGTATTATCTCCATCAAGCATATTTAAAATCGCTCCGAGCTGGGTTTGTACCAGGAGTATTGCGTCGCGCAGTGCAGGCACATTAATACCTGCTGCTGTCTGCGGTGGGGGAGATTCCGGCTCAGGCAAAACAACGGTCGGTTCTATCTCTGCCGCCACCTCACGCCCCGCTCCCTTGACAAAGAATGCCTTGGTGTCCAACTCACCGAGCAAATCTGATAAATGATTCATACTAGAGTGTCGGTTGTGCGGGATCGGTTTTTCCGGACATTTCCGGCTGATCCAGCTTTGTGCGCTCCATAATTTCCGATTCCACAATGCGTCTGTCACGACCATACTTCAGTCGAGATAGCTGCTTCATCGCGGCCGCCAACTGTGGATTTCCCTTTTGCGGTGGATACGCGTGCATTAAAAAGGGTTTGCTGGCCTGATTATCGATCAGTTCTTTTACATAGAATGAGTACTGCGGTGTATTGAGCAGGTCATACGAACCAAACACGGGCGCAAATTCCTTGGCCAATATCTCAGAATCATCAGGGCCTATTCTGCCAACCATCATTGTTCCCACGTTGCCCAAGACCGCGTCACGAATGTCCGATCTTCCTTTGTCATCGGTAAGCTGCCCCATATATTGGTGCGCAACAATCAGATCCAGTCTATATTTTCGTGCCTCTGACAAAATAGTTGATATCGAATCGGTTACAAAGTTTTGGAACTCATCGATATACAGATAAAAATCTTTTCGCAATTCCTCTGCCATATCCGCGCGACCCATGGCCGCCATTTGCAGTTTGGCCACGACAATGAGGCCCAGGAGCTTTGCATTTATCTCGCCCGTTTTCCCTTTTGAAAGGTTCACCAGCAGTATCTTTTGATTATCCATTACATCGCGGAAGTCAAACCCCGAATGCTGCTGCCCCATGATGTTGCGCATCATTTCATTCCCCACAAAACGTCCAACCTTGGAGACCAAATAGCCCAACATTTCTGACTTGTGAAAGTCGCTTGTTTTTGCCATTTCCTTTTCCCAAAAGGCACGAACAACCGGGTCTTTCAAATGCACCAGATATTGTTTGACATAATCATCATCCGTAAACATGCGAGGAATATCAATGACCGTGCCGGGGTTACTGATATCGGCCATCAATGTGAGCATTACGTTCCGCATTTGGTGCTCAAACATTGGTCCAATCATCTCGGGTGGAAACAGCTTATAAAAAATTGAAATCATTTCTTGAACTGCAAAATCGCGCTGCTCCTCGGTTTTCGGTTCAAGCATGTTCAGACCGACCGGCCGTTCAAGATCCGATGGCTCAAATATGATGACGTCGTCCGCGCGATGTTTGGGAATGTGCTCCAGGACGGCTTCAACCAAGTCACCATGCGGGTCAACCACGCAGACGCCGTGGCCGGTCAGTATATCTTGTATAGCCAAATTCGCGACCGTAACAGATTTACCACTGCCGGATTTTCCTATGATATACAGGTGACGCTGGCGGTCGTGAGTCTGCAATCGGACATCAACGCGACTTCCCCGGTACTCAACATACCCCAGCTGCAGTCCTTCTTTTGGTAGATTGACCGGTGGGGGAGCGCTGCGGCCCTTCAACCACGCGATATTCGGTGCCTCTGTTGAGTGCAAGGGCAAATGCCATAACGATGACATCTCCTCCGTGTTGACCAACACCTGTCGGCGCTCATTGAATGACCTGTAAATAAAATCCTGAATGAGCGGGGTCTGCGTACGAGGAATCACGGCCTTAAAACTGTTGCCAAATCGATACAGATTATACTGACTGAAAGAATTTATGACATTATCCAAATTCATGCGGGCGCGATCCGCGTTGTCTGACACGCTCAAGACGCGTATGGTCGCGTCCATGCCTCCCTTGGAAATTTTTTCTTCAATTCCTTTCAGCATCTGCTCCTCCATTTCAGACAGGCGGTACTGCTCTGGCGTTGATTGGCTTTGATTACCCGTTTGCAGCGCCTCGGCGGTTGCTTTACCCGTTGAACGCAGCGCTCGGGATAAAAGGGATTTGCCTGCGACCTCTTCAAATTTTTTTCCTTTTTTAACTTCTCTGACGATACGAATTCCGGCCGCGCGCCATTTTTTGTGCGCGCTACGAACAACAAATTGTATTGCCGCCGTGCTGTTTTCATCATGAATTTTTGACAGCGTGATGAGAACGGCCGAGAGCGGATCCGAATCCATTGATTTATATGTGCGCAGTGGGAAAACAGACTGGTTGGTCGCGACCAAGTATCCACCAACAATAGTGCTGTGCTCAAAAAATATATTGTAGTCCATTATTTCCTCAACCTGCGCGTCCGGATACTGGGCATGTACCTGTTGTTCAATGAATTGCTTCATCTGACGTGGAAGGTCAACATAAAAATGAATCTGACCACCATGAACAACAATTTCAAATGAAAAAGAATCGTTTCTGCCGGTGAGCCAGTACTTGAGCCCCTTTTGCGCTTTAAGCCCGGCAATCGTGGAAAACAATGTTTCAGTCAGACCAATCTCCTCGCGTATTTGCTCGAGGCGATCTTCGCCACCCACCTGACCGCCCTGCCCTTCTGATTTTCTTTCCTTCGGAACCAATATATGGAGTACGACACGACGAAATGCCTTGTTTGAACGGTTCTGGCCTTGATATACCGTGCGGATAATAAAAAGAATACCCGCCCCCACACCCAAAATAATGATGCCTAAAAAAAGAGGAAAAAAAATGTCAAGAGAAATGTTTGTTTGCGGCCCGAAGTTTTGCGGTTCAGATCCAAGAAAAAATTGCAACATAATCACCCTGTATATTTTTCGTACTCACCCAGCGATACGATTTTATCTGTTTTTATCTTGGCTTCCTGCATCAGGTAAAACCGATTGATTCCGGGCAATTTTTTTAGCCATCCGACAATGATCTCAAATATTTTTTTTATTTTCACATGTCCGCCTCGAAGCGCCTTCCGTATCTCCATGGCCGCGCGCTCCCCGGCAAGCTTAAACTCTTGCCGTTCAACCACTGAAAGCTCTGAAAATGCGTCTTGTAAGCCTTCTTCCATAATTTGCTCAACCCGAAGGGTCAACTCGTCTCGGACTTGCGGTATGGCATTCGGCCTTTGATTCTTCGGCTTGCGCAATCGAGAGCGCAGCGTATCGATATGGCCATCAATGGTTTCCGCCTGGGCGGGGATGGTCTCCCGGGACGGCTCCAAGAATACCTCTGCAGATTCTTGCCGCGGCAATTGCTCAACAGAAGGTGTCTCCGGAATAAAACGTGAGTGCTCCACGAGCGGAGCGCCCGGTTGATCAGCCATAGCAAACAAAATAAAGGTGATGGGAGTATACCAAAAAAAAACAGTTTTGAGAATTGTCGCCCGCGGGTGGACGACAGCGTGCCAGTATGGTATTGTAGCCTACAAATCACACTATGAAGAAACCGTACTATATTACGCTTACGATCCCATATGTGAATGCTGTTCCGCATATTGGGTACGCGCTTGAGGCGATTCAGGGCGACACAATGGCGCGCTATCAACGCCTGCTTGGAAAAAATGTCCATTTTGTTTATGGAACCGATGAAAATTCTTTGAAAAATGTGCAGGCGGCATTGCGCGCCGGAGAGGACGTCAAGTCATTTGTCGATAGACATGCCGCAGCGTTTGAGCGATTACACGATATATTAAATCTTTCCAATGATTCTTTTATTCGCACCACTGAAGCGAGGCATATCGCAGGCGCGCAAAAGCTCTGGCAGATGTGTAATCCTGATGACATTTACAAAAAAACGTACAAGGGTCTTTACTGTATTGGCTGCGAATCTTTTTATGCGAAAGACGACCTGATCCAAGGACTGTGTCCCGAGCACAATACAGCGCCGGAGGACATAGAGGAGGAGAACTATTTTTTTAAACTCTCAAAATATCAGCCACAGCTTGAGCAAATTTTCTTGACGGACACGGTCCGTGTCGTTCCCGAGGGGAGAAAAAATGAAATGATGTCGTTTATCAAGCGGGGGCTTGAAGATTTCAGCATCTCACGTTCAGTCGAACGTGCTCATGGATGGGGGGTTCCCGTCCCCGGCGATGGGTCGCAAATTATGTATGTGTGGTTTGATGCTCTAACTAATTATTTGAGCGTTTTGGACTTTGATACGGACGGAAAGAACTACAGTACGTATTGGCTGCAGCCAAATCAGACACCCCGTGAAGTTGTGCATGTTTTGGGCAAGGGAGTTTCACGGTTCCATCTTATTTACTGGCTTGGCATGCTGCTTTCTGCAAATATCCCGCTGCCGACAGAGGAATTTGTTCATGGGTACATCACAGTCAACGGCCAAAAAATGAGTAAGTCCCTTGGAAACGTCCTTGACCCCTCAGCGATTGTTGATCTCTACGGACAAGAGCCTTTTCGCTACTATATGCTCGCCGGTGTATCTGCCTACCAAGACGGTGATTTCTCTGATGAACGCTTTAAAGAAATATATGCGTCGGATTTGGCGAACGGTATTGGTAACTTGACGTCACGCGTTATGACCATGCTTATTAAATATAACAAGGGCGTGGTTCCAAAAGCAGCGTCCAATATTTTTGATATAGAAGGATTCTGGAAGCAGTATCGAAAGCAAATGGAGGACTTTGCATTTCACGACGTTATTCATAATATACAAACGTTGGTCACCGCGTGTGACGCAACTATCTCCGCAGATCGGCCTTGGGAGAAAGCGGAGCAGGGGCTGCATGTGGGTGACACGCTTTATCGCGTTGCCGAGGGATTGCGCCACATCGCGCTCGCGTTGCTGCCTATCATGCCACATGCATCCGGCGCAATTTTTTCTGTTTTGGGTCTTTCGCCAAAGAATATCAAAACGTTAGACCGCGAGTGTGTATGGGGTCTTCTTTTGGAAGGAACACCCGTAAAAAAACCTGAGCCTCTTTTTCCAAGACTTTGATATATGCTTTTTGACACGCACTGCCATATTCAATTCAACGCATATAAGGACGATAGGGATAGCGTCATCGCGCGATGCACGGAAAAAGGAGTTATCATGAACGTGGTCGGGACGCAAATACCCTCCAGTATCAGTGCTGTCGATTTGGCAAATACGCATGATGGCATATACGCAAGTGTCGGCATCCACCCTATTCAGCATGATGTTGTTGATGTAGAGGAGGAGGCGGATTCGTTTCAAACGCGAGGTGAGCAATGGGATGATGAATTGTTTTATACGCTCGCGCGCGAGCCAAAAGTTATCGGCATTGGGGAGACAGGATTAGATCGATTTCATATACGAACGGATCTTTCGATTGAAGAGATATTTAATAAGCAGAAAGATCTCTTTTTAAAGCATTATGACCTTGCACGGTCTGTGGATAAACCATTGATCATACATGTCCGGGAGGCGCATGATGAAATGATTGATCTGCTCGTAGCCCTTGAGAGAAAGCAGAAAGATGAGGGAACCACCGGCGGAAAATTACGGGGTACGATTCATTGTTTTACCGGCACATGGAGTCATGCGCAAAAATATATAGAGCTTGGGCTTCACCTTGGCTTTACCGGCGTGATTACATTTCCGACTAAAGCCTCTGACCCAAATACCATGAATGTTCTGGAAGAAACCATATTCAATATGCCGCTCGACAGGGTGTTGGTCGAGACAGATTCGCCATACCTCACTGCGCAGATTCTTCGGGGGACTCGAAACGAACCATGGTTGGTAGAGGAATGTGTCAAAAAAATTGCAGCTATTAGGGGGCTTACGTATGATGAAGTTGCGGAAGTGACAACATATAACGCAAAGCGGCTCTTTGGATTAGCGATCTAGCTGACTCTTGTTGGTCTGATGAGGTACCAAAATAAAAAAACACACAGATGTGTGAATTGCCCGCCGAAGCTGTTACGCTCCGGCGGACGAGGGGTGGGGGATTGGCGGGATGGTGGACACTTGGGATGCCAAATGGTCCGGTGGCTCAGGGAGCATGCTGTTCAGGCATTGCCTCACCTCGCGACGGATGGCAACCCATCCGTTGATCACCACGATCAGCCGGGCTCTCTGTAAGCAGTCGATCACATAGATCAACCGCTTCTTCCCCAGATGTTTTGGGGCATCCGCCATCATACTGTCGAATGCCTGGTTGCCCTCCTTGTGCAGGCTGTAGAGAACCTGCAGGTGAACTCTGTGAAGAAGCGCCGCCCGCGTCCAAAATTCCTGCTCCGTCATTGATACCTCCTGTTGTCGAATAAAAACTATATACCGATTTAGACGATTTGTCAATTATACGAGATCCCTATGAAAAAAATGTATTTGCTCGGTCTTATTCTACTCATGGGGCAGGGATGCATCAGGCTCGGTCAAACTTCAGAGCCTATTTTGCCGCCTTTAGACGGAAATCCACAGCAGGAAACACCGAACGATCAACAAAATCGCGATGTGATCCATATGCCTGCGGTTGATAAAAAAGATGATGTCAACGTACAGGTTGACATTGAAAATGCTAACCAGATACAGGCTGCTGATGATATTCCGGTCGTTCCTGCCACTCGCCCTGCGGTTGTACAACCTACACCAGCTCCCAAACCTGCTCTCCCCGCACAGGTATGTACAGACAATGACCAAGACGGGTTCTTTGCTGAGGGCGGCAACTGCGGACCAAAGGATTGTGATGATATTTATTCAAACTCGTATCCGGGTACATTTGAAATTTGTCTTGATGGCTCTGATAACGATTGCGATGGCAAGGTGGACGAAGAGGATGATTGCAAAATGAGGAAAATTTGCATTGGCGAGGGATGTCAACGTACCATTTATTTTGAGTAACACCGGACGCCCTGCGTCGTATGTCCTATTAAAAAAACCATTGACTTATTCGTATGCATTCTCTATACTATGCCCGTTTTAGATTGACCGATATGATCAAAGATGATTTGGAGCATATACGCAAAAAAAAAGAGCAACTTGGACATACGTCCTTCATCATGGCGCTCCAATTAATTTTTGTTTTTGGCCTTCCCGCGGTGGCGGCACTGTTGCTGGGAAAGTGGCTCAATGATTCGACCAGCATTGCCCCGTATGGTACCCTCCTGACCGGTGGACTTGCGTTTGCTCTCTCTTGGGCAATTGTGATACGGATGTACCAAAGACTGACGAGGTCTTTCAAAGAATTGCAGGAGCAAGAACAAGATATTTTATCATCTCCAGAAGAGCTGGCGCTCGACAAAGAGCACAGTGAAGATCATCGCCCGTAATATATGTTTTTTCAAGTGGCAAGCGAACAAGCAAGCATTCAGCCGGAAACCATTTTTTTAGTGCGAAGTTGGCCAGTCACCAATGCAATGCTCATGGGGCTGCTTGTGACGGCTATTATTTTTATTGTCTCCATTATCATTACCTATCGCTCAAAAATTCTTCCCTCGAAATTTCAAACTGTGATTGAAATTATGGTGGAGGGTTTTTTTCATCTTGTGACGCAGATCACAGGAAGCGATGGCACGGGAAGAAAGTTGCTACCACTCATAGGTGCCATTTTTGTTTTTTTCGGCATGTCCAACTTGATCGGGCTTGTTCCGGGATTGACGTCGCTGACATTCGACGGCGTTTCGTTCCTGAGAACACCAACGAACGACTTTAATATGACCTTTAGCATTGCCCTTTCAATGGTTCTTTTGACTCAGATTGCCAGTATTCGCCATTTCGGCGTCTTTGGTCATCTGGGCAAGTACTTTAAGCTAAAGGAGCTCATTGCCGGTTTTAGGCAAGGGATTGGCGCGGGCGCTATAGCGTTCATTGAATTTTTGATAGGACTCCTCGATATTGTGTCCGAGGTGGCAAAGGTTATTTCGCTTTCACTCCGTTTGTTTGGAAATATGTATGCCGGTGAGGTATTGGCCGCAATTTTGCTTGGTGCGTTTGCGCTTGCCATACCCTCTGTTTGGCTTGTAATGAACTTGCTTGTGGCCGTGATCCAAGCACTGGTGTTCGGAGCCCTCACAGCAGCATATTTTCAGCTGGCGGTAGCGGACAGTGAAACACAATAACATACATTATTATTCGTTATTAATCATATATTCTATGGATATTGAATCAGCACGACTGTTGGCAAAAGGAATCGCCCTTGCATCAATGTTTGGGTCAGGTATCGGAGAAGGGTACCTCATCGGTAAAGCGCTCGAAGCAATTGGAAGAAACCCAAAGCTTGAGGGTTCTATTTTTACAAAGATGTTGATCGGTGTCGCGTTGGCGGAGTCAACTGCCATTTACGCGTTTGCCGCCTTCTTTATTCTTTAATCACTTCCCAAATCACTTTCCACTGATCCTGACCGCGCACTGATACAGGCAGCGTGGTCGGGGGAGGAGGAATCACAGGAAGAGTCTTCCCATGATTCCTCGTCGCTTACATTGCAGATAACATTTAGGAACCCCGCTATGCAATTTCTTTTAGACATACTCGCAAAGATAGGCTTTGACTGGCACATGGCATTGTTCAATTTGATTAACTTTTTGATTGTTTTTTGGATTCTCAAGCGCCTTGCCTTTGATCCGGTGATGAAAATAATTGATGAACGCCAACAAAAAATGAGGGATGGCATTGATAATTATCAAAAATCAAAGACAGAACTGCAAATGGCCGAGCGTAAGGCACAGGAAATTATTGACGAGGCAAAATCCGAAGGGAATAAACTTGTGGAGCGGGCGCACGACGCGGCAAAAGATACCGCCGGGCAAATGAAGGAAAAAGCGAGAGCTGAAATCAGTATGCTTGTGGAGCAAGCAAAGAAGAATATTGAAATAGACAGGCAGGAAATGCGTGAGCAGCTTCGCAGAGACACCGTTGCCCTGGTAGCCGAGGCCGCGGAAAAGATTATCGGTGAGAAAATTGATACGCAAAAGGACGAGGCATATATTACGAGCATTATCGAAGCCTCCGCCTGATATGCCAAAGCTTATACCAATACAATACGCAAAAATTTTGTATCATCTGACCGCTGAATGCGACGACCGGAATATTGATGCCGCGGTGGACAGATTTATGCGTTATCTGCGCGAAAATCAGGCCCTATCAAAGCTGGACTACATTTTGGATGCATTTGTGACGTATGCAAAAGAGCGGCAGGGAATTGTTTCTTTGCGCATAACATCCGCGCGGGAACTCCGTCCTGCATTTATTGAACAAATGGCGCGGCGCGTATCGGACAAGGCGGAAACAGAGGTCGCAGTTGACCCATTGCTCATTGGCGGTCTTGTCATTCAGCATGGAAATTCGATTATAGACGCGAGCGTGAAGCATCAGCTGGACAAACTTCGACGCGCGCTCTGAATATCTTAGACTCAACGTTAATTGTTAAATGTGATGGATATGTCATACACAGATCAAGTCGTTCAATCAATTCGAAAAAACCTTGAGCAGTTTACAAAGCAAGCTGATGTTCTTGAGGTTGGAACCGTTATAGAAGTGGGTGATGGTATCGCCCGCATGACAGGACTGGACAATTGCCAGGCCCAGGAAATGCTTTCGTTTGAAAATGGCGCCCTTGGGCTGGCGCTGAATCTCGAAGCGGAAACCGTTAGCGCCATTGTTTTGGGCGAATATAAAGGGATATCCGAGGGAATGACGGTTAAAAGAACCGGCAAAATCATGTCCGTGCCTGTGGGCGACGCGCTCATAGGAAGAGTTGTGGACGCGCTTGGTCAGCCCATTGATGGAAAAGGGGACCTTGCTACACAGGAGTTTTATCCTGTTGAGCGTATTGCACCCGGCGTGATGAGTCGCGAGCCTGTCAACAAACCCTTGATCACAGGCATAAAGGCCATTGACGCACTTATTCCCGTTGGACGAGGCCAGCGCGAATTGATTATCGGGGACAGACAGACGGGTAAAACGGCTATTGCTATTGATACTATTTTAAATCAAAAGGATCAGGATGTTATTTGTGTGTATGTCGCTGTTGGTCAAAAAGAGTCTAAGGTTGCGCGCATAGTGGCAAAACTTCAGGAGGAAGGCGCCATGGGGTACACCATTGTTGTATCCGCCGGAGCGAGCGAGCCGGCTCCTATGAGCTACCTTGCTCCCTATACCGGCGTCACAATGGCTGAATTTTTTGCCGACAAAGGAAAAGACGTGCTTGTTATCTACGATGATTTGACAAAGCAGGCATGGGCATATAGAGAAATGTCGCTCCTATTGCGTAGGCCGCCGGGTCGTGAGGCATATCCCGGTGATGTCTTTTATCTTCACTCTCGGCTTTTAGAGCGGGCCTGTAACCTCAATACAAAAAATGGTGGCGGCTCTATCACCGCGCTGCCCATCATAGAAACGCAAGCGGGAGATATTAGCGCCTATGTACCAACAAACGTGATTTCCATTACGGATGGGCAAATTTTTCTGGAAACTTCGCTTTTTTACAAGGGCATCCGGCCTGCCCTCAACGTGGGCCTATCCGTATCCCGTGTAGGTGGAGCAGCGCAGACAAAACCAATGAAAAAAGTCGCCGGAAGTTTAAAGCTGGCACTGGCTCAGTTTCGTGAGCTTGAGGCATTCGCGCAGTTTAGCTCTGATCTGGACCCTGACACAAAAAAACAAATAGATAGAGGACAGCGTCTGACAGAACTTCTCAAGCAGCCGCAATATTCTCCAATGCCCGCAGAAGAGCAAGTGCTATCAATTTACGCCGCAAGCAATGGCTATTTTGATGCTATCGACCTGAAGGAAGTGAAGGCCGCAGAGGAATCCCTTATAAAATTTGCAAGAAAAGCAAAATCCGCGCTTCTTGATAAACTTCGTGCGGGTGAATGGAGCGATGACATTCAAAATGAACTCAAGGATACCTGCGAGCAATACGCAAAGTAATCTATGGCAGTCTCCTCTAAAGCAATTAAGACCCGCATCAAGTCGGTCAAAAACACTAAAAAAATTACCAAGGCAATGGAGCTTGTTTCGGCTGCAAAAATGAGAAAGGCCGTTGATGCGACACTGCAGGCGCGTTTGTACGCGACACTGGCGCAGCAGCTAATGGAACGTCTTTCAGAGCTGCAAGAGCCCAACTACCCGCTGTTTGAGCAGCGACCGGTCAAAAAGATTCTCATGATATTGATCAGCTCGAATAGGGGACTGTGCGGCAGTTTTAATGGGAATGTCATGAAGTTCGGCAAAAGGCTTTTGGAAGACAAAAAAAATCTTGCCGCTCACAGAGGTCCGGACGGACAAAGCACGCCTCCCGGTGCCGGCGATATTGACGTTGAAGTACTGGGAATTGGGCGCAAGAGCGCCGCATTTGCCAAAAAGAACGACCTCGAGCTTATTGAAGTGTACGATTCTCTTGGCGATAGTCCGGACATTGATGACGCAATTCATATCAGCAAGAACGTGACGGAAAAATTTAAAACAGGTACATACGATAAGGTAGTGGTGCTCTTTACACACTTTGCCTCCAGTCTTACGCAGACTGTCAAAGTTCGGCAGCTGTTGCCGGTCGCAAAGGCAGAGGTGGACAAATTGCTGACTGAATTTCCGAATAAAGATCACATTGGTGAACTCGCGCCGGACAATAGGCCAATTGAAACCTATTTTCTGGAGCCGAGCAGGGACGCGATTTTTGACATTGTTATACCCAGGCTGATCGACGTCCAAGTGTATCAGGCCCTTCTTGAATCGGCCGCGAGCGAACACAGCGCGAGGATGGTGGCCATGAAGAACGCGAGCGAGGCGGCAAGCGAGATGATTGATGCGCTGACACTGGCATTTAATAAGGCCCGTCAGGCCGCGATTACGCAAGAGATTGCGGAAATTGCAGGCGGTGCGGCGGCATTAGAATAATATTATTGATCTGATATGAACAACACAGGAACAATCTCACAAATTATAGGCGTGGTCGTTGATGTGCACTTTCCTGAAAATGTACCGCTTATTTATCATGCCCTCACGGTTCAGTCGGAAGGTAAAAACATAACACTTGAGGTGCAGCAACATCTGGGCTCCAACGAGGTTCGCACGGTGGCCATGGGGTCAACAGACGGTTTATCACGCGGTCAGGAGGTATTGGATACCGGTGCACCAATCAGTGTTCCCGTCGGAGAGGTGACGCTTGGCCGAATGTTTGACGTCACGGGGAATGTTATTGATGAAAAGCCACCAGTAGAGGCAAAACAAACATATCCCATTCACCGCGCAGCCCCTGCGTTTAAAAATCAGTCGCAAAAAACGGAGATACTGGAGACAGGAATTAAGGTAGTTGACCTTTTATGCCCTTTTTTGAAGGGGGGAAAGGTTGGACTTTTCGGTGGTGCGGGTGTTGGAAAAACGGTTATTATTCAGGAATTAATTCGAAATATTGCGCAGGAACATGGGGGATATTCCATGTTTGCCGGCGTGGGTGAGAGGACCAGAGAGGGAAATGATCTGTACAGAGAAATGGAAGAGTCAGGCGTGCTTTCCAAAACAGCGCTCGTATTTGGGCAGATGAACGAGCCGCCCGGTGCCCGCGCCCGCGTGGCGCTCACAGCTCTGGCCATGGCAGAGTACTTCCGTGATGAAGAGGGCAAAGATTTGCTGCTCTTTATTGATAATATTTTTCGTTTTACGCAAGCCGGTTCTGAAATGTCCGCGCTGCTTGGCCGTATGCCGTCTGCCGTGGGGTATCAGCCAACACTTGCCACTGAAATGGGGGCGCTGCAGGAACGCATCACCTCAACCGACAAAGGATCCATTACATCCGTACAGGCTGTTTATGTTCCGGCTGACGACCTTACAGACCCTGCGCCGGCAACCACCTTTGCCCACCTTGATTCCACTGTGGTACTGAATCGATCCTTGTCTGAACTGGGTATTTACCCTGCCGTTGATCCCCTGGATTCCACGTCAACAATGCTGGACCCGCAGATTGTCGGTGAGGAGCACTATGAGGTGGCTCGTGAGGTTCAGCGCGTACTGCAAAGATACAAAGATCTTCAGGATATTATCGCCATCCTCGGTATGGAGGAGCTTTCTGACGAGGATAAATTAAGTGTTGCCCGCGCGCGACGCATTCAAAAATTTTTGTCGCAGCCGTTCTTTGTCGCCGAACAATTTACCGGTATGAGCGGTGTGTATGTGAAAGCTGAGGATACGGTACGATCATTCAAGGAAATACTGGATGGTATGCATGATGACAAGCCTGAATCGGCTTTTTATATGAAAGGGGCGATTGAGGACGTTGTGCAAGCATCGAAGCAGGAAGATAAATAAACAGTACGGACCGGGGGGGGGGGGAAATTGAGTCAGAGCGTATGAAAAAAATTTCTCTTTTATTCGCAATTTTCATAACCATTGGCGCCGGATGCGCAGCAACCACGCCCCCGCAAGTGCAAGGCAAAGCTGCTGACGAGCAACCGGCTGTAACCCAACAGAAACCTATGAAACGAACACGCGACGGGCAAGAGGATCTTGCACAGCAATATGGCAAGGCAATACTGCATACCACAAAGGGCGATATTTCAGTGCAATTTTACGCCGACGAATCTCCAGTCACGGTGAACAATTTCATGCATCTTGCGCAGGAAGGATTTTATGACGGGACAGCCTTTCACCGGGTGATAAAGGATTTCATGATCCAGGGTGGTGATCCGCTGAGCCGCGACAAAGAGTCCGGGCAGCTTCCCGGTTCCGGAGGTCCGGGATATGCATTTGAGGATGAATTCAATAACCACAGGCTTGTGCGCGGCTCCCTGGCAATGGCTAACGCAGGACCGAATACGAACGGCTCTCAATTTTTTATCGTGACAGCCGCTGAAACGCCTTGGCTGGATCGCCGTCACACCAATTTTGGAGAAGTTATCGCCGGCATGAATGTGGTGGACAGTATTGAAAATACAGCTGTTGACAGCAATGATAATCCCACCGACCCAATCGTGATTACATCAGTTGAACTGCAGTAATATGGAATTTAAGGTAGTAACCCCCCATGGGGTGACATATAATGACACCATTGAAAAAGTAACCGTCCCAACACTGGCCGGCGCTCTTACAATACTCGATCAGCACGCGCCGATTGTATCTGTGCTGGCCGCCGGCGAAATGGTCATACATAGGATGGACGGTTCAACAGTGGATGTCGCCGTCTCAGGCGGTATTATGGAGATCGTCTCAAGTGGCGCAGTGTACATAATGGCCGACACGGCGGAGCGAGCCGAGGAAATTGACATTTCTCGTGCCGAGGCGGCAAAAAAGCGAGCCGAGGAACTGCTTACGCAACAAAAGAATATAGCCGATGTTGACTTCGCTCGAATTCAGGCATCCATTGAAAAGGAATTGGCCCGCATCAGTATCGGAAAAAAGTATCGTAAACTGTAGGTAACAACATTATCCACATAAAGCCCGCGTCGGGCTTTTTTTTTTTACGCAAAACTGTGTATGATATAGATATCACTTAACAACGCGTACTATAATCTATCATATCTATGGACTGCGAACATTGTGGCGCACCAATGGACGACGGCCCTTGCATGGATTGCACCGGCTGCAACGACTGCTGCACCTGCAAGTAGATGAAAAACACGAGACGATCCTCGTGTTTTTTGATATACTGATCGCACGATATGAGCCTGTCATATGAAGCGTCACACAAAGCGAACTCTTCAAATATACTGGGAAAGCCTGAAGGGCAAACGCGTCCTTTCTTTTTTTGTTATTCTTGGTATCGTGGCGTCATCGATATTCAATCTCGCGCCGCCATTGCTCTACAAGGAATTTTTTAACACATTGCTGGCACCCAGGGACGCGCAGACCACGCATGCTCTTGTTCAAATTATCGGATTTGTCTTTATCGTGCACTTCATTGGATGGTTTTTTTGGCGGTTGACATCGTTTATCAAGGCACGCATTCAGATTCGCGTGCTTGGCAGACTCTTTGATCGGGTATTTAACTCTATTCACCATCACTCTGTCGGTTTTTTTAATAATACATTTGTCGGGTCACTCGTAAAGCGCGTGAATAGATTTGTATTCGCGTTCAACGAACTCACGGACACTTTCTTGTATGACTTGCTGGGAACCGGTGTTGAAATAGTGATCATAACCACTGTCCTCTTTTTTCAAAGTCCGGTATTGGGATGGATTATCCTGGGATGGTCTGTCGTCTTTATTTTCTTTAACTATTTATTTACAGTTTACAAACTTAAATTTGACATTGAGCAGTCTGCCTTGGATTCTCGGACAACCGGGCACATCGCTGATACGGTTACCAATCAAATTAATCTGAAGTTTTTCGCCTCTCTCCAATCAGAGGCAACCCTTTTTAAAAAAATACATGGTGAGCAGCTTGCAAAACGGCTTTTTCGGTGGAATCTGGAGTATACCTATGAGGCATTCCAGACATTGCTGATGATCATGCTTGAGTTTGCCATGTTTTATTACGCGATCCGGCTATGGCAGGAAGGACAAATACAGGTCGGGGACTTTGTCCTTATACAGGCGTACCTGATAACATTATTTAACCGCCTTTGGGGATTTGCGCGCGTGATCCGGAGAATCTATGAGCAGCTCGCAGACGCGGAAGAGATGACGGAAATATTGGAAACACCGCGCGAGATAAAAGATCTCAAGCGGGCCAAGGATCTTATGGTAAAAAAAGGCGCGGTGGTCTTTCGGAATGTGAATTTTTTTTACAACAAAACCCGTCCCGTACTGAAAAATTTTTCTCTTTCTCTTAAACCGGGTGAACGAGTCGCACTGGTCGGTCCGTCCGGCGCCGGGAAAAGTACTATTATCAAGCTACTCTTGCGTTTTAGTGACATTGCTCAGGGCAGCATTATCATTGACAAGCAGGATATTCGCAAGGTAACACAAGACAGTCTCCATCGCGCCATGAGTGTTGTTCCGCAGGATCCCATTCTTTTTCACCGGTCGCTTATGGACAATATTCGGTATGGGAAGCCAGGTGCGACTGATGATGAGGTGATTGAGGCGTCAAAAGCGGCGCATTGCCACGAGTTCATTGATGAATTGCCGGAACAATATGGCACCTATGTGGGTGAGCGCGGAGTAAAGCTGTCAGGAGGTGAGCGTCAACGTGTGGCTATTGCGCGCGCAATATTAAAGAACGCGCCAATTTTGGTGCTTGATGAAGCAACGTCCAGTCTGGACTCTGAGTCAGAGTTTTACATTCAGGAAGCACTGGATGTACTTATGAAAGAAAAAACAGTCATTGTGATTGCGCATCGACTATCAACCATTATGCGCATGGACCGAATCATCCTCCTGGAAAATGGGATGATCGCGGAGCAGGGCACGCACACACAACTCCTGTCTCAACACAAAGGACGATACAGACGATTATGGGAGCTTCAGGCCGGCGGCTTTATTACCTAGCCATCGATGACTTTCGGTCCTTCTCCTTTCGTCGTTGTACCAATGCTTCTGGACAGACGCCCTCCAGATGGTATACTACATTCACTAATACTCATATCTATGGCCAAGCATCCATTCCCGGCAAAGATGTTCTTTATGCATCTTTTATCTATCGTTACCCTTTACGCGTCAGCAATAGCGTTTATCACCGTCACGCACCAAATGGTGAACCTCTATGTACCGGATCCTTTGTTGAATTATGCGGGATTCCATGAAAATGCAGTCCAGTCACTTCGTTCCGCATTGTCGTTCTTGATCATAATGTTTCCGGTGTATGTATGGACCCTCTCATACTTGCGAAAAATCTATACAAAAGATTCCGCCACAGCCCACAGTGGCATTCGAAAATTTTTAGTATACATGACCATGTTTGTCGCAGGTATAACAATTTTATTTTCTCTTGTGTTCCTGGTGAATAAGTTTCTGGACGGAGAGCTGACACTGAGTTTTGTTCTCAAGCTCCTGTCCATTCTAATTGTCGCCGGCTCGGTTTTTGGGTACTATACCTATGAAAATAAACAGTATGTCACGCATTAAAATTTTTTACGGGCTGATTATCGCAATAGTCGTTTCGGTAATAGGGTTGGGACTATACTACGCAGGATCTCCGGCCCAAGCGCGCCGCGAAGCTATTGACCGCGCAAAGGTCAGCGATCTGCAACAAATTACCTGGGCTGCACAGGATTTTGCCTTCAATAGACATACGCTTCCTGAATCACTCGATCAGCTCCAGATGACGTCGTCAGGATACAACCTGCGCATTGCGGATCCTGAGACGGCAGAGCGATATACGTATGAAATGAATCCGGATGCTCAGTTGTACGATCAGCAAGGATTTCGCTTGTGTGCGACTTTTCTTACAGACAGTGAAGACACGACACCCGAGCTGCGACTTGTCCCAAAGGCAGCTGTGAACGAGGACTGGACACACCCGGCAGGCTCGTATTGTTTTGACCGATATGCTGACGTTACCGCATCGCCGAATGAACCTATTCGCGTCCCAAAATTTGAGTAGCCTATGTATATTCCAATCATATTAGGTACGGGAAGAAGCGATCGCCAGTCCGAAAAGGTGGCGCACTATGTGCACGTGCGCGCCGAATCGTTCGGGCAATTTGACACGGAGCTGATTGATGTGAGGGAATATGCCGCTCAATTTACCATACCTCCATGGGAGGAAAACGCCGCGACAAAGCCCTGGCGTGACATTGCGGCCAAGGCGGACGGTTTTATAATCGTCGCGCCGGAGTATAATCATGGTTACCCGGGCGAGCTAAAGTTGCTGCTTGATCAGGCATATGAAGAATATTTTGATAAGCCTGTGGCGCTTTGCGGTGTTTCAAGCGGTCAGTTTTCCGGGGTGCGACTTAATTTTGCCCTGCAGGATGTCTGGTTTACCATGAAAATGGTTCCTGCAGGCGCGACTTTTTTTGGAAATGTAAAAGAGCTGTTTGATGAGCACGAAAATATTCTGGATGAAACGTATAATACGAGAATTGATGACATGCTCAAACGCCTGCTGGCGTACGCCAAAGCATTGAAGAATGTCAGAGATGATTTGTCGAAGTAGAATATTTTCGTGCAACGACCGCCTTCGGGCGGTTTTTCATTTTGTCAGCGCTTGTCCCGACCTCGGCACTCTGATAAAATGATTGCACTATGGCCGAGCGATCACTCAATGAGAACCAAAGAAAAGCCGTGGAGCACACAGGCGGGCCCCTTTTGATTGTAGCCGGCGCAGGCACCGGCAAAACCACTGTTATTTCCCAAAAAATAGCGCATTTGATCAGCGAGCAGGGCGTAGGGCCGGAACACATACTGGCCATGACCTTTACCGACAAGGCGGCTGGGGAGATGGACAAGCGGGTGTCGTCTCTCGTTGACATCGGCTACGCAGATCTGCATATCTCCACATTTCACGCGTTCTGCCAGCGGCTCCTGGAGCAGTACGCGCTTGATATTGGCCTGCCGAATCGATTCCGCGTGCTGACACAAACCGATGCCTGGCTCCTTGTTCGGGATCATATATACGAATTTGACCTAGACTACTACAGACCCTTGGGCAATCCAGGCGCGCACATTCATGAACTTATTCGTCACTTTTCCAAATGCAAGGACGAGCTAATTACACCCGACGCGTATCTGGCATACGCGGAGTCGGTCAAACTAGACAACGATGACGTGCACACAGACGAAAAAAACCGTTTGACTGAAGTCGCAAACGCGTACCACATTTACAACCAACTTTTATTGAAAAAAAGCGCACTTGATTTTGGTGATCTTATATTTCATGCGGTGCGCTTACTCAGGGAGCGGCCCGCACTCCTCGCCGATCTCAAAAAGAAATATACGCATATTTTGGTTGATGAATTTCAAGACGTGAATTGGTCGCAGTATGAGTTGGTTCGGATGCTCACCAATAAAGACTCGGCGCTAACAGTCGTGGGGGATGATGATCAGAGCATTTACGCGTTTCGTGGCGCGTCTGTTTCAAATATTCTGCGCTTTAAGGAGGATTTCCCGAGCGCCAAGGAGGTTGTGCTGAATATAAATTACCGTTCAGGCCAAGAAATACTTGATGCCGCGTACACGCTTGTACAGCACAATAATCCGGACCGACTTGAGGTAAAATTGCGGCTGCCCAAGGCGCTCACTTCCGCGACAGAATCAACATCCACGGTAGCGCATCGTCACTATCCAACACTGGAGGAAGAAATTGCCGGCGTTGTCACAAAACTATGCGAGACCAAAAAGCAGAGCAGCAGTGCGGTGTGGGATGATTTTGCTATCCTGGTGCGGGCAAACAGCTACGCTGATCCATGCATGCGAGCGCTTGAGGGTGCCGGTGTTCCCTATGAATTTTTGTCTTCCAGTGGTCTGTACCGTCAGCCCATTGTGATGGATTGTATTAACTTTTTTAAGGCGATTGAAAATCATTTTGACGCCACAGCACTGTACAGACTGATGACCATGCCCGCCCTCAATATGGATGCAGCTGATGTACATGCTATTGTGCAGAGTGCAAAAAAAAAGGCGTCTTCCTATTTTTCTATTCTCGAACACCCCCAGCACTATGCATTGAGCCAGGATGGCACGGCCAAGGCATTACTCCTGCACTCCTGTATCATTCATGGACGTGAAGCAGCACTAAAGCGCAACCCGACAACTGTCTTATACCAATTTTTAGATGGGAGTGGTTATCTTTCGTACCTCGCGCGTGAAGAGAATCAAGGGAATCACGCAGTCTTGCGAAGTATTTATCACTTGAAACAATTTTTTGACTCAATTCAGGCCTTTGAAACGGCCCAGCCCGGTGCCACGGTGCATAGTCTCATCGAGCACCTCCTCTATAGCATGGAGGCGGGAGACGAAGGGAAACTGTACCAGCCGGACGATACACCGGACTCAGTGAACATACTCACTATTCACGGCGCAAAAGGTCTTGAGTTTGACCATGTTTTTGTCGTCAATATGGTAGAAGATCGTTTCCCGTCTCGACGACGGTCTGATGCGATTGAGCTACCGCTTGCCCTTGTGAACGAGCAGTTGCCGGAGGGGGACTATCACTATCAGGAGGAACGGCGCCTCTGCTATGTGGCAATGACACGCGCGCGAAAAAATTTATTTCTAACAAGCGCGGATGATTATGGCGGTGTCCGAAAGAAAAAAGTCAGTCGGTTTGTAGTGGAAAGTGGACTGCAGGCAACGAACCTTGGACAACAACCCAAAAAGTCGGAGTCCCTTGCGGTTACCCGCGATCAGATGCCGACAGATAGAGGCTCATCAGGTGTCGACCACCTTTACCCTCTACCGAAAATGTTCTCGTTTTCACAAATACGAAGTTATGACACATGCCCATACCAGTACAAACTCGCGCATGTGCTCAAGATTCCTTTTCGCGGCTCCGCGAGCTTTAGCTTTGGCAATAGCATACACAACACCCTGCAACACTTTTATGAGCGAGTGCGGCAGCTCAACGAGGCCAAGCAATCTTCTCTGTTTGAGGCGACAACAACGCCGTCACAGACGGATGAGATCCTGGTACCGGAGCTCAAAGAACTTTTAACGCTCTACGATGAAGCATGGATAGGAGACTGGTACGAGAGCAAGCGTCAAAAGGAGGATTACTATAAAAAGGGAAAAGATATTCTTAAAATATTTTATTCGACAAATGAAAGTCACTGGACAATTCCCATTGCAATTGAAGGCAGCTTTAAAATTAAAGTGGGGCCGTATACTGTTACCGGAAAGATGGATCGCGTCGACGCGACCGGTGACGGGCTGCACATCATTGACTACAAAACAGGCAAGGGCAAAGAAAAAGTTGCCGGTGATGACAAAGATCAGCTCCTGATGTATCAAATAGCGGCACAGACACTGCCGCAGTACGCACATCATGGAACTGTTTCAAAGCTGACCTTTTACTATATAAATGATAATATACAAACATCCTTTATTGGCAAGAGCAAGGAACTTGAAAAAATGCAAGAAAAAATGAAAAAAGTACTTGATCGAATACATACCCGAGAATTTGCACCGACACCATCCCAGTTCGTCTGCGCGCGCTGCGATTTTCGAGATATTTGTGAATTCAGAAAATAAAAAAACCCCGACGATTCAGGATCTTTTCAATGCTCCCGAGGGTCTCCAGGCCTCGGGGTAGGTGGTGGGACGCGATCAGAGATCGCCTAGCACGGAAGTGCGGCCCGTTCATAGCTATACGGCCAAGGAATGTCCAGCCGATCAAAGATATCGTGCCAGTTCCCGGCGACCATGATACCGTCCGGCACCGCGGGCGTGTCCGCGTCACAGGCGTCGTCTTCGAGAATGAAGGGACGGCGGCCGTACATGACGCGCTTGAGCTGCAGCATGCCAATGCCGGTCAGATCCGGCAGGCGTGCCGACACAAGCGCGCTCAGCCCCTGCTGCCGCACCACAGTGTCGGTCACCGCCGTCCCGCTGAAGCAGACCACATTCCGCGCCGACAGCTTGCAGTCGGCTAGCAGATGCAGCTCACCCAGCGTCGCCCCCAGGTCAAGAGCGACCCGCATGGCGTTGCCGCGGTTCATGGCGTTCATCTGCTCGATGGGCGCGAGGAGACGGACGTTATCCGGCCCCAACCGCTCCACCAGTCGGCGCAGTGGCATGTGGCACCGTCCGCTGCGGACCGCGTCCCTGTACGGATGCGACCCTCTGCCGTCCGTCGCAAGAAGCAGCCCGGGCACCACGATGCCCACGCGTACCGAAGTCTTGCTCATCAGTAACCTCCATTGTTTCACCTCATAAATACATACCACACGCACTTTTATTTTGCAACAGTATGACGTCAATTATAGCAGCCATATACAGCGTTCTGGGACTCTTCTATGTTCTATTGTTTCTTTTTGCCGCGTATTCGCTCTATGCCATGATAAGCGCCGCGCCCTTTGTTCCAACAGCAAAAAAACGGGTTAAAAAAATGATTTCTCTTTCCGGGCTACGGAACGACATGACAATGATGGACCTGGGATCAGGAGATGGCAGAATCGTGTTTGAGGCTGCCAAAACAGGAGCGCACTGCGTGGGAATTGAAATCAACCCGGTGCTGTACTACTGGAGTCGCATAAAGCAAGGCATTCGCCCAAGAAAAAATGTTTTGTTTCGGCGAGAAAGCCTTTGGGAAACAGATGTGTCCCATATTGACGTGTTAACTATCTTCTTTATCCATCCAAAAATGGAGAAATTGATGAAAAAACTTCGTACCGAAATGAAGCCCGGAGCCCTGATTGTATCCTATGCGTTCACGTTCCCGGGGTGGCAATATGAGATAAAGGATGATAAGATATATGTATATAGAGTGGAACGCTAGGACTTCACCGGCATTCGGAAGCGGTTCTTGTGGCTTTTCCACGTTTAGTCTCTGAATACGATATGCCTTTTACACCGGTCGGGGACGCGCTCCAGGACAAAATGAAACAGAATACAGGTCTGAAAAAGCAAATTGAGACGAACGCTGTTGTTGAAATCTCCGAAAAAGTCTTTGCTGATTATTTTGGTGAACAGCAGTCTGTTCATGTAAAGCCCCTTTTTTTAAAAAATAGGACGTTAACAGTAACCTGCTCAAACTCAGCGGTCGCGCAGGAAATCAGGCTGAACCAGTCACACATTGTCGCACGTATCAATGACGCGCTCGGTGAGCCGGGGGTGGACAGAATTCGGTATCTTGCCTAGCGATCATGCTTGCCAAGTGCCCGCCAAACGAGTAGAATACAGACAGCCACAAGGCTGTTTTTGGCATATAGTATGACACTAAAGCAATACCTCGTAGTCATGGTTATAGCCACCCTGCTCTGCTGGAGCGCCTGGGCGGTTGTTCTTACGAATGTTGATCCTTTTAGAGATAATGTAACCGGATTTATTTTATTTTATGTCACATTATTTTTTAGTTTGATCGGCACGGCTTCATTAGTGACATTCCTGTGTTTGTATTACTTTTCACGGGCCAAGTATGCGGTATTTTACGATGTACAGCGAAGCTTCCTTGTGGGATTACTCGTAAGTTCTCTTGCGACACTCTTACTTTTTTTGCAGGGCAGGGGAGTACTGGGTATTTGGAATATATTGTTATTTCTGTGTATTATTATTTTTCTTATTTTGTTTAAAGTATCCACCACCTCGTACAAAAAAGGGGCTTAGCATGACATCACTTTTATGAGACAAAGACATCTGTTCACGCGGACGCAAAAACAGGCACCCAGAGATGAAGTAACTAAAAATGCGGAGCTGTTGATTCGTGCAGGATTTATATACAAGGAGATGGCCGGCGTATACGCGTATCTGCCCCTTGGTCTGAGAGTGATAGAAAAAATTAAGCAGATCATTCGAGATGAAATGAACGCGCTCGGTGGACAGGAGATCACCATGACATCGATGCAGAGGAAGGATCTCTGGCAAAAAACAGATCGCTGGGATGACGATGTTGTTGATATATGGTTCAAAAGCACGCTCAAAAATGGCACTGATGTCGGTCTGGCATGGTCCCACGAGGAGCCTATAACAGACATGATGAAATCATTCATTCACAGCTATAAGGACGTGCCCGTTTTTGTTTACCAATTTCAAACAAAACTTCGAAATGAGCTGCGCGCCAAAAGCGGCATCTTGCGCGGGCGAGAATTCATCATGAAGGACATGTACTCATATACAGCGAATGAGCAAGAGCATGAATCGTTCTACAACAAGACAAAAGAGGCATATATGAACGTCTTCAATCGAGTTGGTCTGGGTGGCAATACATTTATCACGTTTGCCTCCGGAGGGGCATTCACGGAATTCAGCCACGAATTCCAGACCATCACGGACGCGGGAGAGGATACGATATACATCAATCGAGAAAAAAACATTGCCATCAACGAAGAAGTCCTGAGCGACACGATGCTCGCGGATCTGGGGGTTTCCCGCGATGAGCTTGAAAAGGTAAAAACAGCCGAAGTCGGCAATATTTTTAATTTTGGCACGGCAAAATGCCAACAACTTGGTTTGACAATTACCGATGAGCGCGGAGAGATGATTCCGGTTCACCTTGGTTCGTATGGCATTGGCATTACACGCCTTATGGGAACGATCGTGGAACTCTTTCATGATGCAGATGGAATTATGTGGCCTGAATCTGTTGCTCCATTTCAGCTCCATCTGATATCTCTTCTTCAAGACAGCACCGATCATGCTGAAGAACTCTACAAACGCCTTGTTGACGCCGGAGTCGATGTGCTCTATGATGACCGTGATATCCGGCCCGGTGAAAAATTCAAGGATGCCGACCTTATTGGCATTCCACATCGTGTTGTTGTGAGTGAAAAGACCGTGGAAACCGAAAAATTGGAGTATTCCCATCGAACCGCGACACGTGAAAAAAGTATGATCTCGTTTGAACAGCTAACTCAACGTATACAATGATCCTGTCCATGGTTGTATAGCACTTTATCCAAACTATGTTTGGAAACATGTTTAAAAAATTCGGCTCAGATATTGGGATTGATCTGGGCACCGCCAATACCCTTGTCTACATTCCGGAGAAGGGTATTGTTGTCAATGAGCCGACAGTGGTCGCCGTTAATATCCGCACAGAGCAAATTTTGGCGGTTGGTCACGAGGCCAAGCGAATGCTTGGAAAAACACCCCCGCACATACGCGTGACACGTCCTTTATCAAATGGGATAATTTCTGATTACGAGGTAACGGAAAAGCTTGTTAAACATTTTATCGACAAAATTCACGAAGACGGCCTTTCATTTGTGACTCGACCTCGAGTTGTCGTATGTGTACCCCTTGAGGTGACGGAAGTTGAAACAAAAGCGGTCGAAGACGCTGTTTCCGCGGCCGGTGCCAGAGAAGTGTATGTCATTCAGGAGCCAATGGCCGCTGCGATTGGCGCGCGAATGCCAATTCAGGATCCCATCGGAAACATGATTGTTGATATTGGCGGCGGGAACGCGGAAGTTGCCGTCATTTCCCTGCAGGGAATCGTGACATGGAAATCCACTGTTGTCGCCGGAGACGATATGAACAGAAATATAATGCAGTACGCGAGGGACGCATTTAATTTGCTGATTGGAGAGGGCCACGCCGAGCAAATAAAGATGAAAATAGGGTCGGCCCTCAAACCGCATGAAAAAAAGGAATTCCCGATGCGCGGACGGGATGTTATAACCGGGCTGCCACGCGAAATCATGGTTTCCAATGATCATATTTATCAGGCGCTTGAGCGATCTGTGACAACCATTGTGGATATTATTCGGATGACCCTTGAACTCACGCCGCCCGAACTGACAGCGGATATTCATGAGCGGGGGCTTCTCTTGACGGGCGGTGGTTCGCTGCTGCACGGATTTGACACGGTGATCACACGATCCACGGAAATTCCTGTCCGCATTGCTGATGACCCGCTTACCGCTGTTGTTCGCGGAACAGGCATCCTTCTGGAAGACACCACCTTGCTCCATGAAGTCGCGCTTCCTTCCGCCCGTGACACCAAGCGAAGGAGACGCTAACGCACGAAGGTCGATATGTATCTTAAATCAAAGACTCTTATCGCGTATTGCGTCGTTATATTTCTTATTATTTTCTTGCACTTTTCCGGCTGGATCCGCTCCTTTGAATCGCTTATACGGGATATCGTGCAACCGGGGTCGCAGGTACTATACGAATGGAGTGTTGCGATATCTGATGAACAATTTTCCAACCCGGAGGAGCTTGCC
>PFCB01000008.1:0-904 GCA_002773135.1 Candidatus Magasanikbacteria bacterium CG10_big_fil_rev_8_21_14_0_10_47_10
AAGAAGAGCGTCTTCGATGGGTACTTCCCATCGCAAAAAAAGAAATAAAGCTGGTCGATGCGGTAAAGATATGCCCCTATGGAAAACGGAGTCTTGAGCGGTGGGTGGCGCGATACAAAGAGAACGGCGAACGAGGATTGGAGCCACAATCAACCGAGCCAAAACGCTACCGGATTGAAACGCCCATAGCGACTAAAGAGCTGGTGATTGCACTCCGAAAGAAAACAAAACTATGTGCGCGGAAACTACATTGGAAATTAAAAAAAGAAGGTGTGGCTATCCACGAACGCACCATCGGAAAGATTCTCAAGAAGGAGGGATTGGTGCGAAAGTATAGAGTTAAGAAAATAAAGTACAAATATCTTCGTGCGGAGCGCGCACCCGGCGACCTCATTGAAATTGACGTCAAACACGTGCCCGGACCTATACAGGGAAAGAAATATTACCAATACACCGCGATTGACACCGCCTCACGGTGGCGACACCTTGAAGTGTTTGACGAGGAATGCACATTCCATTCAATTAAATTTCTGAAAATCGTTCTGGGGCGATTTCCTCATCCAATTCGTGCGATTAAAACAGACAACCACTCAACGTTCACGAATTACTATACAGGCATGACCAAACGAAGCGATATGACCGTAAAGACCATTCATTCATTAGACGTGTTCTGCAAAGAAAAGAATATTATTCATTACCTGATTGATCCTGGGAAACCAGCCCAAAATGGAACTGTTGAGAGAAGCCATCGGGAAGATGAAGAAAAGTTTTATCAACAAAAAAAGTTTAGAAACATGAGGCACTTGCAAAAAGAGCTTGTGGTGTGGAATACTTATTACAACAATTTAGAACATTGCGGTTTAAACGGCAAAACGCCCAACGAATTTCTGAAAGATTATTAATT
>PFCB01000008.1:922-6249 GCA_002773135.1 Candidatus Magasanikbacteria bacterium CG10_big_fil_rev_8_21_14_0_10_47_10
AATTAATTAAACCGCCAAATGTGTGTGCCTAAAACAATAAAAAAGAAGATACAGAGAAACAAAATTACATTTGTTCTGTATGTAAAAAAAAAGTTCAAGTAGGACACGCGGCAGAAACCAAAGGTGGTAAGCTAGTCGCAAAACCGCATATAAACGAAAATACTAATATGTTTTGTTTAGGCGTTAGACAACCTGCAGAAAAAGTAGAAGAAATAAAAAGTTAGCATATTTATCAACAGGTCTAATATATAATATGTATCCTTTTTCACCAGCCGTAAAAACAGCATCGCATATTATAGCAATGATTTTTTCTTTGGTTGGATTTGTATTACTTATAGTTTTTGCGGCACAAACCGGCACGGCACGGCATATCGTCTCATTTTCTTTGTTTGGAGCAAGTATTTTTATATTCTACGCAATAAGCGCTATCTATCATTTTATTCCGCCAACACATAATTCAAAAAATATTTTTGCGCGGCTTGACCGGTCAATGATATATCTTTTAATCGCCGGCACATACACGCCAATGATGTTAGTTCCGATTCAAGGAGCATTGGGGATTACTGCAATTAGTATTATTTGGGCATTAGCATTTATTGGTATAGCTCTTTATATCATCTTCCCTAATCTTAAATGGCAAGTTGTAGCAATTTTGTTTATTTTCATTGTAATGCTTGATATCATAACGCTTTTCCCCGTAAAGAAAGCGGTGCCCGATAAAGCTTTTATGTGGCTTCTTGTTGGGAGCATTCTTTATGGTCTTGGTATTCTTGTATTCGGAACAAGTCATTTATCGTTAGCGCGTAAAGTCCCAAAACTGCAGCAATATGGTATAGGACATTATTTAGTCATTGCCGGAAGCGCGGCACATTTTATCTTAATGTTTAACTATATCCTCTTTTTGTGATATATTTGACTATAATATGCCGAGGTGGCGAAATTGGCAGACGCACTTGCCTTAGGAGCAAGCGGGGTAACCCATGAGAGTTCAAATCTCTCCCTCGGCACCACAAAGGAAAAGTCAGTGTAAATACATAGGTCTATCCATTAAGTTCAACAAGTAAGCGCAACACTTCTATTTTACTAGAGTGTTGCACTTCGTGGTTGAATGTACCAAACGGGAGGTTGGCATGACAGCGAGAAAATGGTATAAAGTATATTATGAACAAATCTTCTCCCGCACAAAAACCGCTATTTCTAAACGATAACGCAACGCGGAAACTGGAAAAACGAGAGCCGTGGATTTTTGCCGTTGACGCCTTTTCGCGTCAAATCAAGGAATTGTTTTTTATAGATAATCCGCAATACGCCTCTGAATCTAAAACCGATGTATACACGAGCGATATTTTTAAAAAATACGCCACAAAAAAAAAGAACGCATACGCCTATGTTTTCTATCCGTGGAATAATCATCTTGTAAAAACCGTTCGTGCTGAAGATTATTTCAGATTAAAAACCAACCGCAATCAAGACCTTATCACTGCCACCGAGCAAAAGAAGTTGGCGCGTTTTCGCGTAGCCGTGCTTGGTATGAGCGTCGGTTCAAACATCGCCTTTGTGCTCACCCAGGCCGGCATTTCTCGTGAGATAATATTGGCCGATTTTGACGAGTTAGATACAACCAATCTAAACCGAATCTTTGGAGGAGCGCATCAAATAGGGCTTAACAAAACTTTTTTGGCCGCGCGCCGAATATATGAAGACAATCCTTTTGCCAAGGTTACACTTTTACCAAAAGGCGTAAATGAAAAAAATTTGGAATCCTTATTAAAGCAAAAAAAAGTTGATTGCCTGGTTGATGAAATTGACAATATTCCTGTAAAAATCACTATTAGGCAGTTGGCGATGAAATATAAAGTCCCGGTGCTTATGATTACCGACAATGGCGATGGCATCGTTCTCCATATTGAGCGTTATGATTTGGGTTACAAAAAAATCTTTCATAACAATCTGCGATACTGGCAGAAGAAGCTCCAGGTATTTGAAAAAGAAAAAGGCGGAGAAAAGAAAATCGCGGGCGGCATCATTATGGACGACATTGTCGGCGGCGCGCACCTTGTTGACCCCAATATGCTCGCGTCCGTCAAAAAGGTGCTAAACAGAAAACTCGTTTCCTGGTCGCAGTTGGGAAGCGCCGCTATGCTTGGCGGAGTATATATAACCTACGCGCTTAAACAAATCATTCTTGGCAAAGACAAACGAAAAGAAGTGCGGGCGCATATAAATCCTCATTTTTAATTCTAATGACTCCGTTTTCAAACTTAAAGTTGGAAATAGAAAAACTGGAAGAATACGACAACCATCACAAGGTTGTTTTGCTTAATAATCCCGAAACCGGACTAAAGGGATTTATAGCGATCCATCGGAAAAACAAAGACATTCCATCTTTCGGGGCAACTCGGCTGTTGCATTACCGCGATTCTCTTGACGGACTGCGGGATGCCTTGCGTCTTTCGCGATTAATGTCATATAAATCAGCGCTCTCCGGCTTGCCATGCGGCGGCGCCAAAGGCGTGATTCTCGCGCCCAAGCGCCTCACAAGCGAAAATCGTAAACGGCTTCTACTTTCTTACGCCGAGGAAGTAAATGCTTTGAATGGAGATTTTATCACGGGAACGGATGTCGGTGTATTGCAAGATGATCTAAAATTAATGAAAAGCGTGAGTCCGTTTTTTGTGGGTTTTAACGGCAACTCAACAGAGTGCACTGCCTTGGGAATTTATTTCGGTATGGAAACGTGCTGTTCATTTTTAGATGACGGCGACAATCTTGCAGGCAAAACTTTCGCCATTCAAGGTCTTGGTAAGGTCGGCGCCGCCCTGCTTGCGCTTGTGTATCCAAAAGCAGGCAAAGTGTATGCGGCGGATATCGACAAGTCAGTCGCGGAAAAAATAAAAAAGAAATTTCCGAAAGTCGTCATAGTGGCGCCATCGGAAATCCATAAACAAAAAGTAGATATATTCGCCCCCTGCGCTTTGAGCGGCGCGCTCAATTCAAAAACTATTGCCGAACTCAAGTGCCGTATCATTGCCGGCGGAGCCAATAATCAGCTGGAAGATGATACGATTGGCGACTTGCTTTTCAAACTGGGCATTCTCTACGCGCCTGATTATGTGGTGAATGCTGGTGGCCTTATCGCGGTCTTTGACGAATATGAACACAAGAAAAACAACGATGAACGAATTTACGACAAGGTATTCGCCATAAAAGAACGGCTTCATGACATCCTAGAAAAAAGTAAAAAAGAAAACCACGCCCCCAACTATATCGCGAACGAAATGGCGGAAAAAATGTTTAACAATTTTTGAATATCTATATTCTGTATACCTTGACAACACACCATAAACAGTTAGTTATTATCTTGGATAGAGTAGAATGGTTCTGTTCCGCCAAGTACCTTGAAACTCTCAAAACAAAACCGAAAGGAGGTGACCCACTATGGACATCAGGTTTTCTGTCGAGCGGTTGGTCATGCAACCAACCTAGCTCTGCAATCTTAATTGCAGTTACTGCTACATTCCGGATCGTGATAAGAATCGCAAGATGTCGCCCGCGGTAGCAGAGCGAGTCGCCCAAGGAATAGCCGAGCTTGGCAATGTTGTCGAGATCATCTGGCATTGCGGAGAACCGTTGGCTTGCGACTTCGACCACTTCGAGAGGCTCGTCTTTCCACTCGAACGCCTGCGCGAGAAAGAACTGGTGCGTCACGCAATTCAAACTAACGCTACGCTTATCAACGAGCGTTGGTGTGAGTTTTTTCGCCACCATCAGTTTCGAGTTGGGGTGAGTATCGATGGACCGGCTTGGGCAAATACCAAGCGAGTTGGTTGGAATGGTTCTCCATCATTCGACAAAATCATGCTCGGGATTCGTTACCTTCGGGAAGCGGAGATCCCGTTCAGCGCTATCTGTGTTGTAAGTGGGAACACGCTCGGCAAAGCAAGGGAGTTGTATAACTTCTTTGTTGAACTGGGATGTGCTTCACTTGGCGTAAATGTCGAAGAACAACTCGGTGTTCACACGGTTACCATCAATTCCCAACAAGCGGACGGCACCACCAGAGTGACGAAATTCTGGCAGGAACTCTTCCGTGCGTGGCAAGAAAACCCGGTTATTAAAGTGAGGGAATTTGCCCGGATGTTGCCATCGTTGGCAGCTTTGACTGATGGGCAAGTTGTATCACCAGAGGTGTATGATATCTTTCCGAGCGTTGCTTGGAATGGAGATGTCGTACTGCTCGCGCCGGAGTTTCTCAACACAGTGGCTCCACGCTACAATAACTTCGTGGTTGGCAACATCCTTAATGAGGACTTGCAGACCATCGTTGAACGCGGAAAGTTGGTTGTGTATGTCGAGGATTTTGTCCGAGGCGTGAATCGTTGTCGACAAGAATGTGAATATTTCTCGCTCTGCTATGGTGGTCAGGCGGGAAATAAGTTCTTTGAGCACGGCACCACCAACGTAACGGAGACTGCATTCTGCCGAAATTCTGAAAAGAGATTAGCGGATGCGATTCTCCAAGAACTTGAGTCAGTAAACACCTAACCGAAAGGAGTAAGTCATGCAAACGCAGACACTGCAAGAGAAAGTGAGGAGTCAGAGGGATAAGCTCGTGGAGCTTTCCAATATGACTCATGGATCGCAACAGGAGTGCGGCAGAGACAGTGATGTCGCTGTCATCCCGCAACACACCGAACCCGTCAACTGGAACAAAGGTTGGGGTAAGTACGGGAAGACCTAACGGTCTCCTCGTCACCCTGCCACATCGAGCGGAAGCACACAGCTTCCGCTCTTTTAATCATCATCATTTATTGATATTATTTGTATATGAGACATAAGACGCTTATCTATAAAAATTTGTTACAAACTTTTATGCGTCAAAAGCAATTACCAAATATTGTTGAGTTTTTGCGCTTTATTAAAAACAAGAAAAATTTTCAGAGTTTCTATCTTTTTTGCGGAAAACATAACCATTTATTACCTGAACCAATTTTTAATACAGTTCTTTTTCATGGGTCGACAAAAGCAATGACCGCCTTAGAACCAAACACTTCCGTGGGTCAAGATGGAAGACCGGAACAATCCGCTTTTGTGTATGCAACAGATGATCCCAATTACGCTATATTTTTGGCACTTTTAAATATTAAAGAAAACGGAGGTGCTTCGGTATATGCCGGATCCTATTCAACAAAACTTTCTATTTCTCTCGGATTTGTCAATGGCTCGTCAAAACTCAAAGATGGGTATGTGAATATTATTGATAGTTCCGGTTTTAAGAAGACGAAAAATAGAGAATATAAATCAAATAAGAAAACAGAAGTATTGTT
>PFCB01000020.1:0-12705 GCA_002773135.1 Candidatus Magasanikbacteria bacterium CG10_big_fil_rev_8_21_14_0_10_47_10
ATATGTGGTTTTGATAAATAGAGGTCCTGCTCAAGCCGGTTTAGTCCCTCTTTCGTTTTTTGTAGATTTCGCGCGCCCTCCTCTTTGCCAATTGCCTCAATCAATAGCGGGGGGTGGGGGGTGAGACCTGCGAATACGAGTGACATACAGTATTGGGGTATATGACTTATTAAAACGTTTGCATTGCCCATTTGGCAATGCGCCTTGTCTCATCGAACCGGTGCGCGTGGTCAACATCACCCATGGTAAGAATATAGAATTCCTTTCCATCTGTTTTTCGCTGCACTTGCATCATCATATTTGCGCCCGACTCGTAGAGATAACCGGTTTTGCTTGAAATAATCAAGAATGGAAGAGAGGGGTCTTTTATCAAATCATTGGTATGACTGTCAAAATGGTGCGGCATGCCATCCAGGTCCAGAACCTCGTCATATTCATATGATTTTTTCCCCAGGACTGCCTTAATGGTTGGGTTGCCGACCGCGCGCATATATATGGTTAGGTACTCTTGCGCCGTGGTGACAGTGTCTATATTCTCGCCGGATGGCCCTGCAAAATGCGTATTGAGAAGTCCCCAGGCTTGCGCCTGGTCATTCATGCGGTTCACAAAGATGCTCTCTTGCTCCTCTACGGCATCCACCAACATCCGAACCGGTGTGTTGAGAGACGATACCAGCATGGCATCCAATAAATCCCTGTTTCTTATTTTTTCACCCGCATCAACACGAAAGCGATGGTACGTTGCTTTGTGATCAGCAGGATCATAGGTTTGCGTCGAGCCCAGCGGCAGACCCTCCTGCATGAGTCGGTAGGCGGTCATAACTTTGGCCAGTGAGGCGGTAGGTCTCACGAAGTTGATATTTTTTCCCGCCAGAACGTTGCCCGCGGCGTCCGCAATACTGTACGTTTCTATATTTGTTTCAAAACGCTCTCCAATGTAGGTAGTCTGATCAGCCGGAGTGCGAACCATCAAATTTTCTATGCCCAGTGATGTATCAGGAGTGTTATTTGCAGGCAGCGGCACGGTCGTCCCCGGTGCCACGCGAACAGGGATTTCCTGAATCGCGAGTGTCGCCTCCGGTACATCACTTGGTGCGTCGGATCGCAAATACAACGGCTCTCCGGTTTCGTGGTTGAGTCCGGTAAATTCACTGGTGCGAATAATATTCTTCCATTTGTACCCAAGCCCGTTGAAAACATCCTCCGACGCGATATGTCGCTTTTTGCCGTTTTCAATGACGTAGACTTTGCTTGAGCCGTCCGGCAACAGCAAGGTGCCATCCTTGAACAATACAGGGTTGCCCATTACCGGGCGCGGCAAGTCAGTTATTGACACCGGCTCAACGCGGAGGTTTGGAAAATTAATAGCGGCGATCTCCTGTTCGGTCAGCAAATGCAAAATGCCCTCATCGAGAAAATACAGATTATTGTTTTCCTTTATGCGTATCAGGCGACCATACAGTGCCTCGGCTGTCGCGACCTTGATCGTTTTGCCACGATTCATAAACGCAATGTCGGCCGGTTGCACATCTATGATTTCTCCGGGGTTGTACCCAAGATCTCGTACGACGCTGTCGCTTTCAAACGGGCGAATTTCGTCAAACGCCAGTAGGTAATAGGTGCCGGCTTGGCGTAAGATGGAATAATTGGGCAGCGTGATTGGAGTGGCGTCACTATAGCGTGCCAGCTCGGAAGCCGGGACAGTAATTATCATGCCCGGATTAAATCGGCTGGTAAGCGCGGTCATATTGGAAAATGCCCGCTTTGTTCCATTTTGGATCAAGTACACTGTTTCTCCATCATCGGCCTGCAACAGCGTTCCATTTGGATACACCTGTTCGAACCATCGTTGCCAGAGCGACCAAAAATTTTTATTTCCCTGTATATGCGGCGTGTATGTGTACAAAAACGCTGTGGCATTATTTGCCGGCGTGATACGCGTATCATCTATGGCATACACCGCGTTCGCTTTTTTGATCCATGGTTCAGAATTGGCGTGATCATAGTACCAGCGCATGATACCCGCCGCAGCGTCCACTTGCTTGCCAAACCCCTTGTTCGCCAAGTAGGTAGCGCATGACCATCCACAGCCATCATTGATGCCATAGCCCGTCGCGCCGTCCAACTGTTTTTGGGTCGGATTGGGATCCGTAATT
Source organism: Candidatus Magasanikbacteria bacterium CG10_big_fil_rev_8_21_14_0_10_47_10 (assembly GCA_002773135.1). Lineage (GTDB taxonomy): Bacteria > Patescibacteriota > Patescibacteriia > Magasanikbacterales > UBA922 > 1-14-0-10-47-10. The sequence goes on from PFCB01000020.1 coordinate 2,157, forward strand.
AAACTCTGTTCCTTTTGCAGTTTTACGAGAATGTATTTTGGGTTTATCCGGTGCTCTTGCGCAGCTCTGTAAATAATATCGGCCACAGTTCTCACTGTGCCATCTTTATCCGGTGTACGCAGTGTGGCGATGTAGCCACCCTTTTCCTGCAAAAAAGCATCGATATCGTCACGAATCATGCTTTGCTGATCCTGCATTTCCTGGTCAGAAATCAGGTAATTTGGGTTAAAAGCGCTTTCTGCGGCAAAAAGGTACCCCTGCGGTGTGAGCAAAGAAAATAGCAAAAGGGTGGCAGTGTATCGGGTACGGCTTATTTTCATAGTCAACATAGTATAGCATAGATACGCCTGCACAGACCAGTCTGTGGAAGGAGTTGCAAAATAGCTTTTTTTTAGCTATACTCAGCACAATCAATATGACATCCGGAACAGTATATATTGTAGCCACTCCCATTGGCAATTTAGGGGATATAACGCGACGCGCTATTGAGACCTTTGAACAGGTTGATGTTATTTTTTGTGAAGATACACGGGTCACACGATCACTGCTCAATCATGTACAGATAAAGACGCCGACACGCAGCTTTCATCAGCACAGTGATGAAAAAACGTATAGAGAAATTGAAGCGCTCTTGGGTGAAGGAAGTGATATTGCACTTGTCTCGGACGCGGGCACGCCGGGTATTTCTGACCCGGGGAATACACTTGTTGCGTATCTATCCAGGCGCGCGCCGGGCGTGCGGGTGGTGCCCATCCCCGGAGCGTCTGCCCTACTTTCCGCTTTGAGTGTGTCCGGACTTCCAACGGATAAATTTTTATTTCTTGGATTCCCGCCACATAAAAAGAGGCGCGCGCAATTTTTTGAAGAGGTCGCTGCATCCGCATATACCGTCGCGTTTTACGAATCGCCGCACCGGATTGAAAAGGCATTGGCCTCGCTTGCAAGTGTGCTCGGGCCACATCGACAGGTCTGTGTGTGCCGCGAGCTTACAAAAAAATTTGAAAGTATTTATCGGGGAACCATACAAGAAATTCTTGCCATGGGCATTCCGGCAAAGGGGGAGTTTACTGTGGTGGTGAGTGGTATATCATTTGTATGACCGACTACACGAAATATAGAATCTTAGAAGTCTTACCCGGCCTTTCGGTATGGTTGACGCTTATTGTCGCACTTGTGTTGTCGTTTGTCAGGCCCTTGTGGATGATTTATGCAGTGATTTTGTTCGACATTTATTGGATGCTGCGTGTCATAAACTTTTCTTTTTATTTGATTCTTTCATGGCTCCGATTTAGAGAAGTCCGTTCTGTTGATTGGAAAGATTCAATGCGGCACGATCTTTCAAACTGGCAGGACAAACAACATGTTATTTTTTTGACGCTCTATGAAGAGGAGTGGGACGTGGTGGAAACGGCCATTCAGAGCATACGGGCCGCTGCCTACGATAAAACAAAATGTACCATTGTCATCGCCGGTGAACAGCGTGCCCATGCAAACTATAAAGAAATACTTTCCAGAGCGCACAGTGCGTTTGACAGTGACTTCGCCGATATCGTGGGAACCTTGCATCCCGAAGGTTTAGAAAATGAAATACCGGGAAAGGGATCAAACCTTCATTATGCGGAAGAGCGGATGAAAGAGTATATTGAAAAGAAAGGCTGGAATCCGGATCATGTGATTGCCACGGTGTTTGATGTTGATACAATCTGCCACCCGCAGTATTTTGCGTATTTGACCTACTTGTATTGCACACATCCAAATCCAACACGCAGTTCGTTTCAGCCCATCGCCCTGTTTAACAACAACATATGGGATTCGCCGGCAATTTTGCGTGTTATGTCATTTGGAACCACGTTTTGGATCTTTACCGCGCTGGCCCGCCAGGACGCGTTGGTCACGTTCTCATCTCACTCTATGAGCTGGCGCGCGCTCTTGGACGTTGGATTCCACGAAAAGAGAATTGTGAGTGAAGATTCACGCATTTTTTATCAGTGTTTGCTCCACTATGATGGTGATTACGAAGTGACGCCCATGTATTTGCCGGTCTCCATGGACACAGTGCGAGATGATTCTTGGTGGGTAAGCATAAAAAATCTATATAAGCAGCAGCGGCGTTGGGCCTGGGGAGTTGAGCATGTCCCGTATCTTTTGTGGGAGTTCAAAAAAAAGGGAAGGAGAATTCCTTTTTTTACAAAATTCAAATGGGTATTTTTGGAGTGGGAGGGCAAATGGTCATGGTCATTGGTTGCCATATTGATTACTGTGTTGGGTCAGCTTCCTATTTTGGCGGCCAATGAGTCGGTTCGGCAAAGTGCGTTGTTTATCAACACGCCGCATCTGTTGCAGACTCTCATGACCGTTGCGACGCTTGGACTTTTGCTATCCGCGCTCTTTAGTTTTCCGCTCCTGCCAAGCCGACCGGAGTCGCATCCGCGCCATAAGTATATTATTATGCTCTTGCAGTGGGTGCTGCTTCCCATATCGCTCATTTTTATCAGCGCGATCCCGGCCATTGACGCGGTTACACATTTGATGCTGGGTAAATATTTGGGCTTTAACGTTTCGCAAAAAAAGCGGAAGCAAGACGTTGTTAGCTCGGGCGTGATTACATAACCTTCTATGATGCATCCGTTAGATCCATTTCATAAAAAAAAGAAACGCAGGTGGCCATATATTGTATTGTTTGTCATTTTTTTGCTGGGGGTAGGAATATATGGGGCATTCCGGTGGGTGACCTCACTTACGCCGGAGCAGTTGCTCCAAAGTGAACTGACGCGCGACCTCATCCGCGGATATATTGGAGAGGAAAACAAAGACCTGGTTGATTTGGTCCCGCCTTTTTTGGGGTTTGACGAGCCAAGGACGTATCTTCTCTTATTTTTGAATAATACAGAGATTCGTCCGGGTGGCGGCTTTATCGGGAGCTACGCGACAGTCCGCGTAGATAAAGGACATGTGGAAATTTTAGCATTTGACGGGACAGAAAATTTAGATGCGGGAACACCAAAGGACTGGAGCCCTGTTCCGCCGTCCATTATCACGCGCGAGCTGTACGTGGATAAATGGTATTTTCGTGATAGCAATTGGTCTCCGGATTTTGCCGTCAACGCGAAACAGGCATTGTTGTATTACCGGGCAGAAGGTGGCACTGCGGCGCAGGAGATTGATGCCATTGTTGGGGTGACACCCACTGTTTTGGAAGAGTTGTTACGATTGACCGGCCCATTGACCATTCAGGGAATGACATTTACCGCGGATACGGTGACAAAGCAACTGGAAGACGAGGTTGAATTTCAATACAAACAGAGGGGACTGGCGGTTGAAGAGCGGAAGCAAATTTTGCAGCCATTTTTTCGTCGGCTCATTGATACCCTTGCTATTGATGCATTCGCAAAACCGGATGTTTATCTCACTCTTATAAAAAATATGATAGCGCAGCGTCATATCATGGGATACGCGTTTGACGCAGATTTGCAAAAGCCAATGAAGGAACTGGATCTGGTGCAGTCTGTGGCAATGGTGGACTACGACTATTTGATGTGGGTGGATGCGAATCTTGGCGCGCTTAAAACCGATGCCGTGATCAGGCGACATGTAACATATGAAACACGAGATATCGAGGGTGCCCATTACCGCGTTGCGCGTATGACATACGTGCATCCAACCGGATTTGATAAATTTACAACACGTTACAGAACGTACGCGCGCGCGTTTGTTCCAAAAGATTCTATTCTCCATAGCGCGACTATTATCAACCCAAACGGAACGCGCACGCCCATACCTGTAGGCGAGGTTGATCAGGGAGTTGATTTGGATAAGCAATGGTTCGGCGCATTTACGGTGATTGAACCAAATACCACGGAATCATTGGAGTTTGTGTATCAGCTCTCGCCGGCTGTTCGCCGTCAAATTGACAATGGAGGCTATCAGCTGCTTGTACAAAAGCAACCGGGCACGACACGGCCGGAATTGACGCTGGACCTGGGGTTTGATACAACTATAGCAGGTGCGAATCCGGGGGAGCAGGAGGCTCATTTTGGTGATTCGCGGTATCAGATTGAAACCGATTTACTGGTTGATCGATCATTTGCAGTAGAGCTTTAACACAAACCATCATGTGGATAAAAAAGGTTGCGATTGACCTGGGTACAACCAATGTTCTTGTTCATGCCCCAAAACGGGGTATTGTTGTCAATGAGCCATCTGTTGTGGCAATGTCGCTTGATGATAACAAAGTCCTGGCAGTGGGTCTGGAAGCAAAGGAAATGATTGGACGGACACCTGACTCAATTCGGGCGGAGCGGCCGCTCAAAGATGGCGTAATCGCAAATTATAGAACAACAGAAGCCATGCTTCGGTATTTTATTAATAAGGCACTCGGGGGTGTTCGTCTGTTTCGTCCAGAGGTTATGGTGGCTGTACCGGCCGGTATAACCTCCACAGAGCGTCGTGCTGTGATAGACGCGGCCATGGCGGCCGGCGCTCGCGCCGCATACATTATTAAAGAGCCCATTGTCGCGGCCATTGGCGCTGACATTCCCATTGGCAGCGCGTCCGGGCACATGATTATTGATATCGGCGGTGGCACCAGCGAAATAGCAGTCATTTCATTGGGCGGCATTGTTTCCTGCGGGTCTGTGCGCATTGGCGGCACGCGTTTTGACGCATCCATTGCCGAGCATATCCGGCGCAAGTACGGTCTGGCTATCGGCGACCGCTCATCGGAAGAAGTTAAGATTAAAGTTGGTTCTGCCATGTACATGGATAAACCTTTGTTTATGGAAGTGAAAGGAAGGGACATGATAACAGGACTGCCCAGAACCATTACCGTGACAAGTGATGATGTCACTGAGGCGCTGCAATTGGATTTGGAAGGATTGATTGAGGCGGTCAAAGAGGTGCTACATCGTACGCCGCCGGAATTATCGGCCGACGTGATGAACAAGGGTATTATCATGTCCGGCGGGTCCAGCATGCTTCGAAATTTGGATGAATTGATCGGGCAGGCAACAGGAGTCGCGTGCTACGTAGCTGATGAACCATTGCTTTGCGTGGCAAAAGGGACGGGCATTGCGCTTGAGAATTTGGAGAGCTATAAAAGAAGTATTTCAGCGGCACGGTAAATTTTTTTATGCAATCCGATATACATCTTGACGCAACAGCAGATGTGAAGACCTCCACGGGGGAATGGCACATGCGCGTATACACGGATGCGCATCACAATGCTGACCATATTGCTCTCATAAAAGGAACGATTGATTCGGACAGTGCCATACTTGTTCGCGTGCATTCAGAATGTCTTACCGGTGATGTGTTGGGGTCTCAACATTGTGATTGCGGTCCGCAAAAGGAAAGAGCGCTGGCTGTAATAGCGGACGCGGGATCAGGTATTTTTTTGTATATGAAACAGGAGGGGCGTGGCATAGGGCTTGTCAATAAGATAAAAGCATATGCGATTCAGCAGGAGCAAGGGCTGGATACGTATGAAGCGAATAAGGCGCTTGGTCTGCCGGAAGATTTGCGTGAGTACGGTGTTGCCGCGCAAATTTTGGCTGACTGTGGGGTCAAAAAAATTCGGCTACTCACAAATAATCCGGACAAAGTGGCCGGTCTTCGCGCGCACGGGCTTGATATTGTGGACCAAGTGTCCGTTGAGATTGCACCAAATGGCGTGAATGACGGGTATCTGAAAGCAAAGCGGGAGCACGGGCATATGTTGGGCGGGCTGTAGTGCTTGCCATAGAGTTTAAAAAGCAACCGAAGTAGAGGGACACAGGGGTTTAATGTCAATCAGCCATGAACCATTTTTTTTTCAAACACGCTATAGAACTGGCTCAAAAGGGGCTGGGTCATACCTTGCCGAACCCCGCTGTTGGTGCTGTTGTGGTAAAAGAAAACAAAATCGTTGCCCGCGGCTGGCACAAAAAAGCAGGCGAGAGGCATGCTGAAATTGTTGCTATGGACGAGGCGCGTGCCGCCGGCACTGATCTGAAGGGCGCCTCGTTATATATTACGCTTGAGCCATGCCGTCACTATGGCCGTACACCGCCCTGTACAGACAGAATCGTGCAGGAGGGTATTGCACGGGTATTTATGGGTATGCGCGATCCGTTTGAACGGGTGAACGGGCGGGGGATGGCTGTGTTAAAGGAAAAAGGTATTGACGTACAATGCCTTAAAAAAGGGTCACCTCTCTATAGGGAAGTAGCTGACTTGAATCAACCGTTTATCAAGTGGACCAATACGTCGCTGCCATACGTGACCATGAAAGCGGCCTGTACGTTGGATGGAAAGATTGCAACGCGCGCAGGCAGTTCTGCCTGGATTACAGGCGAGCAGGCCAGGAGCGACGCGCGGCGAGAGCGCAGCATGTGTGATGCGGTCTTGGTGGGCAGTGGGACAGTGCGTGCGGATAACCCTGAGCTGGCCGCGCACGGTGAGTACACCGGCAAATCGCTGTTGCGCGTGATTTTTGATCCTTCTCTAACATTGCCAACGACAATGAAGGTGTTTCGTGATGCCAATGTGTTGGTTGCTACAACCGGCCGAGCGCTGGAGCAGGCTGGTCAAGCCTATGCTGAGCGCGGTATTGAAACGCGCGCGTTTGGAGCGACGCGGGTTTCGATAAAGCAGCTGCTGCAGTATTTGGGTCAAAGAAGTATTCAGCACGTGTTTGTAGAGGGAGGGGCCGGAGTGCATGGATCTGTCTTTGAGGAAGCCTTGCTTGACCCATTGATTATTGATCGTGTGCTTTGGTACATGGCGCCTATGCTGTTCGGCGGGAAGAGTGCGCTGTCCGCCATAGGCGGAACCGGGGTGGAGAGCGTGCCAAGCGCGTTTCGCATTCCGCACATGGATGTCACGCACCTGGGTGTTGATCTCAAACTGAGCGGCCGGATTAATGTATATTGACGGCGCGTATGACTGCTCCTGTCTCCCTACTCTTTATTTTTGCAACATGCTGCTAGCCATTGATGCGTCACGCGCGAACGAAGGGCACAAAACCGGTGTCGGCTGGTACGCGTGGCACATCATTCAAGAACTGAAAAAGATAACCCCGCCTGACGTGCGTGTGCGTTTGTATTCACAAGAGCCATTGGTAGGGGAGTTGGGCAATTTGCCTGAAAATTGGGAGAGCAAGGTTTTAAGCTGGCCGCCAAAGCGGTTGTGGACGCAGGTGAGACTGAGCATAGAAATGCTTCTGCACGCACCTGATGTATTATTTGTGCCCGCGCACGTGGTTCCAATTGTTCACCCCCAAAAAACAGTCATGACAGTGCACGATATCGCCGCGTCTCGTTTTGCCATGTCATACAGTTGGTTTGAGCGTTGGTATAGTATGTGGTCTGCCAGGCAAGCCTGTGCCGGAAGTGGCCTCATTATTGTGCCGAGTCGGTTTACCAAAGATGAAATCGTACGCGTGTTCGGCATTTCAATTGCCAAGCAAGTGCGAGTCGTTCCACACGGGTATGATACTTCCTTTGCTAGACAGGCCCCGCCCGGCCGGCATGAGGAGGTGTTGCGTACATATGGTGTTGTGCAGCCATTTGTGCTGTCAATCGGTCGGTTGGAAGAAAAAAAGAATACAGCAAATATGGTCCGCGCATTTTGTGAATTCAAGAAAGAGTCCGGATTAGAAGATTTGACCTATGTACTGGTTGGAAAGCAAGGACATGGGTATGAAACGGTGCGTTCGGCCATTGCGCAGTCATCATTTGATCATGATGTTATAGAGCTTGGTTGGGTAGCGCAGGCAGATCTGCCCGTTCTCCTGCAATCGGCAGAAGCGCTTTTATTTGTAAGCCTCTACGAAGGGTTTGGCCTGCCAGTATTGGAAGCTTTTGCTGCCGGCACGCCGGTTATCACTTCAAAAGGAACAAGCCTGGATGAGGTGGGCGATGGCGCTGTGCGCAGTTGCGATCCGCACAGTGTTCCCGAAATAGTAAGCGCGCTGTCGGCTGTTTTGACGGACGAGAAAATTAGAACGCGCTTGATTGCTGGGGGCAAAGATCGCGTGTCGCAATTTTCGTGGAAAAAAGCGGCGGCAATGACGCTTGAGTTCCTTTTGGAACAGACAGAGCAAGTTGAGAAAAGCGGCTCTTTGTGATACGATTTGGTATATATGGATGACATACTTGGGCACGAAAAAATTCGCGTGCATTTGGACAGCCTCGCGCGGCATGACGCACTGTCTCACGCGTATTGTTTTGTTGGGCCGGAGCAGATAGGAAAAAAATCTGTGGCGCTTGATCTCGCCGGTACGCTATTGGCAATACCCGTGGCATCACTCGCCATTCATCCTGATATGCATTTTGTGAAACGGGGGTTGAACAAAAAAACCGGCAAGACAAAAAAGCATATTGATATTGATCAGATTCGTGAGATGATTCACTCTATTTCACGCCACCCCATGTACAAGGGGGGATACAAAATTGCGATCATCGATAACGCGCACCTATTGAGTGCCGCCGCTAGCAACGCGCTTTTAAAAACATTGGAGGAGCCACGGGGGAAAACCTGCATTTTCCTCGTAACACACGATCAGTCCGCGCTCCTCGCTACCATTCGGTCCCGGGTGACAGATATCTTTTTTTCACCTGTTCCGGCGATTCAAATTCAAAAAATGTTAGTGGACAGAGGTTTCGATCCGGAACAATCAACAGAGATGGCGCGAGTGTCACTTGGTAAACCTGGTCGCGCGTTGGAGTGGGCCGGCGATATGAGTATATATGACGCGTATAAGGAAAACGTTCACACATTTGTTTCTCTTTTTGACAAAAGTTTTCATGAAAAGCGCGCGGCAATATCTGAAATGTTTGGCGACAAGACAGACCACATCGCTGCCAGACAATTGATTGATGCGCGGCTGCAACTATGGCAGCTGCTGGCGCGTGATATTTATCTGACACAGATTGGTTCGTCGGCATCGGCACATTACTTGGACAGTCCGCCACGCGTGAGCGCCGGACAGCTCTTGCATATTCAAGCAGAGATAGAGCAAGCAAGGCGCTACATAACCAAAAATGTTCATCCTCAGCTACTTATTGATCATATTCTTTTGGCCATTGGCACATAAACAACTATGAAGTACAAAATATTTCCCATCACGCTGTTTGCCATCGTCCTCATGGGGCAGGGCTGCTTTTCTCTTGGGACAGAGCAGGAAGTCCAGACATCCGGAGCGGGTGGCTTTTTCGTATCAACAGACAAAGGGGGGGCGTGGTCACCCATTTCAACACTTCCCGAACCGGATGGCGCGAAAAATCTGAATACACTGAGCGTGTATCGGCTTTTTGAAGACCCGAATGATCCAAATGCGCTCTATTGGGCGTCACGCGAAGGCGGAATGTTTTTTACCTATGATAGTGGGAGGACCTGGCAAAGACCGGGAAGTGGCCCGAATGCCGGTTTTATCTATAGTGTCGCGGTTCACCCGGCGGACAAGTGTGTCATATTCGCCACCAATGGAAGTCAGGTTTTTCGTAGTGATGATTGCAATAGGACGTGGTCTGAAGTGTACCGGATTTCCGGCGATGACCGGGTCAGCTCGGTTGCTGTTGGACAATTTGATCCCTATCCTGTATATCTGTTGACATATAATGGCGATTTTTTGCAAAGCTCGGACAACGGTATCAGCTGGAGAATTGGGCGTCGGTTTAAAACTCAGTCCATAGATATCTTTACAGATCCGTTTGTTGATCATCGAATATTTATTGGCACACAGTCAAAAGGCATGTGGCGTTCGACAGACGATGGAGAGACATGGGTGCAGATAGTTAATCCTTTTTTCAACATAGCGGGTGGGCAAGAGTACCGACGTTTTGTTATGCACCCCACCATACCGGATTTGATGTTTTACGCATCAACGTATGGTATTCATAGGTCAACTGATGGTGCCGAGCATTGGCAGGAATTGAGTTTGCTCCACGCACCCGGTGCCGCACGCATATTTGGTCTTGCTGTCAGCCCGGAAAATCCCAACGAAATATATTACACCGCGACTATCAATAACCGATCAACACTGTACAAAAGCGTTGACGGCGGACAAACCTGGATTAGTGAAAAATTGCCATCCGGCCAAATTCCATCGGTTTTGCGCGTACATCGCGATCATCCTGAATGGTTATATGTCGGGTTCACCATTCCGGCAAATTAATAAAATAAAGCATATGAACAAAGCGGAAATGAGTCGAGAGTCATTCCAAAAAGCCATTGACCATCTACGGCAGGATATTGCAAATTTGAGAACCGGTCGTGCCACTCCGGCGCTGGTCGAGGATATTCCGGTCGAAGCCTACGGCACAAAGCAGTCACTCAAGGCGGTGGCATCCATTAGTGTCGCGGACGCAAAAACGTTGACCGTTGACCCATGGGACAAGGCGCTGATGCAGGCGGTTGAGATTGCTATCCGCAATTCTGATGTTGGAATTAGTCCTGTGAATGATGGCACGCTTATTCGTTTGCCCTTGCCGGATCTTACGGCCGAGCGGCGGGCTGATTTGATAAAGGTCTTGCACAAAAAAATGGAGGAGAGCCGAATCGCAATTCGAAA